>JBGUQT010000090.1:0-71126 GCA_045131275.1 Treponema sp.
AGCGGCATCATGTAAGTTTGGAGCGAGCAGTTGGGCTTTACTACGATAAAGCCCTTGTCCCAGCCGCGGTTCTTCTTTTGCGCGGCGATTACGTCAAGGTGCGAGTAGTTGATTTCGGGAACAAGCATCGGAACGTCGCTGGTCCAACGGTTGGCGCTGGCGTTTGACACTACCGGGATTCCCAAGGCGGCGTAGCGCTCTTCCAAGGCCTTGATTTCGTCCTTGGACATTTCAAGCGCGCTGAATACGAACTTGCACTTTCCAAGAGCCGCCTTTTCGTCGTTGGCGTCCTGCACGATCAGGTCGGCGGCGTCGGCGGGGATTTCCGCTCCGATAAGCCAGCGGTTGGCCACTGCCTCGCGGTAGGGCTTTCCGGCGGAACGGGGGCTGGCCGCGACGTATGTGACGCGGAACCAAGGATGATTTTCCAAAAGCTTAACATAGCGCTGGCCGACCATTCCGGTCGCTCCCAAAACGCCTACATCTATTCTATTCTCTGCCATAAATAACTCCTATAAACATTTGTCAAAAGATGTCCGGGTCAAGCCCGAACATGACACAGCATGTCATTCCCGCGCTTGCTCCAGTATGTCATTCCCGCGCTTGATTGTCCGCGCTCTGCCAAGAGCGCAGTTGAATCGCTTCCTATATCAAAATGGAGCGAAGCGACATACGCGGGAATCTTTCCGCCTTAGATTTTGCTCGCGAGCAGCGCCGCTTTTATTACTTTCTTAGCGGCGGCTGTTACCTCGACGAGCGGGGCGCGGACTCCTCCGGCCGGAAGTCCCTTCACGTTCATCGCGTATTTGATTGAAGTCG
Source organism: Treponema sp. (assembly GCA_045131275.1). Lineage (GTDB taxonomy): Bacteria > Spirochaetota > Spirochaetia > Treponematales > Treponemataceae > Treponema_D. The sequence continues at coordinate 820 of JBGUQT010000090.1, forward strand.
GGTTTCCGTCAACAAAGGCGGCCTTGAAAATCGGAAGCAGGCGGAAGTGCGCCTTGCGCGCCTCGTCGAACTTTCCTTTGAGGCCGGCGTCAACCATGGCCTTGACTTCTTTGGGAGCCAAGTTGGAGACGACGGAAACAACTCCGTCGCCGCCGAGCGAAAGAAGTGGCAAGGTCAAGCCGTCGTCGCCTGACAAAACGGCGAAGTTGGGATGCTTTGCCTTAACCTTGGCAAGAACGTCGGCCATCTGGTTGATGTTGCCGCTGGCTTCCTTAACGCCGATGATGTTGGGCAATTCGGCGATGCGCGCCAAAGTGTCGGTGGCAATGTTGGTGCCCGTTCGTCCCTGAATGTTGTAAACCAAAATCGGAAGGCCGACTTTGCTTACAGCGGCAAAGTGGCGGTAGATTCCCTCTTGGCTGGGCTTGTTGTAATAAGGCGTCACGACCAAGGCCGCGTCGGCTCCGGCTTCCTTGGCGCGCTGGGTGTAGCGCACGGCGTCGCGGGTGTTGTTGCTTCCCGTTCCTACGATAATCGGAACGTTCTTGCCTGTCGATTTTTTGTATGCCGCTCGCTCCTCCATAATGATGTCGAGCATCTTGTCTTCTTCGTCTTCGTCAAGAGTAGGAGTTTCGCTTGTTGTGCAAAGAGGAACAAGTCCGTCGATTCCGGCTTTGAGTTGGTTTTTGACATGTTTCCTGAATCCCTCAAAGTCCACGGCGCCGTTCTTTTTCATCGGCGTGATCATCGCTGTGTAAGTTCCCTTCAACTTTAACATATTTGCCTCCTATCGGCTCCCCATTAATGGGAAAATATTAGCGAATATTTTAATGAATTTGCAAAAGAAATTCAACTGTTCCGCAAACTGCAAAAGGACAGAACGCCCGCCAAAACTTGACAAAGAAAAGGACGCAAGATTATAATTTAACTTTCTTTATTTAGGAGGAGTTGTCACAATGAAGAAATCCATACTATTGTTTTTTGCCTCGGTTTTGGCGTTTTTGGCGCTTAGCCTTACGGCTTGCCGACAGGAAGGCGACACCATTTACAACCTTTCAAGCGCGGCAAAAGAGGAAAACAAAAATTTTGAAAGCCTTTCGATTCCCTTTGTGTCAGGAACGGACGACAATGTTTTGGCCACGGTTTTTGCCCGCGTGTACGACAAAAACGAATATCTTCCCTACACAGGCGTCCGCTACTGGCTGGAAAGCGCCTGCGACGTAAAGATTGACGGCATGAGCTATTCCGACGGAGAATACACGATAACAGGCAAAGCCTTGGGAAAATCATTCCCGCTTGTCGTCAACGTCAAAAACAGCACGATTTACTGTCCGGCATGGTCCGGCTTTGCGGACCCCGATCCTGGCTTGAACTTTACTCAAAACGGAAAGCCGGGAAAAATGGTTGAATCAAAGAAAGCGTTCGAAGGCCAAAAAGCCGCCACGTTCAACCTTGCAAAATACGGCTTTAAAATTTACGGCGGCATTGACGACGCCTACGCTCCCATCTGCGTGATAAACCAGCTTTTTTCCGGCCCGCTCAAAAACGCGCAAATTCTTTTCAACGGAAAAAAACTTTTCCAATACTCCAAGACTGAAAAGTACACGACCTTTAAGGACAGCCCATGGTACGCGGACTTGAACAAGCGCCCCGCGGCCCTGGTGGAAGCTTCGTACAACTTGCTTTGCTTTGCCCACGACAACCTTTACGGCTGCCCCGGCTACTACGGTTTTGCCGACGACGGAAACGGCTACGCAAAGGCTGACGCAGTGGCAGCGGCTGACAAACTTTCCCTTGACGAATTGCTCACCCAGCATGATCCCGACACAAAGGCCTTGCTAAAATCAACGTCTTACTCGGATTACCTCAAGGGCTTGGCCAAGCTAACCTATTACACTTACGGAGACCAGCACGCAAGCGTACAATGGCAAGACTTCCTTACGTTTGGCGACGCCCAAATCAAAGCCGCCGTCGATGACATAGCGCAAAACGGCTGCAGCGGCAAATGGAAATTCGACAGAAAAAAATCCAGTGAAAGCCAACCTAACAGCCTAAACTGGTGGCGAAAGCAAAAGGGCATAATTGACGGCAACGGCGCAATAAAAAGCGACAAAGTTTTGGAGCTTACAGAAGACGGAAAAACGCTCATAATCCGCTTTGACAACTTTGCCCTTGACATGGCTGGCGGCTGGAATAATTATTACGCCTCCGCCACGGGCAATCCAGACCCCGACACCGTGACTCTTCCCAACGACACAATCGCTCTCTTTTACAAGGCCTTCTATTACATTTTGCACAAGACTGAATACGCAAACGTCACGACAGTCCTAATCGACGACTCGTGCAACGGCGGCGGAGCCAAGCCGGCAATGCAGTACATCCTTTACCTCATCACGGGAAAGGGCGACTTGTATTACGACGACGTCCGCACAGGCGGCAAGTTCCACGAAATCACAAAGGCCGACTTGAACCTTGACGGCGTGATCGACGCCAAAGACGCCGCCTACCGCGCCAAGTTTTTTGGAACGAGGTCAACCTCCGCAGAAAACCCATGCCGAGGATTGAACGTCGCGATTCTAGCTTCCTTTAGCTCCTTCTCTTGCGGAAACGCCCTTCCCTGCTTTGCAAGGGAACGCGGCGTAAAAATTATCGGCGAACGCTCCGGCGGCGGAAGCTGCGTTGTCGGCATGGGCGTGACGGCGGACGGCTTTCCATACAACTTTTCGAGCAACAACCGTTTGAGCGCGCAAGACTTTAGCAAGAGCGTCGAAGGCGGCGCCGAGGTTGACAAGTCCCTTTTGGACGGAAACAGCTACGAAAAATTCTATACCAATAGCGTTTTGATCGCGACGCTAAAAGAGCTTTTCGGCGACGCATATTAAAGCGCCGCGCCTTTTCGCCCCTCTCTGGCGGACAAACGATCGACCGCCAGCCGATTGTCCGCCGACCGACTAGCAAAACCGCGCGAAATGCGCTAAAATGAAACAATGAAAAAAATCGTGTTTCTTTGCCTATTTTTGGCCGGCGGACTTTTTGGCGCCAGAACATTGGCCGCGGAAAAAGTAACGGTAAACATCGAAGGACGAGGAGCTGAAAAAGACGCCCTCGTTCCCGTCACCGTGGAATGGAGCGACGCTTGGTTCGAGCCGTTTGACAAGCCGACATACAACCATAAGCTTGCCCGAGCGGCCGGCGCGCTAAGCTGCTTGGCTTACGACGCAAAGGACAAAACGCCTGACAACGCCTTGGCGCAAGCCTATGCAAAATACGGCGTTCCTTACAGCAACATAGAATGGCATTACGACATCGACTATTCAGACGCTGTTTACGACATAAACCAGGCCGCCTTTTCTTTGGGCTTTAAAAAACTTTCGAGCGGCCGCGACTTGGTGTTTGTAGTAATACGAGGAACGCCGGGCAACGAAGAAGAATGGCTTTCAAACATCAACATTCAGGACAGCTCGGTCAAACTCCTAAAAAGCGCTCCGCCGGAATACCATGAAGGCTTTTTAAAAGCCGTCACGCGAATCAAGCTAAGCTTGTTGGACTACGCGCAAAAACGCAGGCTGGACTTAAAGAAATCTTCGATTTTAATCACAGGACACTCGCGCGGCGCGGCTTCGTCCAACCTTTTGAGCGCCGTATTGGTTGACGAAGACATAGTCTCGCCAGACAGAGTTTTTTCATACACTTACGCCACGCCGAACGTTACGACGCGAAAAGACGCCCATGACGAAAAATACGGTTATATTTTCAACATAGTGAACGGAGAGGACATCGTTCCCGCGGCTCCAATCTACCAAAGAAAATGGCATTTCACAAAATTTGGCGTCACAAAGGCGTTTATAAATTCATGGACTTGCGACAGTCTTGAAGAATACCAAGAAGTCTTTGTCCCAAAAATGAATTCCCTTTACACAAAATTGCTTGGCCGAAAATACCACCCCTTCAACACTGGAACATTCATTCCGACAAAAGTTGGAGACAGCCTCGCGGCGATAAACCCGAGCGTAAGGTCATTTTACAAAAGCATTTTCCCCCTGCACAGGAGGCTTTCAAAAACAATCGCCAAGCAGTTTCCGTCAGCGGAAGAACGCAAGCGCGACGAAGCGTGGGGCATGGCAAAAAAAGGCCACGACGACTCGCTTACCGGCCTAAAGCGCCTCTTCTACACGATAAAGAAAAAGGCTGACACAAGAACGCAAGTTTTGATTGAATACAGCCTCAACGCCTTCATCGACATGCACGCAATGCAATCCTACTTGTCTTGGCTTATGGCGCTTGACGAACTTGATCTTTTTTCCAGCAGGCAAAGCACAATCGTCAGAATAAAGGGCGTCTTTAACGGAGCGGTCGTTGACGACAAGGGAAACATTTACGCGCACATCTACGACGGCGTTTTGCATCTTAGGGAAACAAAGGCGCCCCTCGCCGCATGGCAAATTCCTCTTGGGAACTTTGGCCCGATTTCAATCGGCTTCCCGTATTCCGAAAAATTTTCGCTCTTGGTTTACCGCGACTCGCTTGTTCCGACGCCGGTAAGAGTGACGATAGAGCGCTTTGATTCCGACGGAACCTTTCTTGGCGTAATAAGCAAAAAATGCGCCGGCACCCGTCTGGGCAAAGTCTACAGCTTTGACGTCGGAAAGGAAGCGTTGGCAATGATGGACGGAAGTCCCGCCTCATACAAAAAGCTAAAGGGGCGCGACGCGAAGAAAGCGATAAAGGACGGAAAGTTAAAGAACACCGACGTTTCGCACATGAACTTTGAACTTCACATCGACACGGACAAATATTTGGAAATTGGAATGACCAGCGGACTGCAAAAACTATATTTGCTGACGCATTTTGGCTTTGACACAAAGGATCCAAAGTCAACTCAATCCTTTAGCATGGGCGTAGGAACGCAGCACTGCTTTTGCGGCCCTGTCATGCTGAACGCAGAAGTTTACGCGCGCTTTGCCCGATACACAGGATACTATGACGTCGGCGGCAATGTTTTTGCCGACAAATGGCTTTTTGCAATGATTCCGGCCACCCGCTTTATGCTTTCGATAAAGCCCGCAAAGCGCGTGCAGTTCTACTCCGCCCTTGAATTGAACTACAACATTTTAGAAATGAACGAAGATTATTTTTACGGAGACTATAGAAAATACGGATTGAAGCCGTGGATCATAAGCGACGAGTTCAGCATTTTCCCTGCAATTCAATTTGGATTTAAATTATGAGCGGATCAACATTCGGAAAAATTTTTAGAGCCACAACTTTTGGCGAAAGCCACGGAACCGCGCTTGGCGTGGTTGTAGACGGAGTTCCCGCGGGGACGAAAATCGACGCGCAAAAAATCCAGGAGCGCCTTGACCGACGCCGCCCCGGCGCCAAAGCCGACGGCAAATTCAACGCGGCGGTCACAGCCAGGAGCGAAGCCGACAAGGCCGAAATCCTTAGCGGCGTCTTTGAAGGAAAAGCGCAAGGAACTCCAATCGCTATAGAGATAAGAAACACTTCGCAACACTCAAGCGACTATTCAAATTTAAAAGACACTTTCCGCCCAGGCCACGCGGACTACACTTACTTTGAAAAGTACGGCTTCCGCGACTACAGGGGCGGCGGCCGCGCCAGCGGACGGGAGACTTGCGCCCGCGTCGCCGCCGGAGCGGTGGCCCTGCAATTTTTGGAGCAAACGTTGGGCAAAAAATTCTCGGTGACGGCTTACACTTTGCGCGCCGCTGGAATCTCTTGCAATAAAATTGACCTTAAAGTTATAGAAAAAAACCCTTTGCGCGCGGCAGACCTTGACGCCGCCCGCGCCATGCAGAAAAAAATCGAAGAGCTTAGGGCGGCCGGAGACTCGGCGGGCGGCATAATCGAATGCCAAATAAAGGGAGTTCCAGCCGGACTAGGCGAGCCGGTCTTTGAAAAATTGGACGCAAGCCTCGCCGCCGCCATGCTTAGCATCGGCGCGGTCAAGGGCATAGAATTTGGCGCGGGCTTTGCCGCCTGCGACATGACAGGCTCTGAGAACAACGACGTTATAAAACTAAAGGGAGGCAAGGCCGCTTTCGCAAGCAACAACGCAGGCGGCCTTCTGGGAGGAATCTCAAACGGCGACGCGATAATTTTTAGACTCGCGGTTAAGCCCGTGCCCAGCATTTTTCTAGAGCAAAAAACGGTAAAAAGCAAAAACGGAAAGTTGGCCCAAGCAAGCCTAAAGATTCAAGGCAGGCACGATGTTTGCTTGTGCCCGCGCATTGTGCCGGTCGTAGAAGCGATGGCCGCGCTTGTCATCGCCGACGCGCTCTTGCAGGAACGCGCGGCAAGGATTTAGTTCCGGCAAGCTTTAGCGCAAGCGGTTAAGGGGCACGATTTCGGCGCCTGTCGTGAATATTTCGTTAACCATCAAGTCAAACTTTTCGTAAAGGCGCGGGCCGGACATGTTGCTTCCGGCGGCCTTTATCTGAATGACCTTTGGGTCGTTAAAGTCAACGTATTGGTATCCTGCGGCCGTTCCCTCGTCGCGAATTTTGTCGTCGGCCTTGTTGTGGGGAGCGTGCCAGTACAAGCTAAGCTCGCGGCCGGAGCATTGGTAGAACAAGTCCTCCAAGCGCGCCAAGCCTTTTGACACATACTTGTCGTCATCGTAAACGAACTTGTTCGTCAAGTCGACGCTGCTAAAGAAAATCGCCGCGCACTCGTGGCCGCTGGCCGCGATCTCCTTGGTTTCCTTTGGATAGCGGCGGATAAATTCTCCGTTAAAGAAAAAGTTGCACTTTAAATCGTAGCTGTGGCACACCGCCAAAACAATGTCCAAGCCGTCGGGATTTTCGTCCGCGTCAAAGACCAAAGACACTTGCCTGTTCGCGTCGTTAAGGCGGGCGGTTTGCGGAATAAGAGCGCGCGTCGTTATGTCGCCTTTAAGGGTGCGGACATAAAGCGCGTTTGAATAAAGAGCGTTCTTTGTGCTTCCGCAAAAAGCGCGGTAATTTTCGTTTTGAGTCGCGGCCTTTTTCGCCGGAACGGAATCCTTGCTCCAAGAAGAGTCTTCCTTGCTTATGACATACTTTTCCGCGTCGATTCCGTTGTCCAAAACAATGTCGCCGTTGTCGTTCCACCAAGCCCTTTGCGCGCTGGAGGCGAACAAAGTTTCGGCGGTGTATGTGGCCAACGACAATTTTATGACGTTGCGCGCGCCGCCCAAAATCAAGTTGCCGTTGTCGCGCCAAACAATCGAGTGAACTTTTTCGCCCTTGATTTGGTGGTACAATTGGAAATTCTTTATCGTATAAATGTAAGTGTCTTCGCCAGTCGTAATCGCGACGAACATTTTGTCCGGTCCGATTGAAATTCCGTTGTGCGTGTCGTTTACAAAAACGCGGCGCGACATTCTTCCGTTTGCGTTGATAGTGTAAATCGCCGAGCACTGCTTTCCGCTTCCGCGGCGCGCGAGCTTTACGCAAACCGCGGCCTCGCCCAAATCCGTCCAAAAGACGTCAAACTTAAGGGCCGCCATGCCAGTCTCGGCAAAAGCGCAAGAATATACTGTTTGGACAAAAGCGCCGCCTTCGTCGCCGGGCTTGCGCTTGTAGTAAGAGACAAGCTCGTCTCCCTTAATCACAACAAATTCCGTCGCGTTTTTATTTACCCAAAAGCGGTCGGAGGTCCCGTCAAACTTTTGCGGAAGGCGGCCGATGATTTTTCCGACTTGGATAAAGTCTCTGTAAAGGCCAAGCGTGAAAAGCTCTTTTATGTCAACCTGAAAAATCAAGTCTTTTGAAATGTAAGTTATGTAGCCGGTGTCGTCCCAAACCGCGTTGTGAATCGTTCCCTCGCCAAGCTTTCTAAATTCCTCTTGAATCAAAAGGTTTTTAAAAAGCATTTCGGGATTGCAAAAGTAAAGCGATCCGTTTTTTTCGTAAATGAAATTCTTTCCGTCAGGAGACCATTTTACGGGAACGGTAGAAAAACTAAAGGGCATGTCGTCGTTCAAGATGATTCTTTTTGACGTCGCCGTTTCAACAAGCGCAAGGCGGCCCTTGAACATGTCCTTGCGCTCAATTTCGCAATACCATTTGCCGGTGCCGCTTATTTCCGCGGGCAAAGGCGAGGCCGCTGTTTCTGGGATTGACGGAACGCGCGAAATCCAGCGCAATTTTTTTTGCGTAAAATCATAGACTGCGCGGCCGTAGCGGTTCCTGACCAAAAGCTTGCTGGCGCCCTCAAAAACGGAAAGGCGCTCGGGAAAGCAAGTCAACGCTTGCGGAAAGGCCTCCGCCTTGCCGTTGACGACTTTGCTTTTAAAAACGGTTGAGTATTCTGTCGAACCTGAAATTTTGTGGCTGATCGTGAACAAGAGCTCGCTCTCTTCGTTTATGTTGGGAGAGGAAAAAGTTATCTCCGCCGCGACGGGCCCGCAAAGCGCGAGGGCCGCCAAAAGAGCCGTCAAGAAAATTTTAGTTCGACAAAAAAAATTCATTTATGCATCTCCGCGCTCAAAGCAAGAGCGTTCAAGTCTGTTACCAAAGCGTCAACCTTTTCTTCCATTTTTTCAAGGCGCTCAAAATATTTTTCAAACTGCTTTTCTTCAATGCATTCAAAGGCCGAGTCAATCGCCTCTTCGCAATCTTCGTCGGTCACGCGGCTTCTTCCGCACCAGGGACAAAAAACATAGTCCTTTTCAATCGTTCTTCCGCAGCCGCCGCAAACGCAAACCGCAGTCATTTTTGGAAATTCCATCTAATTCACCTCTATCTAATCAATGTGAGCGGGTCTACGACCTTGCCGTTTTTGTAAACCGTCCAATGCAAGTGCGGGCCAGTTGAATATCCAGTCGATCCGACAAGGCCGATTTTTTGGCCCTGCTGAACGTAGTCGCCTGTGGAGCTGATTTTCTTTGACATGTGGCCGTACAAAGTTTGGAAGCCGTTTCCGTGGTCGATGATGATGTAGTTTCCGTAAATGCGCGAGAAGCTTGCCTGCAAAACTTTTCCGCCCAGCGCCGCGAAAATCGGAGTGCCTGTGGGGCACGCCATGTCCAAACCTGGATGGTATTGCTTGACTCCGGTAAAGGGGTCTCCGCGCCAGCCGCACTTTGAAGTAAGGCGCCATTTTGTCTTTAGCGGAACGGCCCAAGTTTCGCCCATCGCGCGGCGCAAAGCGTCTCTGTCAAGCTTGGCGCCGGGAATGAACAATTCTTGTCCGACAGTCAATGTCATCGTGTCCAAATCGTTGGCGTCAAGAATGTCCTCGACTGCGGCGCCGTACTTGGCCGAAATTCCCTGGATTGTGTTTCCGGCTTTGACCGTGTACTTTAGTCCATCGCAAGAAGGAATCACAAGCTTTTGGCCGGAATAAACCTGGCGGACGTTTTCGATTCCGTTCACCGCGATGATTGTGGAAATGTTTTTGAGGCCAAATTTGCGGGTAATGCCGCCGATTGTCTCGCCCGACTTTACGCTGTATGTTTGGTATGTGACCTTGTCTTGGAAAAACGGAGCGGCCGCCGCGCCGGCGACGTTTCCGTCGTCGTCAATCGCCTCGTCTGAACTAAGGGCGAATTTTGCCATGGCCTCGTTGATGAACTGCATCTCGTCAATAGCTTGGCTCTTTAGCGAAAGAGGGTTTGAGCGGCTTTGAAAAAGCTCGTAGGCCTTGTTGGCTCCAAAAGGAACAAAGGCCAGCGCCGCGAACAATGGAAGGGTCCACAAGTAAGATCCGATTTTCTTGAGCGTCAAAAGAGGATAGAAGGGCTTAAGTTTTATTGTTGGCAACGCGATTCTTGGGAGGGAAAACGTTCCCCTGCGGACCGCCGCCGATCCGCCCACATAACTTATTATTTCCATACGTCTATTATCGGAAAACAGAAGAAAAATTTAATAGAAAAAATTAAGGGGGAAGAAATACGCTCCCGGTTGCGGCTGCGTCCGATCGGCACCGCTCGCTAGCGTCGCTACTCGCTGTTTGCGCTTGAAACTATTATACTTCGCCGCTCACGCGGCGGCGCAAACAGAGAGTTGCCGCCAGCCGCCCCGCGCCCTCGCGCGCCTTTCCACCCCCTAGAATTTCTTTTATATTTTATATAAACTATGTGGACACTTCAAACTAGGAGAAACTATGACCTACGGATATTTTGACGACGAACAAAAAGAATATGTCATCACCCGGCCAGACACGCCGGCATCTTGGAGCAACTACCTTGGCTCCACAGAATACGGAGCGGTAATCACAAACAACGCCGGCGGCTACGGCTTTTACAAGTCGGGCGCGCAAGGCCGTTTTATGCGCCTCCGCTTTAACTCGGTTCCGATGGACGCTCCCGGCCGCTACTTTTACCTCCGCGACCAAGAAAGCGGCGACTATTGGTCAGCCAGCTGGCAGCCTTGCGGAAAGCCCCTTGACCAATACAAGACTGAATGCCGCCACGGAACAGCCTATACAAAAATCACGTCTGAGTACTCAAGAATCAAGTCCGAGGCGCTTTACTACGTTCCCCTTGGACAGACTTTTGAATACTGGCGCCTAAAGCTTACAAACACATCCGGCAAAGCCAGAAAAATCTCGGCCTTTACCTACTGCGAGCCGTCAAACCAGTGGAACACGACGCAGGACCAAGTCAACTTGCAGTACTCCCTCTTTATTTGCAAGGGCGAACGAAAGGACAACCTTTTGCGCTTTGCCATCCACGACAATTTGTACAAGCAGTTCCCCGACGAAGAAGTTGGCGGCCCCTGGCAGCATTCTTGGATGGCCCTTTGCGGAGCGGATGTTTCAGGCTACGACACAAGCCGCGAAGCCTTCTTGGGAACTTACGGCTCCTACAAGGAACCGGCGGCGGTAATCGCCGGAAAGTGCTTTGGATCGAACGCTTACGGCGACAACTTATGCGCCTCATTCCAAAGCGACCTTGAGCTAAAGGCCGGCGAGACAAAGGAAATCATCGTCCTCTTTGGAATCGGCGACGCTTGGACCGTAGGAAAAAAGACCGCCGCGGAATTCGGCTCGGCCGCCCGCGCAGACCAAGAGTTGGACAAGCTTAAGAAAAATTGGCACGCCAAGTTGGGAAGCTTTAAGGCTATGACTCCCGACGAGGACATAAACCACACAGTAAACGTTTGGGGCCTCTACAACTGCCTCATCACCTTCGCCTGGAGCCGCGCCGCCAGCTTGGTTTACAACGGAGAGCGCGACGGCTTGGGCTACCGCGACAGCGTCCAGGACATCCTCGGCATCTCAGCGGCGATTCCCCAGGAAGCCGAAGCGCGCCTTGTCCGCATGATCAGCGGCCAGTGCAAAAACGGCGGCGCGATCCCCGTCATTTCCAAGGACTTTAACGCCGGCCACGAAAAGGCGCCCGCCCCGGAAGAATTCCGCAGCGACGACTGCCAGTGGTTCTTCAACTCGATTCCTTGCTACGTTGCCGAAACGGGCGACTTTGACTTTTACAAAAAGGTCGTTCCTTACGCCGACGGCGGCGAGGCGACGGTGTTCGAGCACTTAAAGCAGGCTCTTTTGTTCAACCTTGAGCGAATGGGAGCCAACGGCCTTCCCTGCGGCCTTCTCGCCGACTGGAACGACTGCCTTAAGTTGGGCTACAAGGGCGAATCCTTGTTCGTCGCCTTCCAATTGCGCTTGGGCCTTACGACATACGCCGACATCGCCCGCCGTCTTGGAAAGAACGACGAAAGCGACTGGGCTATCAAAACCCGCGAAACTTTGGACGCCAACATCCAGAAAAAGTGTTGGGACGGAAAATGGTTCGTTTGGGCCATCGCCGAAGACGGAACTGTTTACGGCACCCACACAATGGAAGAAGGCCAAGTTTACTTTAACACGCAGGTTTGGTCTGTAATGAGCGGCGCGGCGACAGCCGACCAGGCTCGCGAATGCCTTAAGACGGTCAAAGAAAAATTGGCCACGCCCTACGGCCTTATGCTTTGCGCTCCGCCCTTTGTAAAAGCCCCGCGCCAAATAATGACATCGGTTGTCTACAACGCCGGAATCAAGGAAAACGCCGGAATTTTCAACCACACGCAAGGCTGGGGCGTAATCGCCGAAACCTTGATGGGAAACGGCGACCAAGCCTTTGAATACAGCAAGGCCTCGATTCCGCCGGCCTACAACGACAAGGCGGAGATCCGCCAGAGCGAGCCCTACGCGGTTGGCCAGACAACATACTCAACGTTCTCGCCCCGCGCCGGAAACACCCGCGTTTCTTGGCTTAGCGGAGCCGCCACTTGGAACTACTACTCAATCACCCAGTACATTTTGGGAATCAGGCCCCAGTATGACAGCCTTTTGATCGACCCCTGCGTTCCGTCAAAATGGGACGGCTTTAAGGTGGAACGCCGCTGGCGCGGAATGAACCTTGAAATAGAGGTAAAAAATCCCCAGCATGTTTGCAAGGGAATCGAAAGCATAGAGGTTGACGGAAAGCGCTTTGAAAGCGCCACAGTTCCCGTGTCGGAACTGCATGACGGAGCCAAAATCGTGGCCACAATGGGAAAGAACGCCAAAGACCACGATTGGCAGCGCCTCTAGCCTAAAGGCCTGAAACCGCCCGCGCCCCACAAAGCGCGGGCATTTTTTTGCCCAAAAATCGTCCGCCGGGCGCAACAAATTCCACCTTAAGTTGTCTAATAGTCAGAGGAAAGTAAAATGGGAAAGAAAAATCTTTTTAAAACTATATACTCACTGCCCGAGATTTTTGCCACGAACTTTCAAAAGTTCGCCAAAAAGCCCGCCATGATTTTGGGCGGCGACAAAAAAATCTCTTACAACGACATGCGCTGGGACATTTTTAAGACCTCAAACGTTTTGCGCGTCGGCGGAAAAACGCCCAAAAGCGTGGCGATTTTTATCGACGACTCTCCGCAAGCGGTCGAAAGCTTTTACAGCGTTCTCGCGATCGGCTCAAAGGCCGCGCTGTTGCGCTACGACATGAGCAAGGCCGAGGTCGCCGCCGCCCTTGAAAAAGAAAAGCCGGAAGCGGTCTTTATCCGCGCGGCCAAAATGGACTTGCTCCCCGAATCTTTGAACGCCGTCGTTTACGAAATCGCCAACAACAGCGTCCTTAAAAAGCGCGACAAAGAAGAAATTCAAAAGCGCGCCCAAGAGGCCGCCGACAATTCCAATGGAAAAGTTTTGGCAGTCGCCTATTCAAGCGGAAACAAATGCTCTGAATTTACAAGAAGCGACTTGGCTAAAATGATTGGAAAAAAAGACAAAGTAAAGAAGAGCTACGGCTCGCTTGTTGAATACGTGGCGAACCTTTTTAACGCCTTTATCAAAGGCCGCGCGGTTCAAGCCAGCTTGTAGGAACGGTCAAGGCACGCTTCGCTTAAAGCCTTGACTCGTTCCTTTTGCGGCGCGAATAAAATTATCGCGCCGCAATAACTCTGCGGCGCTTTTTTTTTGCTTATTGGCCCAAGACTCTAAGAGCCCTTGCCATCAAGCCTTCGCCGTGAACGCGGCCGCTTGAAGCGGGGGCTTCTTCATTTTGCGCGGATTCAATTGTAGGTTCAGCCATAATGTCCGGCTCGGCCGCAACTGTCGGCTCGGCCTCAATCGCTGGAGCCGCCGCGCCGTCCAAAGAATCCTGTACGTAAAGCTTAAAGGGCTTTTCCAATTCAAGCGCGTTGGGGGCGGCCACGTTTTGGAAAGGCGTTACCGGAGACATAAGCTCGGCGATATCGCCAAAGTTTTTTATTTCCTTGCTTAGGCCGCCTTCGTCGCTTGCGAGCGCGGCGTAAACCACGTTGCGGTACATGGCGAATTTTCCAAAGCCAAACAAGAATTCGTCGTTGTCCAAGCCAAGGCCGCCAAAAAAGTAAACGCGCTTAAGCTCGTATTTTTTTGCCAACTCAACACAAAATTCTTTTAGCGCGGGCGAAACTGTTTTTTGGTCCGTGACTTTTTCAGTCACGACAACCAATGTCGTTATGTCTTCAATCTCGTTGGGCTCATGCTTGTCAAGCTCTTCTTCCGGCTTGTCAGGATAGAGCGTTTTTTCGTCAACAACTTCAAAGGCCTCTGACATGCTCTGCATGCCGTAAACAAAGCGGGGCTCCTGCGGCTCGGTCGCTTGCGGCTCTTCTTCCATCGGCTCGTCGCCCTCGCCGTCATGGGCGTGGGCTTGCGCGTCCCTTATGCGGGCGGCAAAAGCCTCTTCGTCCTCGTCCTGCACTCCGCGGGCGACGGCGTCGTCCAACTCTTCGGGCTTGATGCGGACTTTTTCCATCTCGTCATCTTCGTCCTCGCCATCGTCGCCGCTTCCTGTGTTTTGGCCAAGAATGTCGGCAAGCAAATCGTCGGAAGCGGAAGCTTCGGCGGAAGAATCTTCTTGCGCGGGGGATTCTGGAATCGCGCCGGACTGCCCCATTATGTCGGCCAGCAGGTCGTCCGCGCCGGCGGCCGAATCTTGGTCTTGGGAATCATTTTCTTCTTCAACGTCGTCAAGAATGCTTTCTTCTATTCCGCCGTTTTCGTCGTCAAAAATTTCTTCTTGGCTAACGGCGGCAGCCTCGGCCTTTTCTTCCGCCTCTTTTTGCGCCAAATATTCTTCGGAACTGGTGTCCACAATCTCCGCGACGACTTCTGTTTTTAGGGCCACAAAAATCGGATGCTCTACAAGCGGACAATCTATGTAAAGCTTTTCCAAAGCGTCGCAGCCTTGGAAGGCCTCGCTGTGGCTTTGGACGACCGTTTGCGGAATCGTAACTTGGCGGGCGGTAACGGGAACCTTTATCAAAGTCAAATTGCCGTCGTCGCGGCGCGCAAAAAGGCAGCCGTCGTCGTCCACAAAAAAGGCGGGGTTGTCGTCCGCAAAACGGATGTGCGAAAGGCTTGGGCAATTTCTAAAGGCGTCGTCCTCTATAAGCTTAAGGCCGGCCGGCAAAACGACCGTCTCCAAATTATCGCAATAGCCAAAGGCGCCGCTCCTTATGACAGCGACGCTGGGCGGCAAAGTGGCGGACTCAATCGAAACGCATTCCGAAAAAACGTTCCTGGGCAATTCCAAGATTCCGTTCCTAAAAGGAATGTCCTTAAGCGACGCGCAACACTCAAACATGCTTTCAGAAAAAGCCTTGACCGTGTCGCTCATTTCGATTTTTTCCAAAGAAAGGCAGCCGCGGAAAATTCCCGGCTCCACCGATTTTAGTTCTTTTGGCAAGTGGACAAACTGCAGCGCGTCGCAGCCGGCAAAGGCTTCGTAGCCGATTTCGGTCACGCTGTCAGGAAGGACAAGCTGATTTATAGGAGCGTCGGCAAGGGCGCGCCTTTCAATCTTTTCAACCCCCTGCGGAACAGTAAGCTCGGCCGGGCAGTTTTGCTCGTATACGCTGGAAAGAGTTTTATCATTGTTTGTCAGGAAAAATACGTCGCTTGCCTGCATATTTATCTATTATACAACAGGTTTGGAAATTTTTCAACAAAATTAACGCGCGGCAACGGCGGCTGCGATTGGGGCGGCTTCTTTGCTAAAGGTCGTAATGCGGACGGAACCATTGGGAGTCACTGCCGAAATGCTCCATCCCTCTCTCATAATGGACAAAATTTTTCTGTCAGCCTGAACGTCGCCGATTTTATAAATAAAAGTGCGAACAGTGTTGTTCATAATTCCCCTTGACATCACGGTTTTTAAAATGCATCGATTTAATTATCGGCAAAACGCCCCGCGACCTTAAGGACAAACAAACAAGCAGGAAGCGTCCTAGTCAATTTTGACCTTGGCCCACTGGGGAAGGAGGCGCTGGGGGTCGTTTGCAAGAATGGCTCTGCAAAAGAGCTCGGCGGCTTTGTTGTAAACCAAGCTCATCGTTATCGCCTCGTCGCCCTTAAAGTCGCTCAAAACGTAGTCGGCGATGTTCACTCCGGCCGGCTTTGAAATGCCAAAGCGCAATCTCCAAAAGTCCGCCGTCCCCAAATTCTCTTTGGTGGAGCGCAGTCCGTTGTGCCCGGCAAGCCCGCCCGACCACTTTAAGCTAAAGGTTCCAATCGGAAGCTCAAGCTCGTCGTGGCAAACTAAAATTTCGGAAGGCTCGATTTTAAAAAAGTTGGCCAAAGCCAAAATCGATTCGCCGGACAGGTTCATAAAAGTGCCGGGCTTTAAAAAGTAAATTTTGTCGGGCGGATTTTTGGGCGTGACAAGATTTGGAAAATGCCGCTCAACCTTTTGAGCAAAATCGTCAAAAGCAAGGACTGCGTATTCGCCCTTAAATTTTTGCTGCCAGTTTAGTTCCCCGTAAAAAGGCAAGGCAGACGCAAACTGCCATGCCGTGTTGTGCCTGTTCTTCGCGTAGTTGGAACCAATGTTCCCTAAAAATGCCGCCAGTCGAATCATAATATTAGTCTACCAAAAAAAGGCGGGAATTGCAAATGGGCGCGATTTTTGTTAGAATAGCTCCATGAACATAATATCCACGCCGCATAAGCTTGGCGGCAAAATCACGGTGCCGGGCTCTAAGAGCCACACGATAAGGGCTCTCATTCTTTCCGCGTTGGCGGAAGGCAAGTCAAAGATTTCAAATCCGCTTTCCAGCGCGGACTGCCTTAGCGCCGCCAACGCGATTCCTCTTTTGGGAGCGGGCGTGGATTTTGGCGACGGTTCAGTTTGGACAGTAAGCGGAGCGGGAAAAAACATCCATCTTCCAAACGACGTGGTGAACGTAGGAAACTCCGGCTCCCTCCTCTACTTTTTGTCTCCCATCTGTTCCACCTTTGAAGGAACGGCTGTCTTTACCGGAGACGCAAGCATCCGAAAAAGGCCTGTGCATCACGTGGCCGACGTAATAAAGCAAATGGGAGCCGACGCTTGGTGCGCCGTTCCCGGAGCGACGACTTGCCCGCTTGTAGTTCGCGGAAAAGCCGACGGAAAAAATGTCGTAAAAACAGAAGGCTCAATCTCAAGCCAATACATAACCGGAATGATGATGGCCGCGCTGCGCCTTCCCGGCGGCCTTAACATCGAATTGTCCGACCCAAAAGAAACGCCCTACCTTACGATGACAAAATTATGGCTTGAAGAATTTGGCGCCAAGGTTCAAATGTCGGACGACTTTAAAAAGATTTCCGTAACGCCGCCCGCGCGCCTTGACGCAAAAGATTTTGCCATTCCAAGCGACTGGGAAGGAGTGGCCTTCCCCTTAATCGCCGCGCTTTTGACAGACAGCAAAATCACGATAGAGAACGTGGACTTTTCGGGAAGCCAGGGCGACGACAAAATCGTTGACGTCTTGCGCACCGTCGGCGCCGACATCGTTTGCGACAAAAACGCAAAGACCCTTACCGTTACCGGCGGAAAGCCCTTGAGCGCGCGCGGCCTCCCCGACCAAACATTGCGCATTCCGATTTCGGGATTCCCGGACGCGATTTGCGCTCTTGCCGTGGCCGCCTGCTTTATCGAAGGAAAGACGATTATCGAAGACGCCGCCGTTTGCCGCCGAAAGGAAACCGACCGCATCTCCACGCTTAAACTTGAGTTGGAAAAAGCCGGCGCCAAAATCGAAGAAGGCCCGGATTACATGGTAATACACGGCGGCCAAAAAATGCATGGCGCGCAAATTCAAAGCCACGACGACCACCGAATCGCGATGGCCGCCGCATGCCTTGGCCTTGCGCTTGACGCCGGCCAATCGATAGAAATTGTCGGAGCGGAATGCGCGAGCGTTTCGTTCCCGCGCTTTTACGAATTGATGAACGGCTTGGGCTGCGGATTTAAGGAAGCGTAAGGCGCGGCTTTTTGGGCTTGCCAAAAATTGCCGGCTTTAGTCCGCCGCGTCCTTAAAATTTTCCAGCATTTTGTGAAGGTTTTTCATAAGAACGTCGCCGTCAACTTGCTCAAGCTTTGCGGCGCAAATCAGCTTGTCGGGATTGTCGCGGCACTTTTTTTCAAGCGCCTTGCCTTTTGACGTAAGGCTAATGATTACGCTGCGCTCGTCGCTTTCAGAGCGCTCGCGCGCGACAAGGCCTTTTTCAGCCATCTTTTTTAAAAGCGGAGTCAGCGTTCCCGAATCCAAGAAAATTCTTTGGCCCAAATCTTTTACGGGAATTTTATCCTTTTCCCACAAGGCCATCAAGACGACGTATTCTGTGTAAGTCAAATTCAGGGGGTCCAGAATCGGCTTGTAAACTTTTATGATTTCCCTGGAGCAAGCGTACAAGGCAAAGCAAAGCTGGTTGTCAAGGCGCAAAAGCTCCGGGTTGTTTTTATCCACTTGCATTTTTAAAGTATAGCGTAAAATTAAAAATAAATCAAGTAAATTGTGTTCAATTTAATTCTGCCGCGGCGCCAGCTAAAAAGGAATCGGCGACCTTGTTCAAGGCGATGACCAAATCGTCCTCTTCCAAGAAGCCTGCCAAAGCCTTCATGTCGGTTACGACAATGCGGGCAAGCTCGTCCTGGGAATAGTCCGTGTTTACGTCTTCCTCTTGAACGTAGTCCAAAAGCGCGCCCGACTTTCGCAAGGCGTGCGATGTCTTTAAGAGGCCGGGCCTTCCTTCAAGCTTTGAAATCAAGTAGTCCAAAGTAACGCGCGTGCGGCTTTGCAAGAACTCCTTCCTGTCGCATTCGGGAAGGGATTCGCTAAGGTCGCGCAAGGTTTTGAACAGCTTTATCTCGGCCGAATAATCGCGCGCCGTTCCGTCCTTCTTAAGGATGTTCTCAATCGCGGGTATCATTTCGGTGGCCTTTTGCACGGCGCTGTCAAAGGTCGGCGGCTCGGGTTCCGGCTCTGGCTCAGGTTCAGGTTCGGGTTCTGGCTCTGGTTCGCTCTCTGTCTCAATTGTGATTTCGGTTTGCTCGACCGGCTCCTCGTCGGCGAATTGTTCGGCCGCGTCTTCTTGGGCCGGCTCTTGGACAGGCTCTTCTACCGGCTCTTCCTCGCCGGGAACAGTCGTTCCAAGAATGTCGTCGAACAAATCGTCAAGGCCGTCGTCTTCCGCAGGCTCCTCCGGCTCTTGCGGCTCGGCGGGAACTTCTTCAGCTTCTTTCTCGGCCTCTTTTTCGGCCTTGTATTCTTCAAGCGCTTCGGCGGCTTTTTTTGCGGCCTCTTCCGCCATCAAAGCCATCTTTTCGTTCAACTCGTCTTGGCTTTGCTCTAAGACTTGCGCGTTGTCGGCAGCCTTTTGCGCGGCGTACCAAGCCTTTTCGGCGGAGTCGCTGGCCTTTTTGGCGTCGTCCTCGATTTTCGCCATTTTGTCCATCAAGTCGCGGTTGGCGTTTTCCAACTCGCGAAGGCGTTCGTCGGCGCGCGGATCAAGAGCGTAGTTTTGCGGCGGATAGTCGCGCGGCGGCTCATAGCGCTGGGGCTGCGGCTCATACGGCGGCTCCTCTTCGCGCTCAGGCTCGGAACTATAGGCAGGCTCTTCTGGAATCGCGGAGTCAAAGTCAAACGGCTTGTCGTCCTCTTCGGGCTTGTCCTTTAAGGTGGACTCGTCGCCCAAAAGATTCATGTCGTTGGTCTTTTCGTCTTCTTCTTCCTCTTCGTCCGTTGTGTCGGCCATGTCGTTAAAATCAATTTCCGGCTCATCGTCCAAAAGCGGAGATTTTCCAAAGGCGTCAAAGTCAAAGTCATCCGTAGTCAACTCGTCTTCTTCTTCGACTTTTTCTTCCTCTATGTTCTCTTCTTGGCCCATGTCAATTTGAACGCTGTCGGTTTCTTCAAAGCCCGCGTTCAAGTCTTCGTCTTCGGCCTTCTCATTGTCAAAGCCAAGGTCAAGAGGCTCAACCTCTTTTCCGATTGAGGAGGCGATTCTTGCGGAAGACTGCTTTGCCATCTTGTTTTCGCTTCCCAATTCCATGGCCTTGTTGTAGGCAGCGAGCGCGTCGTTGAGGTTTCCGATGGCCTCCTCGATTTGCGCCAAGGCTACATAAGCGTTTGAAGTGCTAGGGGCGGTTTGCCTGATGTATTCCTTTATCATGCCTTCCGCTTTTTCCATTTTGCCCTTTTGCTTGTAGCGCTTGGAGGCGTTCTTAAGGTGCGCCTTATACGAGGGGTCAAAGCTTTCAATTTTTTTGTAGCAGTCGTCGGCGCTCTTTTCGTCGTCGGAACAAATGTAATACTGGCCGGCCAGGTCCAAAGTCTCAAGGTCGTCTTGGTCTTTTTCCATCAACGCCTTTATGTCCTTGTTGGCGGCGGCGAGTTTTTTGGCGCTAAGATTTATCGAAACCGAATCCTTTACAACCCTGTCGTCGTCAGCCGCGATTGTCTTTGCCTTTTGAATCGACTCAACAGCGTCGGCGTTCTTTCCTTGCGCTTCGTAGGCTTTTGCCAAGCCAAGCAGCGCCTTGACTCTTTTTGGGTCGGACTTGAGCGAAAGCTTGTAGCGCTCCTCCGCTCCTTCGTAATAGTCCTCGGCCATGTAAATGTCGCCCATCAATGACTGGAGGCGCGCGCTGTCGCCATTGACCTTAATGGCTTGCTCGGTAATGTTCTCGGCTTCCTTAATCCTTCCCTTCTTAAAAAGAAGGCGCGCGTACTCAACATAGGCTTCCTTCCAGCCCGGCTTGTAGCGCAAGGCCGCCTCGAACTCGCGAATGGAGCCGTCAATGTTGCCGGACGACTCGTATGTCTGCGCCAAGTTAAAGTGCAAGATAGGATGGTTGGGGTCAACCTTGAGTCCCATTTGGTAGGCTTGGATCGCCGCGTCGTATTCCTTTTTCTTTTCGTAAATCGAACCCATGTGGTTGTAAGCCAAAACGTCGTTGGGGTTCAAAGTGACTACAGTTTCAAAACAGTCGATCGCGTCCTTAAATTTTTCCTGGAACTTGTAAGTAAAGCCAAGGTTGTAGTAAACCTGGACTTCCTTGGCGCCGGCCTTTAAGGCTTTGTTCAAAACCTCGATGGACTTGTCGTACAACTTTATGCGGCGATAGATTCCGCCCAAAGTCAAAAGAAAGTCGGGATTCTTTGGCTCAATCGTCAAAAGAGTTTCGTAAATGTCTTGGGCTTTTTTGTCCTCGCCGCTTTTTATGTAAACGTTTCCCAAACGCTTCAAGAGTTCCAAATCGCTGGGACTGTCTTTAAGCAAAGTGGAATAAAGTCGCGCGGCAAGCGCGTAGTCGCGCGACATGACAGCCGAGTCGGCCCTGTTCAATATCAAATTATTCTCAGACATTTTTTTAATTATCTCCTTCCAGGGCGAGCGTCAGCCTCGTTTGAAAGGTTTCCGCTAATCTGCTCTTCATCCTTAGAATAAGTCGAAACGGCAAAATAGTAAATAGCCCCGTTCCTCAATCCCGTCAACCTAAACGACGTGATGTTGTCAACCTTAATCGGCGACGGCCCTTGGTCTGCGTCTGTTCCCAAATATTCGCCGGGCCTGTTGCCGTAAAAAATATAATAGCCGCCGGCGTTTTCGTCAACCGAATACGACCAAGTCAAGTCAACCATGCCGTCGCCTGGAATCGCCTTAACTCTAAAGGGCGCCGTGGGCGGAGGAACTTGCGTGTAATTGATTTTTATTTCCGTAACCGACGGCGTGTGGCGGCCCGCTCCGTCAGGGAACAAGTCGGCGGCGATTTGAAAGTATCGGCCCCTTACGCCCTTAATTTGCTGGCCGCTCTTTACGCGAACCCATTTTGGCGCCAGCTTGGGGTCGTTCCAATTGTAAAAGTTGTCTCCCGCGCGGACATAGTAGCGGACTTCCGTTTGCGGGGGCTGGTTGTCGGTGATTTGCAGGCTGTCCATAACGGAGCCGGGAGTGACCATGATCGGCATGCTTTCAAAGCGGCCGCCGTCAATCTTGTACTTGTCGTAATTTAAATTTTGCGGCTGCGACGAGTCGGTGACCTTTGACAAAATTCTAAAGTCGTCAACGCAGCCAGTATAGGCCGGCGCGATGCTGATTGGAGCCGGCTCGCCCAAAACCGGTTGGCAAATCGTCTTTCCTTCGCGGCCGCCTTCGGTGATGTACTTTAAGGCTTCGACGCGGGAATCGATCTTGCATTCAAGCAAGCCGCTCTCTTCGTCGTAAGAAATTTCGTGGTGGCTCCACTTATTGGGAATCAAGGCGGAGTAGCTAAGAAGCGTGACCTCGCCGTTGTTGTCGGTCATTCCGTCAAAGACGTTGGTAAAATTCCACTGCATTCTGTTGTTAAAAAAGCAGGCTTCGATTCTTTGGAAGGAGACATAGTTGTTCACAATTCGAGACGAATGCCATTCAAAAACTTTCTCGCCGTTTTCGGCGATGGCGGGGCAAAGCCAAAATTCAATTGTCCAAGAGCCCGTTCCGCCGGAGCGTCCAAAAATCGTTTCAGAATTTCCGCGCAAGACAAGGCCCTTTCCGTTTCCGCGGCTTAAGGCGGAATAATGGCCCATCACGGATTTTGGAGAGCGCAAGAGAGAGTTGCTTTGAACGGAGTAATTTCCGCTGTTGTCGTTGAAAGTTTCGCGGGCGGAATCAAAGTTTTCAAAGTCCAAAAGCAAGTCCGTCTCGCTCGTGATGGAGCGGGCGTTGGTTGAAAGCTCCAAGGCCTCGTAGCCAAAGCGGCCCGTTCCAAAAGTAACGCCTTCCTTGCTTGAAAGCTCGGGCCAGCCGGTTTTTCCGCCCAACACAATCGCCTTGCTCTCGGCAAAACAATTCCACCCCAAGATTAGCCAAAAGGCTAGACAAAAGCAGAGAAAAATGATTATCTTTTTATCAGCGTTCATCGCTTGTCCCCAACTATGAATTCAACAAATTCGGACCGAGAAAAATTACACCAAACCGCGCTAAAGGCTCCCAGTTCAAGCGGAGTTTACTTGTGGAGAAATCCGCAGGGAACCGTCATATACGTGGGCAAGGCAAAAAATCTCAAGAACCGCCTTAGCTCTTACTTTTCAAAAGGCAAGGACATCAAAACTCGCATTTTGATTTCCCGCGCCCAGTCAATTGAGTATATCACAACAGCGAACGAATACGAAGCGTTCCTGCTGGAAAACAATTTAATAAAAAAACATTCGCCGCGCTACAACATCGACTTAAAGGACGGAAAGTCGTATCCGGTTTTGCGAATAACCAACGACAAATTTCCGCGCGTTTTCAAGACCCGCCTGATGGTTCAAGACGGATCGCTTTACTTTGGGCCTTTTCCTGACGTGGCCGCCTTGGACACGTTCATCGACACCCTTTACAAGCTCTATCCCTTGCGCCACTGCAAGCAGTTTAAGGAGCGCGACTATCCTTGCCTATACTACCACATCGGCCGCTGCAAAGCGCCCTGCTGCAAAAAAATCGACAAAGACTCCTACAATGCTTATATCGGAGAAATTTCCGAACTGCTTGAGGGAAAAGGAAAGGAAACCGAAGAAAAGCTTTCCAATGAAATGAAGGCCGCGGCCGCCGACCTTAACTTTGAAAAAGCCGCCAGAATCCGCGACGGCCTCAAGGCCTTGATGATAATGCAAAACCAAAACATCGTCGAAGACTTTAGCGCCGAAGACCGGGACTACATAGCCTTTTGGCGCGAAGGCGAGCTTGCCAGCTTTACCGTTCTCAAAATTCGCGGAGGAAAAGTCCAAGGCCGCGACAATTACCAGGTCACAAGCCTCAACGAAGACGACGAGCTTATGCCGGAATTCATAAACGCCTACTACAGCGAAGACGACGACTTGCCTCCGGCGATTTACGTTCCCACGCAAGAGGGCTTGGACTTTATGGAACGCTGGCTCAAGGAGCGTTTTACCACACAAACAAAAATCGTTTTGGTGGCGGAACCGATGGAAAACTACAAGCGCCACAAGGCCGCCTTGGACATGGCCCAGCAAAACGCCCACGAGGACATCATCCGCCGCTTGCGCGAGCGCGGCGACGTTCCGGCCTTGCAAGAGCTAAAGGAGCAGCTGGGCCTTAAAACGCTGCCGATAAGAATAGAAGGCTTTGACATCGCGCACATCGGCGGAAAATTCCCCGTCGCGTCGCTAATCAGCTTTTACAACGGAAACCCCGACAAAAAAAACTACCGCTACTTTAGGCTAAAGACCACCAACGGAATCATCGACGACTTTGCCTCTATGCGCGAGGCCGCGACGCGCCGCTACACCCGCCTCTTAAACGAAGGAACGGAACTTCCCGACTTGATATTGATAGACGGCGGCATCGGCCAAGTCAACGCGGTGGAAGGCGTCTTAAAGGCGCTGGACTTGGACATACCGGTAGCGGGCCTGGCAAAACGCGACGAAGAGATTTACAAGCCGGGCGACTCCACTCCGATAACGCTTCCAAAGCGCAGCGACGCCCTGCGTCTTTTGCAGCGAGTGCGCGACGAAACCCACCGCTTTGCCACAAGCCGAAACCAGCGCCTTAGGACAAAGGAAAACGTCGTGTCAGCCTTTTCGCAGCTTCCGGGAATCGGCCCCAAGCGCGAGCGGATTTTGACCCAAAAATTCATCACTTTGGAAAAGCTTGCCGCCGCCCAAGAGGCCGACGTCGCCCAAGCGCTTGGCGTAAAGGCCCATGTCGCCACGGAAATCTTGATGCAAGCGCGCCGCCTAAGCCAAGAGCGAAATCAAAAAAAAGAAGCGCAAATGCAGTCGCTTAAAGAGGCCGGAACAACAAAAGAGATCGCGGCGCATAATGAATGGATTGCAAAGCTTGCCGACGAGGCCTAAGCCGCGCGGCATTCTTAGTTACACTAGCGCTTCCAAAAGCGCGACCAAAAGGGGAATCGTGACCACGCAGGCCGCGCTTGAAAGCGCCACCAAAAGGCTTGCGTAATCGGCGTCCTTTTTGAACACAACCGCAAAGCTTGACACGCTCATTCCGACAGGGCAACAGGCGGCGATAAAAAGAACGCTCATTATAAGCTTTATTTCGCTGACGGAACTAAAGGCGCGCATGGCAAAGAGCGTCGCGCCCAGCAAAATCAAGGGGCAAACAATAAGGCGCAAAAAGACATCCCGAGCCAAAGGCTTTGCAAAGGCCTTGGCGGGCGCGGCGCCTTCCTGGCCTTGCGAACAATTTTGTTCTTGCGAACGGTTCGCGCCAAAAGCCGCGAACAAAAGGCCCAGCAAAATCATGCTGACCGCGCCGTTGCAAGCGCCGATCATTTTTAGCGGCTCGATTATCACGTAAGGAATCTTAAAGGGCAGGCAAAAAACGGCGAGGCCGGCCGCGCAAGCCAAAACGTTTGGGTTTGTCAAAATCTTTAGCGGCCTCATCGTTCCGGTCATAAGCCATTCGCCCCAAATCCAAAGCAAAACGTTAAAGACCAGAATGTAGCCCATCAAGTAAAAAACGCCCTCGCCTCCAAACACGCCGTTTATAAGGGGAATTCCTATAAAGCCTGAATTGGTGAAAACGATTCCTATTTTGCTCAGCGAGTCGCGGCCTTCTTGGCCTTGCAAAGATTTTTTGCGCGCGAACAAAATGGCGGCCAGCGCGATCATAACAAGGTGGAAGGCAAAGCTTACCGCGATCGCCAGGCCCAAAGACCGCAGCTTTTGGCCGCTAAATTCCACGTCAAAAGTGGAAAGAATCATGCAAGGATTTATCACGTACAACAACAAGCGGCTCAAATACTGCGAGGCGCTTTGGCCAAAATTGTTCTTTCGCGAAAAGAAAAAGCTTAAAACAACGATAATCGCCATCACAACAAGCTGGCGGGCTACGGTTAGGTACATAAAAAACATATTATGGAAAAAAGATTTGCGGGTCAAGCCCGCGACACTAGACATTTTGCGCGTTTTTGTCGATAATATAGGGGCCTAGAATAAAGTACTGGAGAAGCCATATGAAAAAAGTTTTGCTTTCGGCCCTAGTTTTTGCCACGGGTTTTTTAGCCTTTGCCTTTGACGATTCGCCCTTTATGAAGCCCAACGGGGCTCCCAAAAGCTACACGCAGACTGAATTTACGATTACCACAAAATTCGGCGACTACTTTAGAACTCCCGCCGTAAAATACAAGCACACATTCAACGACGCCGGTTTGGAAATAGAGTCCGCCGAATACTCAGTGGCCGGCCAGCTGGCCAGCAAAATCGTTTACGAATACGGCCCCAACCAGCAGCTTGCTTCGCAAAGCTGCTACGACGCGGACGGAAACCTTTTTTGGAAAGTCAGCTCAGTCTTTGACAAGAACGGGAAAAAAACAGAAGAAAACGAATACGACTCAAAGGGCGCCTTGCTTGGAAAAACGATTTACAAATACGACGGTTCGGACAGCGTTGACGAAACCTACTACAACTCCACGGGCGACTTGATTTGGAAGAACACTTACAAATACAACAGCGAGCAAAAATTGGTTGAAAACTGCTCCTATTTTTCAAACGGAACGCTGGACATAAAGAAAATCTTTGTTTACGCTCCCGACGGAAAGCTTGTTGAAATAAATTCTTACAACCACTTGAACGAACAAATCGCCCGCGAAGCTAACATTTACAACGCGGACGGCCTTCTCACGGAATACGCGGTTTACGGAGCGGACGGAAAGCGCCGCTCAAGAGTTTTCTACAAGTATGACGCAAAGAAAAACGTGATCAAGCAAACCACATACAACATCGCCCAAAAGTTCGGCAACACCGTAAACGAAATGGTCGGCCAGTCGGACTTTGACTACGACTACCCTAATCCGTAAGATACTTTGAAAAACGCGGCTTGGAATTTACAAATTCCGCGGCCGCGATTTTGTAATCCACCCAAGTTGAAGTGAACAAAACCTTAAAGCCGGGAATGTAATACAAGTCCGTCGGCGAAACTTTGTCGTACGCTATGTTCCTTGCCTTAAAAAAATCATCGACTTTCTTTACGCAAGTTTGCAAGACATAAGCCAAATAAGTGGAGCATACAAAATGCTTTTGCTTTTTGCTTGAAGGAATATAGCCCTTCTTGGGCATGCGGCCGCCAAGAATTGATTTTTCGCGCGGCATTTTTTTTCGCTTAAAGCCCTCAACGCCCACAATCACGTTTTTTGTGGCCCAGTACTTTACCTTTTGCTCGGCAAAATCCTTTTCCAACATTTTTTTTGCGGCCTCGTACTCCTCTGGCGTGACCTTTATCGCGAGAGTCGTTTGGGTGGACTTATAGGGATTGCATAGCTTCATATACAAGTTGTCTTGGGGAACCAAGCAACTTTCCTTTTTTAAATCCTTTCTTGAATACAAGGTCAAGCCGTAAAAGTCGTCTTCAAGGCCAAAACCGATTGAAGAGTGGCTTGCAAGCTCCGGGTTTGGATCGGCCATGATTATAAGGTTTTTCAACATGTTCACGCTTGAAGCCTTGTTGTCATATTCGGGATAATATAGGCGCATGAAAATCCATTCGCTTTTATCGGAAGCCGAATCGCCGCCCAAAGTCTGGTCGTCGCCAGAGGCGTTTTTGCCGTCGCTAAAATCCGCGTCGTAAATCTTAAAAAAATCGTCGCTTGCGTTGATTTCCAAACCGTCGCTCATTATTTGAGTGCGCTCGTCAACAAATTTTGTGGAACGGCACGAGGCGAACAAAACAAGAACAAGAAGCAGCGCAACTTGAAACGCACGCGGCGACAATGAGTCGCGGCTTTTTTTATTCATTAAATTTTTCATTTTCATTAACATAGCGAAAGCAAGCCTTCGACAATCGCCTCGTGCTCTTTGGGAGCGATGCGGGCGTACAAAGTTTCAACAGTATCGTTGGGCATTACAGGAACTTTCTTTTGAACCAAAATTTTTCCGGTGTCGCAGCCCGCGTCAACCAAGTGGATCGTGCAGCCGCTTTCCTTCTCGTCGGCGGCAAGAACGGCCTTGTGAACGTTCTTGCCCCACATGCCGACGCCGCCAAACTTTGGCAAAAGCGCCGGATGCAAATTGATTATGCGGCCCGAATATTCCTGCACAATCGCGCCGCTCAAAACGCTAAGGTAGCCGGCTAAAACAATTATGTCGGCCTTGTTCTCTTTGCAAAGCGCGAGCATCGCGTCGCTTACGGCAAGCATTTTTTCTTCGCGGCTGGAAGCGGCTGCCTTGTCCTTTCCCAAAACGCTGACGGGACTGTTTACAAACGCGGGGATGCCTGCGGCCGCCGCGCGTTCCAGGGCGTAGGCGCTTTTTGTGTTGGAGGCGACAAGGACTATTTTGTAAGGACAATCAGCCGTAGATTTTTGGTAGTCAATCAGGGCCTGCAAATTCGTTCCGCCGCCGGACACCAAGACCGCGACGCGCTTAAATCCGTCCATCAGTCTTAGTCCTCAAACAAGAGCGCGTCTTTTTGGCTTTCGACAGGACCCGCGGCCTTTGCCACGCGGCCAATCTTGTAAGCCTTCATGTCAGGAATGCCGGGCTTTGAGTATTGCGAAGCGTTCTTGTTGAACATCTCGACAATCTTGTCCGCGTCCTTGTTGGCCACGGCAAGAACAAAGCCGATTCCCATATTAAAGGTGTTGTAAACTTTTTCAACGTCGGCGCCGCGGCGGATCAATTCGCCAAAGACCGGCGGGATGTCCCAAGAACCGCGGTTGATGACAGAGATCAACTGCTTTTTGGGATCCTCGGCTTTTGGATACATTCGGGGAATGTTTTCGTAAAAGCCGCCGCCCGTTACGTGCACCATTCCGTGAACGCTCTTGCGGTATTTTTTAAGGACCTGCATTACAGGCTTTACGTAAATGCGGGTCGGAGTGAGCAAAACTTCGCCGATGCTTTGTCCGGTTTCCTTTCCGTTCAACACAAAAGGCTCGTTAAAATCGGGAACCAATTTGCGGACAAGGGAAAAGCCGTTTGAGTGGACGCCGGTGGAAGAAAGGCCGATCAAAACGTCGCCTTCTTTGATGTCCTTTCCGGTAATCATCTCGGACTTGTCGCCGACGCCTACGCCAAAACCGGCAAGGTCGTATTTTCCCACGTCGTAAAAGCCGGGCATTTCGGCAGTCTCGCCGCCAAGCAAAGCGCAGCCGGTTTGCAAGCAGCCTTCGGCGACGCCTTTTACCAATTCGGCGGCCACGGGAGCTTCCAACTTTCCGCAAGCGACGTAATCCAGGAAGAACAAGGTTTGCACGCCCGAGCACAAAATGTCGTTCACGCTCATCGCGACGCAGTCGATTCCGACAGTGTCGTATTTTTTCATTTGGAAAGCGACGTCAAGCTTTGTTCCGACGCCGTCGGTGCCGCTTACCATTACAGGATTTTTTATTCCTTTGGGAACGGAGAACATTCCGTTAAAGCTGCCCAAGTCGCTGAGCAAGCCGGGAATGGCCGTCTGCTTTGCGTATTTTTTATACTCGCTTACCGCGCGGTAGCCTTCTTCAACGTCAACGCCAGATTGTTTGTAATCCATATTATTCCTCCGTGCTAATTTTCTTTCCGTTCAATTCGCCGGGAACGCTCATCGGGTATTCGCCGGTAAAGCAGCCCTTGCAGTAGCCAAAGTTTTCGGGACTGCACGAGCGCAAGGCCTCCAACATTCCTTCGACAGAAATAAAGGCCAAAGAATCCGCTCCGATTTCCTTGCAGATTTCGTCAACGTCGTGCGCGCTGGAGATAAGCTCGGCGCGGCTTGGCGTGTCGATTCCAAAGTAGCAGGGAAATTTTACCGGCGGACTTGAAACTCTAAAGTGAACTTCCTTGGCGCCCGCGCGGCGCAAGATTTGAATCAAGCGGCGGCTTGTCGTTCCGCGAACGATTGAGTCGTCGATGACAACGACGCTCTTTCCGTTCAACTCGGACTTAAGCGCGTTGAGCTTTACGTAAACCATGTTCTCGCGCTCTTTTTGCGTCGGAGCGATGAAAGTGCGGCCGATGTACTTGTTCTTTACGATCGCGTTTGAATAAGGAATGCCTGCCGCGCGCGAGTATCCAAGCGCCGCGCCCAAGCCGCTGTCTGGAACGCCGACAACCAAATCAGCGTTGGCGGGACTTTCTTTTGCGAGCGTGGCTCCCATTCTATGGCGCGCTTCCTCGATTGAAATTCCGTCCATAACTGAATCAGGGCGGCCAAAGTAAATGTATTCAAAAATGCAAGAGCGCTTAGAAGTCTTTTCTCCAAACTCAAACGAAAGAACTCCGTCGTCGTTGATGATTACGATTTCGCCGGGAAGAATGTCGCGGACAAAAGTTCCGTTCACAGCGTCTATCGCGCAAGACTCGCTGGACAAAATCCAACCTTTTCCGTTTTCCAACTTTCCAAGGCAAAGGGGCCGGATGCCGTTGGGGTCGCGCGCTCCGACCAAACCGTTTTCGGTCAAGACGCAAAGCGCGAAGGAACCCTTAATCATTTGGATTGTGTCGGTCAACGCGCGCTCCAAGCCTTTTTTGTAGCTTTTGGCGATGAGCTTTACAATCACTTCAGTGTCGCTTGAGGAGTTGAAAGTGCTTCCAGTTTCTTCAAGCATTTCGCGAAGCTGCTCATAGTTGACGAGCTGGCCGTTGTGCGCGACGGCGACGCTTCCCAACTTCATTTGGCTTACCATAGGCTGAGCGTTTTCCACGCCCTTTCCGCCGGCGGTTGAGTAGCGAACGTGGCCTACCGCCGCGTAGCCCGAAAGATTTTTTATGTCGTCTTTGCTAAACACGTCGCCGACAAGGCCAACGTCTTTTTTTACTTTGATTTCCGTTCCGTCGTAAACAGCGATGCCGGCGGATTCCTGGCCGCGGTGCTGCAAAGAGTAAAGGCCAAAGTAGCAAGTGGCGGCGGGGTTGGCGTCTTTTGGAAGCTGGCCGTCCTCGCCCTTGTTTATGTAAACGCCGTAAACGCCGCATTCGTCATGCAGCTTGTCGTCAAAGTTCTCTTCCATTTGAATCATAGTTCGATGTCCTTGTTGGATTGAGCGTCGTCGGCCAATTTTTTCCTAAAGGCCAAAAGCTTTTCTTTTAACTCTGGATATTTTATTGAAAGAATTTGAACGGCCAAATAAGCGGCGTTCTTTGCGTTTCCGATTCCGACTGTCGCCACGGGAATTTGCGGGGGCATTTGAACGATAGAAAGAAGCGCGTCCATTCCGCCCAAACCGTTGGACTTGTCCGACACGCACTCAAGCGGGACTCCGATTACAGGGAGCGTAGTCATTCCGGCGATAACGCCTGGAAGCGCCGCCGCCAATCCTGCCCCGGCGATAATCACTTCAAAACCGTCGGCCTCAACTTGGCTTACGGTCTTTCTTAAAAGTTCGCCGGCCCTGTGCGCGGAAATAACAAAAGCCTTGTAGTCAACGCCGAATTCTTTTAATACGGCGGCGGCTTTTTTCATAGATTCAGTGTCGGATTTTGATCCAAAAAAGATAGCGACTTTCATAAAAGGATATTATCAGATTTGGACTTTAAAATCAAGCGGGGGCGAAAAAAAGGACGCTGCCAAATTGCAGCGTCCTTTTTGCCTTATTGCGGCGCGATAATTTTGCTCGCGCCGCAAAAGGAACGAGTCAAGGCTTTAAGCGTAAGCGCGCCTTGATTGCCAGCCCGCGCGAGCGGGCAGTTGAATCCATTCCTAATGCAAAATTAGCGAAGCGACATACCGTTCCTATTTCTTTCCTTGAGCCGCTTTTAAAAGCTCGTAGTAAACGGGCTTGGGCTTGAAGTTTTTGTCAAACAAGAGCGCGTCGCCGTAGCCGGGCTTCCAAGCGGGAATCCAGCTGTTTTTGTCGGAAACACCCCAAACGATAAAGCTTTCTACGTTGGGCTCCTCAACCGCTAGCGTCATAAGGGATTTCCAAATGTTCTCTTGGATTTCCTTATATTCGTCGGCGCGGGCCAAGGGCATGCGGACATCAACTTCGCTAAAGCAAATCTTTATTCCAAGGTCGGCGTAGCGGCGGATGTTCTTCCGAATCGCGTCCTCGTCGTAAGGAAGGTCGGCGGCCAAGTGCAGCTGCATGCCGACTCCGTAAATCGGAACGCCTCGCTCCACAAAACTTTTTACAAGCTCGTACATCGCGTCGGCCTTGGGATAGCCGGCAGCCTCGTTGTTGTATTCGTTAAGGAACAAGTGGGCGTCGGGGTCAGCCTCGTGGGCTTTTCTAATCGCGCGCTCAAGGTAGTCGGGGCCAAGGGTCCTAAGCCAAACCGTGTTGCGAAGGCTTCCGTCTTCGTTGAACATTTCGTTGACAACGTCGTAATCGCGGATTCGGCCCTTGAACCTTTGCATTACGGTCGTAATGTGCTCGTCCATATATTTTTCCGCCTCTTCCTTTGTCTTCATTTGGTTGATGAAGGGCGGGTTCATTTCGTGCCAAAAGAGGGTGTGCCACTTGGCGACGATTTTGTTTTGGTTGGCGAATTTTACAAGGTTCTCGGGATCGCTCCAGTTCCAAAAAGTTTTATTGGGTCTAAGCTGCGAGCTTTTCATGCAGTTTTCGGCGACCAAAATTTTGGCCTCGTCCGTAAGAATTTTTTGCGTGTTGGCGTCCAAAAGGTCGGTCACGGACGCGGCAAAGCCAAAGTCAACTCCGCTCTTGGCGGCGGCGGAAGCGATTGTCTTCTTTCCGCAAGAAATAAGGGAAAAGCAAAGCGCGCAAAGAGCCGCGCAAATCAATTGTTTTTTCATGGCATCCTCCATCCCTACCATTATATCACACTTCGTGTGATTTTGCTATAAGAAATTTATTCAACTGCCCGCTCACGCGGGCTGGCAATAACACGCTTTTCTGAATTTCGCCAGAGATTTTTTTTAATACCAAGGGCGGGGATCGCAGGCGGACTCCACGCGTTCCTCAATGTCGTCTTCCAAGAGAGGGAAAAAGTCAAGGCCGGTGATTTGTTCCACTTCGTCCACGCTTGCGGCGTAGCGCCAAAAATCTCCGTCACATCCTTTATTTGGAATCACAAAAGCGATCGCCATAAGGTCCGCGCATTCTTCCGGCGAATCTTGATCCGAGTTGTCTTCAAAAATCGGAACCAATATCACCTTGTAAAAATATTCCGGGACGGCGACCTTGCTTTCGCCGATGGAAGGGTATTCATCCGCGGGCTTAGAAAGAACCGGGCCGGAAACGATATAGGCCGCGCCGTAAGTCCTGACCCACTCGCGGACTTGGTCTTCCAAGTCCTTCCAGATTCCTCGGTTAAAGGCGGCGGCTTGGGGGCACATGTTGCTCATGTAAAAAGTTTCGCTCATCGCCTCTTTGCTAAAAACCATGTCGCCCGCCGGAGTCAAATGCCCCCTGTCGTAGCCCGACCTCTTGTAGTCCGCGAGCGTCGCCGAGCCAGTCGTGATTTGGGGGTCGGGTCTAAAGTCGTTTGTCCGCTTTGCGTTTTTTTGCAGCATAAAGGCGCGCAAGCAATACGCCGACCATTCGGCCTGCTCGTAAGATTCCCGGTAGCAAAGCGTGTAGTATTGGAAGGCGCGGATTTGGTGGTCTGGGGAATTGTTGTCGGCGGAAAGTTCGGCGGCCGCGGCGTCTTGGTCAGCGTAAATGTCGTCTGCGTCACGGTCGGCAAGAACAGCGGCGTTGCCCGGGCAGCGGGGAATCTCAAGTCCGGGCGGAAGCGCGATTTGCGCGCTGGCGACAAAGGCCGCCGCCAAAAGCGCGGCAAAAAAGAGAAGCGCTTTTTTTATATTCACGCTTGCTCGCCGGAATTGCCCGAAGCAAGAGCCGCAGCGCCGCTTTCCGCGCTATCGTTCCACTTGCGGTAGAAGTTGGCCAGCACGGCGCCGGACAAGTTGTGCCAAACGCTAAAAATCGCGCCGGGAACTGTGGCCATCGCGAGCGACGGAAAGGCGGTTGAGGCAAGGCTTGTTGCTAGTCCTGAGTTCTGCATTCCGATTTCGATTGAAAGCGCCTTTGTCTTGGACACGTTAAGGCGCAAAAGCTTTCCAAGGCCAAAGCCGCAAGCGTAGCCCAAAAGGTTGTGCAAGATTACGACGGCAAAGACAATCGCGCCGGTTGTGAGAATTTTCTGCGAGTTGCGCGAGACGACCGCTCCGACAATCAAGGCGATCGCGATTACAGAAATCGCCGGCAATATCGCTCCGATTTTTTGCGTGAACTTTCCGAAAAACTTGTTGATGACAAAGCCCAAGCCAATCGGAACGATGACGACCTTTACAATAGAAAGGAACATCGATACGACGTCAACATGAACGCTCTCTTTTAAAAGCAAGTAAGTGATGGCAGGAGTGAGAAGCGGAGCGAGTAAAGTGTTTACGCTTGTCATTCCGACAGAAAGAGCGACGTCGCCCTTGGAAAGATAAGTGATTACGTTGCTGGCGGTTCCGCCGGGACAAGTTCCCACAAGAATGACGCCGGCCAAAAGCCCTACCTCAAGGCCAAAGATTTTTCCCAAGGCAAAGGCCAAAAGCGGCATGATTGTGAACTGGGCAAGGCAGCCGATGATGATGTCCTTTGGGCGGGTAAAGACAAGCGCGAAGTCTTCGATTTTGAGCGTGAGTCCCATTCCGAACATGACCAGCATCAAAAGCGGGTTGATCCAAGACGGCTGGATCCAAAGACAACTCTGCGGAACAAAGAGCGCCAGAGCGGCCACGGCCAAAATAATCAGGGCCATGAACTTTCCAAAGAAGTTTCCGATTTTTTCTAAAACAGACATGATGTACCTCTTGCGAGGATTTTACCGCAAAGAGGAAATCTTGACAATAAGCGTTTTTTTTAGTGATATATAAGAATGAGTTTTTTAATCCGGCACCAGCATGACTTGATGATCGCGCTGCAAGCGATTTGCCTTTTGACAGCGCTTTTGACTTTTCGAACGAACAACCTTACAAAAAGGCGAAAGGCCGCCATCATTTTTTTGGAACTAAGCGCCACAGGCATTTTGTCTTCGCAGCTTGCCTTTACCGCCTACAGTTTTATGATGAACGAAACGGCAGTCTTTATCACAAAAATCGCAAAATTCGGCGACTACTTTTTTCCCGCGTTTTTGATTTTGAACTTGAACTTCTATTTAAAAGACTTGTTCATGAACGAAGGCGAGCTTAAAAAAATGCCTTGGGAATTTTACGTCGCTGGAATCTTTTTGCTAATCGAAATCGCGTTGGTCATAATCACTCAGTTCACCGGCCTTTACTACACGATAGACGCGCGAAACAATTACATACGCGGCCCCGCCCGCCCGCTGGCTTATATTTTTCCGACCGCAGCGCTATTGCTGCAATTTCTTTGCATCGCTCGGAACTTTAAAAGAATCCCCTGCAAAATGCCCGGCCCTCTTTTGTTCTGCATCGCGGTTCCCATCGCCGCAAGCGCGATACAGTTCCGCGTGAAAGGCTTTTACCTAACAGGAATTTCTTCCGCCGGAATGGCGATTCTTTTGTACATTTTTGACTTGGCGGAAATGAACAAAAAGGTGGAGCGCGCGCATCGCTTGGAAATAGAAATGCTCGCCCGCTACCAAAAGGAGTTGGAGCAAACGGTTGACGAGCGCACAAAAGAGCTGCGCGTGGCCAACCAAAAAGTCGAGCGCCTTTTGCTGAACATTTTGCCGGCCGACATCGCCCGCGAATTGACCGAGCGGCCCGGCCAAACGATTTCGCGCAACTACCCCAACGCCACAGTTTTGTTCACCGACATCGTGGGATTTACAAAAATGAGTTCCGACATGACCGCCGACCAAACCGTAAAAATGCTGAACAAGCTGACCAGCCTTTTTGACGAACGGGCCGCGCGCGAGGGCGTTGAAAAAATAAAAACGATTGGCGACTCCTACATGGCCGCGGCGGGGCTGGACGAAAACGCGCAAAACGGCGGCGTCGAAAAAATGGTCCGCTTTGCCCAAGGCCTTTTGCAGGACGTGGAAGAGTTCAACAAGACGGCGGAAAAGCCCCTTCAAATCCGCGTGGGAATAAACAGCGGCGAGCTTGTAGCCGGCGTAATCGGAAAGACAAAATTCATCTACGACATTTGGGGCGACACGGTGAACGTGGCCAGCCGCATGGAAAGCTCAGGCCAACCGATGAAGATTCACGTTTCTGAAGCCGCTCAAAAACAAGCCGGCGACAAGTTCGCCTGGCAAGGCCCCGTCCAAGTCGAAGTCAAGGGCAAGGGCTTGATGAACGGGTATTTTGTTGATTAGTCGTCGTTAAAGACTTTTTTCAATTCTTTAAGATGGCGCTTTACCACATTCTTGTCGGCGTCAGCCACCAACTTTCTGGCCTCGGCTATCGGATCAATCCCCAAATTTTTTACCATCGCGGCAGTTTCGGGATCTTTGGCCAAACTGTCGTCGTAACATTCAACCGCGTAGCCGTAGCCCAAAGCCTTGAGTTTGTCCACCGCGTTGCCGCCAGAGATTCCGTTTTTGTTTAGAACCTCGATAACTTTCTTGTCCGCCTGAACAGCCGCGACAACGCCTTCCCTATCCTCCAAATCCAGTCCCAGCTTTTTAAAATCGGACTCCAACTTCTTAAAATTTTTGCAGAACGAAGTCACGTCCGAATCCGTAAGTCCCGTCGCCTTCGCGCTCTGAGCAAACGACGCGGCCGCCATAAAAAGCGCCAAGCAAACAAACAAAATCTTTTTCATTTTTTCCTCCGAGTTTATAATATAACTATTGTAGCGCGCTTTTTGCGGAAGTGGGGAAAAATTTCTCTTGCGCAAATCCGCTCGATGCGCTATCATAAGCTCATAAACTTCAAGGCGGGGTGAAATTCCCCACCGGCTGTATAGCCAGCAAGCGATGGCTCTGCCATTGCATGACGCGGTGAGATTCCGCGGCCGACAGTAAAGTCTGGATGGAAGAAGGATTTATGGAATACAACTCTCAAGAGCGCTTTATGCGCGCGGCAATTGACCGTGCCAAAAAAGGAACCGGCTGGACAAACCCAAACCCCCTCGTCGGTTCGGTAATCGTAAAAGACAATCAAATCATAGGCCAGGGCTGGCACCATAAGTACGGAGACTTGCACGCCGAGCGCGACGCTTTGCGCGACTGTCATGAGCGAGGGAACGACGCAAGCGGCGCCCAGATGTTCGTCACGCTGGAACCATGCGCGCACACAGGAAAGCAGCCGCCTTGCGTAGAGGCGATCGTCCAAGCGGGAATCAAAAAAGTCACTGTCGGGAGCCGCGACCCCAATCCCCTCGTAAGCGGAAAGGGCGCCGCATTTTTGCGCGCAAACGGCGTTGAGGTTGAGGAAGACTTTTTGCGCGAAGAATGCGACGCGCTAAACTTTATTTTTTTCCATTACATTACAAAGAGAACGCCTTTTGTCGCGCTAAAGTACGCGATGACCGCCGACGGAAAAATCGCGACGGTCTCTGGCGCGTCAAAGTGGATTTCTTGCCAAGAATCGCGCGACTACGTTCACCAATTGAGAAGCCAATACTCTTGCATCCTTTGCGGAATCGGAACAGCTCTGGCTGACGATCCCCTTTTGACTTGCAGAATCGAGGGCGGAAAAAATCCAACAAGAATAATTTGCGACAGCAACTTGCGCCTGCCCCTTGAATCAAAGCTTGTCCAAACCGCGCGCGACATTCCTACGATCGTCGCCTGCCGCGACAGCGCGGACCAAGACTTTTTGGCAAAAGAAAAAGCGCTCCAAGAAAAGGGCGTCCAAATAATCCGCGCCGGTCCCTCCTGCGTGGACTTGCGCCTTTTGCTAAAAGCGCTTGGCGAGCGCAATCTTGACAGCGTATTGGTCGAGGGCGGCTCCAAAATAAACTTTTCGTTTTTGGAGCAAGGCTTGGCCCAAAAGCTTTACTGCTTTGTCGCCCCAAAGATTTTTGGAGGAGCCGCCCCAAGCCCTGTCGGGGGCCAAGGCGTTTTGGAAGTTTCTGACGCTTTTGGTCTTACGGCCAAGGACGCGCGCAAAATCGGAAGCGACTTTTTGATTGAGTATGACGTTACGGAGCGTGTATGTTCACAGGAATAATAGAAGAAGTCGGAAGAGTTCAAAGCCTTGAGGCGGCGCAGGCCGGAGCGCGAATCCGCATCGGCGCGCAAAAAGTTTTGCAAGGAACAAAAGTCGGCGACAGCATTTGCGTAAACGGCGTTTGCCTTACCGCGACAAGTTTGGGCGCCGGTTTCTTTACCGCCGACGTAATGGCCGAGACCCTGCGCCGCTCGAATCTTGGAAGCCTTTCTAGCGGAAGCGAGGTCAACCTTGAGCGGGCGATGAGCGCCGAAGGACGTTTTGGCGGCCACATAGTAAGCGGCCACATCGACGGAACAGGAACGATCGCAAGGACCGAGCGCGAAGGAAACGCAGTTTGGGTTTACGTTAGCGCGGCGCCCGAAATTCTTTCGCTTATTGTTCAAAAGGGGTCGATTGCCATTGACGGAATTAGCCTTACGGTTGCCAAGGTTGACCAGAAGCAATTTGCCGTTTCGATCATTCCGCACACAGGAGAGGAGACGACGCTCCTTTCCAAAAAGCCAGGCGACTTTGTCAATTTGGAAAACGACATCGTCGGAAAGTACGTTCAAAAACTTATGGGATTGTGCAGCGGCAATCTTGGGCTTGCAAACGATCCCCGCACTGGCGGCCGTTCCCCCACGAGCAATGGCTCCAACATAACAGAAGAATTTTTAAGAGAGCGAGGTTTCTAAAATGGAAATTAAATACAACACAATTCCAGAAGCGCTTGAGGATTTGCGTCAAGGAAAAATCATCATCGTAAGCGACGACGAAAACCGCGAAAACGAAGGCGACATGATTTGCGCCGCGCAGTTCGCAACGCAAGCCAACATCAACTTCATCGCCACTTACGCGAAGGGTTTGATTTGCACGCCAATCAGCGAAGGAATGGCAAACCGACTTGGCCTCTACCCCATGGTCGCGGAGAACACCGACAACCACGAGACGGCCTTTACCGTTTCGATCGACCACGTCTCGACCACGACGGGAATCTCGGCCGCCGAACGCGCCGCGACAATCCAAGCCTGCGTCAATCCCGACTCAACGCCAAAAGATTTTAGAAGGCCGGGACACACCTTTCCCCTAATTGCAAAAAAAGGCGGAGTGCTTGTGCGCGCCGGCCACACAGAAGCCACCGTTGACCTTTGCCGCTTGGCGGGCCTTAAGGAATGCGGCGTATGCTGCGAGATTATGGACGACGACGGAACGATGGCACGCGGCCCAAAAGTTTTTGAGATCGCGCAAAAGTTCGGCCTAAAATACATAACGATAAAGGCGCTGGCCGACTACTGCCGCATAAACGACAAGCACGTCGTGCAGGAAGCCAAGGCAAAGCTCCCGAGCCAGTTCGGCGACTTTGACATTTACGGCTACACCGACGACCTTACCGGCGAGCACCACATCGCTCTTGTCAAAGGAGAAATCGGCGACGGCCAAAATGTCTTGTGCCGCGTTCACTCCGAATGTTTGACAGGCGACGTTTTTGGAAGCCAGCGCTGCGACTGCGGCCCGCAACTTCAGCAAGCGATGAAGACGATAGAAAAAGAAGGCCGCGGCGTTTTGCTTTACATGCGCCAAGAAGGACGCGGCATAGGCCTCATCAACAAGCTAAAGACTTACATGCTGCAAGAAAACGGCTACGACACAGTCGAGGCCAACCTAAAGCTTGGCTTCGCTCCCGACTTGCGCGAATACTGGATCGGAGCGCAAATTCTAAAGGACTTGGGAATAAAATCCCTGCGCCTTTTGACAAACAATCCGCAAAAGATTTACGGACTTGACGGCTTTGGAATAAAAGTCGCCGAGCGCGTGTCGATAGAAATT
This sequence comes from Treponema sp., assembly GCA_045131275.1. Taxonomy (GTDB): domain Bacteria; phylum Spirochaetota; class Spirochaetia; order Treponematales; family Treponemataceae; genus Treponema_D. The sequence continues at coordinate 40,336 of JBGUQT010000090.1, forward strand.
CCGCCGTCAAAGTTTGACAAATTTTACCTTCGCACCAAGAAGGAAAAAATGGGCCACATCTTTGACCATATCAATGTTGAGTGACAATAGGAGGTTACAATGAAAACAATTGAAGGAAAGGTAGTCGCAAAAAGCGGCATGAAAGTTGGAATCGTGGCGTCGCGCTTTAACGCGTTCATCGTGCAAAAGCTTTTGGACGGAGCGGTTGACGGACTAGTCCGCCACGGAGTCGAGCAAGACAACATCAGCGCGGCTTGGGTTCCGGGCGCGTTTGAGATTCCTGTCGTGGCGCAGAAAATGGCGGCCAGCAAAAAGTACGACGCGGTCATTTGCGTTGGAGCGGTAATCCGCGGCAGCACCAGCCACTACGACTACGTTTGCGCCGAAGTCAGCAAGGGCATCGCGCAAGCATCGTTCAACACAGGCGTTCCAGTCTTGTTCGGAATCCTGACCACCGACAACTTGGAGCAAGCCATCGACCGCGCCGGCGCCAAGAGCGGCAACAAGGGCTACGACTGCGCCCTCAGCGCGATTGAAATGGTTAATGTAATGGACCAAATATAGGAACGGTCAAGGCGCGCTTCGCTCAAGGCCTTGACTCGTTCCTTTTGCGGCGCGAATAAAATTTTCGCGCCGCAATAAATCCTTCAACTGACAAAAAAAAGGCCGCCCAAGAATCGGGCGGCTTTTTTATTTTGCGCTATGCAAGCATTTTTTTTACTCCCCTACCGGGCAGCCGCATCCGGGATGCTCGGCTTCCCAGGCGGCGGCGAGGCGCAAAATCTTGGCTTCGCTGAACATGGGGCCGGCGAACTGGATGCCGACAGGCATTGAGTCGCTGTCTCCGCGCTTGGCGGCCGCCGCGAATTCTCCGTCAAAGCCTTTAGTGATTCCGGCTTCGACGCCCGTTCCCGCTGTGTGGCCGGCTGGAACGCTTAGCGACGGAATGCGCGCCAAGTTTACGAATGTCGTGAACAAGTCGCTTAGGTACATCTCAAGCGGATCGTCAACTTTCTGGCCAAGCTTAAAGGCCGGTGTCGGGCAAGTCGGGCAAAGAACCAAATCGTAGTTCTTGAAGAGCTCGGCCATTTCGCGCTGGATTCTGGCGCGCACGGTCATTCCCTTTTTGTAAGTGTCGCCGGAGAACTGTTCCGACAAAACGTAGTTTCCAATGATGATGCGGCGCTTCACTTCGGGGCCAAAGCCCGCGCTGCGAGTGTCAACGTAAAGCTCGTCGTAGCCGTTTCCTTGGTCTACGCGCGCGCCGTAACGGATTCCGTCAAAGCGGCTAAGGTTTGACGCCGCTTCCGACAAGGCGATTACATAGTAGCTCGCGATAGAAGCGTCAAGGATCGGAAGGTCGACAACGTCAATCTTTGCGCCCTTCTCTTCAAACCATTTTCTTGTCTGGTCGAATACAGTTCCAACGTCTGGCAAAAGTCCCTTGCTTTCCAAGAACTGCTTGGGAATGGCAATCTTAAGCTTTGAAAATTCTTCGGCGGTAAAAGCCTTGAGGTTTTTCAACTCTTCCTTTTGCGGAAGGTCGGCCGAAGTGTCGTCATAAAAGTCAACGCCGGCCAAGGTGTCCAAAACTTGCGCGATGTCGCTTGGCGTGTGGGCGATGATTCCAACTTGGTCAAGGGAACTTCCGTAAGCGACGACGCCCCAACGGCTCAAAACGCCGTAAGTGGGCTTAAGGCCGTACACGCCGCAGTAAGAAGCCGGCAAACGAACCGAGCCTCCGGTTTCCGTTCCCAAGCCAAAGAGCGCTTGGTTGGCCGCGACGGCGGCTGTCGAGCCGCCCGAAGATCCGCCCGAAACGTACTGGCGGTTTATAGGATTGCGAGTGGGGCCGTAAGAAGAATATTCGGTAGAAGAGCCCATCGCAAATTCGTCTTGGTTGCAGCGGCCAAGGGGAATCGCTCCAGCGGCCCTAAGACGGGCGGTTACAGTCGCGTCGTAGGGGGCGACATAACCGTTCAATATTTTTGAAGCGCAAGTGAGGCGCTTTCCTTTGACAGAGATGTTGTCCTTTACGGCGAAAGGAATTCCCAAGAGGGGCTTTTTCTCAAAGAGCGCGTCAAGCGTTCCCGCTGAACGGGCGGCGGCAATTTCCTTGTCGGCTTCTTGCGCCAAAGAAAGAACGTCGTCGTACATTTCCAAAAAAGCGTTCAAGGGCAAGGAAGACTTTTTGTCCGCCTCAAAAGTGTCCAAGGATTTTTTTACAAGCGACTCCGAAGTCGCGCTTCCATTTTTAAGCGCCTCTCTGGCCTGATTGATGCTGTTCATATTACGCTCCTTCCCCCAAAACTTTGGGAACCTGGAAGTAGCCGTCCATAAAGTTTTCGGTAACTTTTTTTACGTCGGGAATGTCCAGCCCGGCCACAACGCTGTCCTCGCGCAAGGCCTCGGCCTGGGTGGAAGGATAAGCGTCATAGGGATTTTCGCTGTCGTCGTATTTAGAAAGAATGTCAAAGTATCCTACAATGTCGTCAACTTGCTTTTTGAGCGTGGTCAAATCTGTGCTTTCGGGCGAAAGGCGCGAAAGATAAAGCAACTTTTCTAGCGTGTCGTTGTCAACCGTTTTTTTGTTTTCCATAGAAGAACATTGTAGCGAATTTGGCCTTTGGTGGCAATGGGGGAAGCGGTCGCCCGCCCTCCCCCGGCGGGCAATTTTACATCACAAGAACGATTTCTGTCTTGGCGGCAAGTTCGGAGGCGGGAATCAAATTTCCTTCCATCTTCTTTCCGTTGACAGTAAGTTCCTTGCAGCCAGACTGAACGTGGTCGGGATTCTTTACCGTGATGCTAAGCTTGCAGCCCCTAAAGTCTTTTTCGGCCGTAAAGCCGTCCCACGAAGCGGGAATCGAAGGAGCCAGCCTAAGGCCTTCAAGGTTCGGCCTCATGCCAAGGATTCCTTCGACGCAGCCGACCATAACGGTTGACGCAGTTCCTGTAAGCCAGTGAACGTGCGAGCGTCCAAAGTGGGGGCTTGCCTTTCCTTCAGTGAACTGGCCGTAGCAATACGGCTCAAGCTTTCTGATTTCGGCCTTGTCGTTTTGGGCGGAAGGAGCGTTCTCCATAAAGTACTGGAAAGCCCTGTCTCCGTGGCCGCGAAGCGCTTCGGCAAGAATGATCCAGCCCTGAGACTGGGAGAAGATTCCGGCGTTTTCCTTGGCTCCCTGATTGTAGATTACGGCAAGCGCTCCTTCAAAGGCGTGCTTTTGGTAAGGCGGGTCCATGAGGACAAGGCCAAAATCGGTGTTCAATTGTTTGTTAACGTTTTCAAGCGCGGCGTCAGCCTGCTCGGCGGAAGCGAGGCCGGAAATGACGGCCCAGCTTTGGGGGTTGAGCCACATGTTCGCTTCGGGATCATTGCGGCTTCCGATGACTTCTCCGCGCTCGGTGAATCCGCGGATAAAGCGGTCCTCGTTCCAGCAAAGCTTTTGGATTTTTTCTCCAAGTTCCTTTTGGGCCTTGTCCAAGAAGGCGACATATTCTGAGTCCTTTTTGTTTTGGGCGAACTCGCGCAAAATCGTCATCGCGTAGTAATACTGGAGCGCGACAAAAGAAGATTCGCCGTTGGCGCCAAGGCGCAAGCAGTCGTTCCAGTCGGCGTAAAGGCCGGCGGGAATTCCGTGGGGGCCAAGATGTTTCATAGAAAAATCAACGGCCCGCTTCAAGTGCTCGTAAACCGTTCCCTCGTCCTTATTTGCAAAGGGAATGACCTCGTCAAGGAAGGCGACGTTTCCAGATTCCGCGATGTACTTGTAGACAGTCGGGAAAAGCCAAAGCGCGTCGTCGGCCCTGTAAGCGGGGTGGCCTGTCTCGCGAACGTAAGAGGCGTCGTCGGGAGTGTCCTCGTGGCCAGCGTTGTGGGTGAACTTGACAAGAGGAAGTCCTCCGCCGTTGTCAACCTGCGCCGAAAGCATAAAGCGAATTTTTTCGGCGGCCATCTCCGGCTCAAGGTGAATGACGCCCTGAATGTCCTGAACAGTGTCGCGGTATCCGTATCCGTTCCTCAAGCCGCAGTAAATGTAAGAGGCCGCGCGCGACCAAGTGAAAGTCATAAAACAGTTGTAAGCGTTCCATGTGTTGATCATCGTGTTGAAGTGCTCGTTGGGAGTCTTGACCTGAAAATGCTCAAAGCGGCTGTGCCATTGCTTGACGAGCGCTTCGTATTCCTTGGCGCAAGTCGAAGACAAGTCGGCGTAGCCAGAAAGAATTTTTTCGACCGCGTCGTTCTGCTGCATCGTAAGGATAAAGGCGATTTCCTTTGTCTCTCCGTCGGCGAGCTCGATAACAGTTGACAAGGCGCCGCAAGAGTTTTCGTTGTAGCTAGTGATGTTTCCAAGGTCGCCAGAAGAAACGCCCACCGGATCCTTGTAGCTGTGGTAAAGGCCAAGGAAGCCTTCCTTGTCGCCGCACCAAGAAGAAACTTTTGAGCCGGCAAGCGCGAAGGCTCTTTCTGTCGCGGTCTTGTGGTCAACTTCTTCGGGAAGGCCCTCAAGGTTTCCGTGAACGGTGTGAACGATTCTGTTGTCCACAAACTTTGTGCGTCCGATGTAAAGCGAATACTGGAGGTTCACCTGGTCCATCTCGTAATTGCTGTTGTTGGTGAACTCGGCAAAACCAGTCACTGTGAGGCTTCTCTTTTTTCCAGATTTATTTGTGAGCTTTACATTCCAAACTTCATGCTCGCAGTCAAGCGGAACATAATAAAGCGCTTCCGAATGGATTCCCGAATAGTCCGCCAAGATTTTTGTGTAGGCCGTTCCGTGGCGGCATTCGCTTTTGTATTCGCCCAGGTCTTTTCCGACAGGCTGCCAAGACGCGGACCAGTAATCCTTTGAGTCGTTGTCCCTAATGTAAATGTACCTTCCGGGCTGGTCAAAGTTGTTGAACACATAGCGCAAAATTCTTCCGTTGGCGCCCGACTTTGCAAAACTGTAACCGCCCGCGTTGTTCGAAATAAGCGCCCCGTAAAGCGGCGAGCCCAAATAATTTACCCAAGGCCTCGGAGTGGCAGGATTTGTAATCACATACTCTCTTTTTTCATCATCAAAATAACCGTATTTCACTTTTTGCTCCTTAAACGACCCGTCCCCAGGCCCCGCGTAATTTTAGAAATTATACAAAAGATTTTATTTTTTGTCAGTATAGGAAGGGGGAAGCCTCCCCCTCGGCTCCAATTCGCCCGCTATGCGGCCGCATTTGCGCCTACCCCTTCGCCTAGGGGCTCCGCCCCTAAGACCCTGGATAATAAAAAAACTTGACAATACATAATTTATTATGTATTATTATAATGAGGGATGTGAATGGAATACTCTTCACGGGAAGTTATACGCATAATCGAATCTGACGGCTGGCGAGAAGTTACTTGCGTTGGAAGCCATCATCACTTTAAGCACCCGACAAAACCCGGACGAGTCACTGTTCCGCATCCAAAAAAGAACATTCCAATTGGCACAGTAAAGAACATTTTTAGACAAGCGGGCATAAAGCCCAAGGAAAAGAAATAATGAAGAACGAGTACGCATTTATCGCTATTTTGGAATACGCCAAAGACGGAATCAACATCAGCTTTCCTGATTTGCCCGGCTGCTTTTCTTGCGCGGAGCCCAATGACACGGACGAAGCGGTACGAAACGCAAAGGAAGCCTTAGGCCTCCATATCTTTAGCATGGAGCAAGACGGAGAAAAAATTCCAAAGCCAAGCCCCTTGTCAAAAATAAAGGTCAAGAAAAATTGCGTCCTAGTTGTAATTGAAGTGTTCATGCCGTCAGTCCGAGCGGCAGCAAAGACATCATTTGTAAAGAAAACCCTGTCACTCCCAGCTTGGCTCGCCGCCCTTGCCGACGAAAAGCGCGTAAACTGCTCAAAAGTATTCCAAGACGCGCTTAAGTCTTTCCTTGGAGTCAAGGAATCAAAGACAACGGCTATAGCATAGGGGAAGAATTAAACTACCTATAAGAAGACAAGATTTTTTGCGACAATTCAGTTATTAAAGCTTTGTCACGCGGAATGTGACGGCGCATTATTGACTTTACGTCGAGGAGAAATCCATAAATTTTGTGATATTTTTTGCCTGAAAAACTATCGCAGTTTGCATAGCCAAAGCATTCAAAATCATCGCCATCTTTCTTATCAAAAGGAAGAATGTTGATTTGTCGTAGAAAATTCCTTCAAGATATTGCCTGCCCATTTTCAGCCGTTACAATCGCGTCCATTATAATAAACTTTGAGTATTTGAAGAAAACTAAGAAAATTTTTTTCTTTTTCATTCATTTTAAATACTCCAGTGTTATTTAAACCTAATTTGGAAATTCAAATCTATACAATCAGAATTATATTCAGGATCAAAATAAATATCCCCATAATCCCATTTTTTCTTTCCACTGGAAGGGGTATCAAATTTTGTATGACTAATTAAATAATCAGTAAATTTTTCATCTGAAAGAGCTTTTTGATAAAGAACACTTCCATCTTCCTGTACTTCAATATAACCACCATTGACTTTTTGTTTTCCATCCCATTTTTCCGAAGCTGTAAGCCCACAGAAGGATGCAAATAAAAATTGTCTCATTTTTGCTTCATAAAAAGATTCTGGAAATTGTACTTCTAAAGGATTGTCTTTAACCATTTTTTCAATCATGCCGGCGACTTCTGAAATTCTTTCTTCCGAAAAATATATTTTTAACATTTCTGATAAAACATATAAAATCTTTAAATCAAGAATTTCAAGATTCCATGCAAAATGGCTTCCAGGTAATTTTACTTCTCCATATTTACTATCAACAGATTTACTATTTTGAAAACTAATATCTACGCCATCGAGTTTTTGTAGATATGAAAATCTTTTACAAATATCTTTACTCCCTCTATTATCAAAGAAATTGTTTATAGCCTCTTTCATTTCTGGTGATAGATTTTTTATAGTATAGACTAGGGCCGATGCTTTTGAAGTATTAAACAAAGTAGGATAACTTCCTAATTTAGATTTTATTGAAAATCCTTCTGTAAAGATTGAACTGTCTTTCTTATTTCGAACTTTAAGAATAATATCATCTTTTTTATCAGCAGAACTCTTTATAATATTAATATCTAAATGTAAATCATTTACATAAAAATCTTCAACAACCGGAATTTCAAAAGTACCGTTACGGTTCTTTTTTACAGAAGAATTTTTTATTGAACTCGCTTTAATAGTATCTAAACAATTTCTACATACATTACTTAAAGTTTCCTTAGTAGCAAAGCCTATTTCATTTCCATTTTCTAAACAATGAATATTTCCATTATCATCTTTATTTACAATATACGTTCCATCTTTTGCATTTTTAATTACGGAAAGAACTTCTAAAGAACCTGGTTCTATGTCATCATTAAAAGTTTGTTCTTTAACAATTCCATAGGTTAAAACATAAAGAAAAACATATGCTTCGGACCATTCTCCCCGATTAAACTTTTGCATTTTTTAAACTCCTTTTAATTTCCCTAGCTATTGCAGCAATTACAGGAACGGAAACACTATTACCAAATTGCTTATATAAATGAGTATCAGCCAAAACAAGTTTATAAGAATCAGGAAATCCTTGTAATCTTGCCCATTCTCTAGGTGTCATCTTTCTAATACCTTGTGTATTTATTTTTCCCTTAATGTGAGTAACCGGAGTTAAGTCTTTTTGTCGTTTATCTACAATTAAGTTTCTTTCTCTTCCCATTCCACCACATACAATAGCACCTGCCACAGAATCTAAGTCTCGAATTTCGTATCCAAAACCATGCCCCAAAGCTTCATGTCTTTCTTTATGTCGTTTTAATGTTTCCAAATAAACATCACTTAGATAATATTTCGGCGATACAGGATTTTCTTCAATTATGTTTCTTATAACTTTAGAAGAGTCTGTAGCTTTTGGAAAAGAAAATTCTTTAATTCCTAAATCTTTCCTAAAGCAAACAATGTAAATTCTTTCACGATTTTGTGGAACACCAAAATCTTTACTATTTAGGACTTCAGCAAAAACATCATACCCCTTACATCCATTATATTCACCAAGATTTTCGAATGTTTGTTTTATTATTTTAAAAGTCCTTCCTTTATCATGAATTTTCAATCCTTTTACATTTTCACAAAAAATAACTTTTGGATGATGTTCTTCACAAATTCTTGCAACATCCATGAAAAGCGTGCCGCGACATACACCTTTATAATTATCATTAAAACCTTCTCTTTTACCAGCCATACTGAAAGCTTGACAAGGAAAGCCAGCTAGACAAATATCAAAATTAGGTATTTCTTTTTCATCAATTTTTGTTATATCCCCAGCAATTTCCTTAGGATTTGAAAAATTAGCAAGATATGTTTTTTGTGCAAAAGTATCCCATTCAGAAACAAATACAGTTTCGCTGTCTTTAGAAAATGCTTCTTCAAATCCTAATCGGATTCCTCCAATACCTGCAAATAAATCTATGAATTTATAACAATTAGTACCTTTATTATTATCCTTAGTCATGTTTTTTCCCATCTTTGCGAAAATGCAACTATTGATCTCTGCGACAGTTAAAATCTGTACTTTTTAATATTCTAAAAAATTATACTACACATTCCCTTTTTAGTCACTATATTTGCACTCGAAAACTGGGGTCTTAGGGGCGGAGCCCCTAGGAGAGGGGGTAGGCGGAAATAAGGGCGCGGAGCGGCCGAATTGGAGCCGAGGGGGAGACTTCCCCCAAAAAAGCCGTAAATTTACTTGAACGCTTTTAATCTTATTCCGCGCAAGAAGTCCTTCTTAAAATCACGCTTTGTATGAAAGATAAGTTCTTCAGACCGTGTAAATTCCTGTGCTTGCATCTTGCGGTTTAAAAGTTCGACCGTGCAAATTAGGTCGGCGACTTGGAAAAGTTTGTATTCGTTAGGCATAACTTTTCGCACTTCGTAACTGGCAAAGTTTGTGGCTAAAAGAACGTTCAAAAGATTGTTTAGTTCGCGTTGTCCATTGTCGTAATACAAAACTACTTCGGAAAAAGATTGAAAATACGCTAGATTGTCCTTAAAGAACAAGTCCATTTCACGGCCCATCGCGCCTTGCAATTTCAAAACAGAGTCGTATTCCTTTTTTGTTAAAAATGAAAGTTTTATAGCGAATGTCGCAATTCAATACAAATTGGTATAGCAAAGAAAAAATTCGGCGGCGCGCATTTGGCGACATATTTGCATAATTCTGTTCCCTTCTAATAAGCGGTTCGGTATGTATCGTATGATTCGGAAGGTTCATATAATTTAGGGCTCTGTTCAAACGTTCAATTTGCGGATAAATGTCTTTGCCCTGCTCATGGATGACCATAGTCACAATGTAATACGGACTGTGAGCCTGATAATCGCCAAAATCGCCGGATTCGTCAACAAATATACTCAGGTTTTGCACTGGCGCTCCAAAAAAAATGGCGGGGAGTTTCCCCGCCTAGTAGGTTGGACCCGGGTCTTTCGACCAGCCCAAGTATCTTTATTATACAACAAACTATAGATTTGTCAAGAGAATCTTAAACTTCCCCCGCCAGTTCCCGCATCCGCTTGGCGTTTTTGGCGCCGTGGCCGTCGGGGTGGTTGTTGAAGAAGACTTGGACTTGGCGGCCTTCGCGCTGGGCGGCGGCGATTATGGGAACGAAGGATTCCAGTTCGTCATCGGTGTAGTCGTAATTGTAGCGGGCGGATCCGTTGTTGGGGGCATCCTCCTTAACATACCACGCGGTGTGGTTGCGGCCGTGCATGCGGATGTAGGCTTGGCTTCCGACAAAGGGCGTTCGCAAAGTTTTTCCGTCGGGAAGATTTTTGAGTTGGGGCATGTCGCAAAAGACTAGGCCGGCGCCGCGTTCTTGCAGGCCTTCAAAGACCGACTGGCGTATCCATTCAGCGTGGCGAAATTCTATCACGACAGGAAAGCCGTCAAAGGCGGCGATGAGCTTTGAAAGATAAACGCGGTTTTGGTCCGTGTAATGAAAGCTTTGGGGGAACTGGAATAGCGCCGCGGACAAGGCGTCTTTTTGCGCGAGCGCTTTTATGGCGGCGATAAAATCTTGGGCGGCGTTTTGCCAGTCGCGGCCTACTTGGTGGGTCAAAAGTCGGTTGGCCTTTACGCTAAAGCGCAAGTTTCCTTGGCTCCGCTCGTAAAAAGAAAAAAGCCGCTGGGCCGTGGGCATGTTGTAAAAGGTGTTGTTCAGTTCCAGAGCGTTGAACTGCGTGGCGTAGTAAGACAAAAAATCCGCGCGCTTCAAGTCTTGCGGATAAAATACGCCCTTCCATTCCGGGTAGTCGTAGCCGCTTGTTCCGATTAAAAGTTGGGTCATAATTCTAACAATTTATTGCGCCGCACAAAGTTTGTCTGTTCTGCAAGCAAGATAAAGAGGCGCGTTTACCATGCAGTCTTGTTTTTTGTACTCAAGGGCTGAAAAACGAATTGCAAATTTCGGTTCATTCTCCCTTCTGTATCGCTTGAAACTTGCGGAGTCGACATTTCCGCCTGCCTTGCATTCAACAGGAATGACTTGCATTCCATTCTGCAAAAGAAAATCAACCTCATAATTACGCGCGGGAGAATAATAATGCGGAGCGGAATCAAAAAGGCCTCTAAATTGCTGAACGCAATAATTCTCTGTCAGCGGGCCTTTGAACTGAAAGGCCTTGTTCAAAATTATCGCCTCGTTGCTAACCTCGGCGGAACGCTTTGCTAAGCCAACGTCAAAAAAGAAAAGCTTAAAGCTCGAAAGGTCTTCAAACGCTTTTAATGGATGTTCCGCCTTTGAAACATCATAAACGCGAATGACCAAGCCCGCGCTCACAAGCCATTCAATTGCCTCTTCAAATTCCCTGGCGCGCGCTCCTTGTTTTACGCATCCATAAATAAATTTTTCGTTCTCTTTTGAAAGTTGGCTCACAAGGCTTCTAAATACAAGCAAGATGCGGGCCGCGTTTATTTTCTTATTGTATTTTGAAAAATCGTTTTCATAAAGATCGAGCAATTCTTTTTGAATCTGCGCCACAATTCCGGCATTTCTGTCCTTCGCCCAACTTGCCACACATTCAGGAAGACCGCCGACAATCAAATAATTGCGGTATTGTTCCATAAGCTTTGCATGCTGAATTTCGATTATTTCTTCAGGCGGTGTTTCTTCCAAATATTTTAAAAGTTCCGGTTGGACCGCGCCCAAAAATTCTTCATAATCAAACGGATAAATATCAAGCAAATTAACTTTTCCAACCGGATAGCTCATTGGTTCCGCAAGCAAAGTTCCCAAAAGGCTTCCCGCGGCTATTATGTGATATTCATTGGCCTCTTCGCAAAAATACTTTAGGGAATTAAGGGCATTGGGACATTCTTGAATTTCGTCAAAAACAATAAGATGCTTTTGAGGCTCTATTTTATCGTTATATATTGTTCCCAATTGGGAAATGATTCTGGCGGGGTCCTTGTTTTTTTCAAAGATTCCAGAAAGGCCTTCTTCCTTGTCAAATGAAAAATAGAATGTTTTTTCATAATTAAGCCGGCCAAATTCTTTCATAAGCCAGGTTTTGCCAACCTGACGAGCGCCCTTTAAGACCATAGGCTTTCTTGAAGATGAGTTTTTCCATTCAATAAGTTTTTGCGTCGCCTTTCTATACATAATTCAAGGCATTATATCGCAATTTACACATTTTTGCAAGATTTTATCTTGCTTTTTACACATTTTTGTAAGATTTTATCTTACTTTTTACACATTTTTGCATTTTATCAAAAAGAAAGCCGCCCCGCGTTCTGCGGGGCGGCCCTTTTTTGGTCAGTATTCAGTCCTGTTTTGTCAGTATTCAATTCTAGTTTTTACCGCGACCTTATCCCGCGATGTCCTGCGCTTTGGGGGCGGACTTGATTTCGAGGTAGGCGTAGCTGTAAAGGATTTCGGCGACGTCGTTCAAGGGTTTTCGGACGCTTACGCCCATGTTGCGGGCAAAGGCCGAGGCTACGAGGTTGGCCTTGGGGTTCCAGAGCTTGGCGTTCTCAAGGTTTACGTAAACGCACTTTTCGCTGGCGGCGATGGCCTTGATGTGGCTGTTGAGGGCGGCGACAACTTTGTCGTTCTTGGGGTTGCTGACGTTTACAAGGGCGACGCGGCACTTTTTGTTTGCGGCCTTGATCGCGGCAAGAAGAGCCAAGTAGTTTTTGTCAAAGGCGCCGGCGCAGTTCTGGAAGGCCGAGACGTCGTTGTCGCCAATGTGGAGGATAATTCCTTCGGGCTTGAGGCCTGAAACGTTCTCTTCAAAATAGGCCTTGGCCTCTTTTACGCTGAGGGCTGTGGCGCTGCGGTTGTACAATTCAAAGTTGAAAGAGAAAGCCTGGGCAAGTTCCGTAACCGGGATTTCCTTGTCCATAGTTCCGCCAAGAAGAACCACCTGGTTCTTTTTTGAAAGTCCGTTCAATTCCTTAAAGTTCATGTTATCCTCCTTTGAAACTTTAATTGTTTTTGTTGCGTTGATTTTTGTCTTAAGTTCCGCGATTTTTTGCCTTGCGGCTTCGGAAGCCTTTTTATTGTCGAGCGACTTGTTCCGCGCGTAGACAGCCACGTTGCAGAGCACAATCGCAAGGTTCAAGAAATAAACTGCGAGAACATAATTGAACTGAGCGTTAATTATCTTCGCCGCAATTCCAGCCAAATATCCCGTGATGATCAACGTGATGAAGGCAAGGCTTGTTCCCTTTGCGGTCCTAGCCTTATACGCCTTGATTACATTGAGCGGCCACGAAAAGCCAAAGCACAAGAGCATGCCACATTCAAAGATGTGAGCCATTTCCATTTTGTCCACCTCGTTTTTTGTTTATGCCCAGATAATAATGCGCTGCGGGAACGATTGCAATTTTTTGAAAGTTTTAAAAACAAGAAATTTTTTGCCGCGTTTTTTTTACTTACAAAAGGTTTTCTAAAGTTTCTATTATCGATATAATGTAAAATATGCCGTACGAAAAAGCGCCGCAAAACTTGAACAAAATCCGCCGCGAAATGCAATGGAGCCACTTGGCCCTTATCATTTTGGTCACAGTCCTCTTGTCGGCCGGCGGCGCCTTCTTTAACATTCAGGCAAACGAAAAAACTTTTGACCAAACCCTTCAGGACACGGCGCGGCTCATTTCTAGCCAGTACGAATTTACAAAGGAACTTCCGCCCGACGAGCAAGTCATCTTCCTTGACTTGATAACCCAAAGCCTTTCGGACATCGATAGAATTTCAATCGTAAGCGACGACCTTACAAGAATCTACCACACGAACCATTCATTAATCGGAAAAAAATATTCGGGAAAGGTTCCGGTTTTCGAGGCGGGAGCGGACGGCTTTTACACCGAAGACACTACCGGCCCTTCCGGCCCCCAGCGCCGCGCGTACTCCGAGCTTTACGATTCCGACGGAAAGCATTGCGGCTTTATCATAACGATTATGCTGAGTAAATCCATCGAGTCGGTGACCCACCGCGCGGCGCTGCTTTTTGTCTTGGTAACGCTCGCGGCGATAGCGATAGAGCTTGCGCTGGCCAAGACTCTTTCGCTCCACATAAAGAAACAGTTCCTGGCGTTTGCCGAAGATTTGGAGGGAACGAAATTTTTGGTGGACTCGATGCGCGCCAACAACCACGACTTTACCAACAAGCTTCACGTGATTCTCGGCCTTTTGCAAATCGGCGAATACCAAAAGGCGCAGGGCTACATAGAAAACATTTCGATCATCCAGCGGCAAACGGTAAGTTCCGTAATGAACGCGATAGAAAACCCTTCCTTCGCCGCGCTTCTTATCGGAAAAATCGCGCGCGCCTGCGAATGCAACGTCCGCTTTATCTTGGACCAAAACACCCATTTTGTTTCAAAGGACATTTACGTTCCGTCGGAAGCGCTAGTCACGATTACCGGAAACTTGATTGACAACGCGCTGGACGCGATGAACGCGCCCGCCGAAATTTCCGACTCGCCGCGCGAGCTTCATTTTTGCGTGATGACCGCTCCCGGAAAAATGCTGATCACCGTAAAAGACACAGGCCCCGGAATTCCAGACGACATCAGGGAGCGGATTTTTGAAAACGGCTTTTCCACAAAAGGAAGCGGGCGCGGCGTGGGCCTCTACCACACAAAGCAGCTGGTTGAAAGCTTGGGCGGCTCGATCAGCTTTGAGTCGCAAGTTGGAAGCGGAACTTGTTTTATGGTGACGCTCGAAAGCAAAAAGGGAGCGTTGTGAGACGGACGAGATGAGCTACAAGGTTTTGATAATCGAAGACGACCCGATGGTCGCGATGATAAACGAGCAGTACGCGACAAAAAATCCCAATTTTGTTTCGGCGGGAATTTGCAGGAACGGAAAGGACGCGCTGGAATTTTTGTCCAAGAACAAAGTTGACCTTGTGGTGCTGGACGTTTACATGCCCTACATGGACGGCGTGGAAACCCTAAAAAAAATCCGCGAGCAAAGCATCCAGACCGAAGTGATTATGGTCACCGCCGCCAACGACACAACAACGCTCGAAAAGACAATGAACCTTGGCGTGGTCGACTATCTTGTAAAGCCTTTCGCGATGGAACGCTTCCAAGTCGCGCTTGAAAAATTCGCGGCAAAGGCCGAAGCCCTTAGCGGAAAGAAAGGCGGCTCCCTCGACCAAAGCAGCATCGACACGATACTCTCAGGAACGGCAGCAAGCCCAAAAAGGGCGGCCGCCTCTGGCAATCCCGGGGACGACTCGCAAGCCCGCCCCGCCTACCCCAAGGGCATTCAAAAGCAAACGCTGGAAAACATAAAAGCATGGTTTGACAAAAATCCCAAATGGCAGCGGGGCGACATCGTGGCGCAAAAACTGGGTCTCTCCGTCGTAACCGTCCGCCACTACCTAAACTACTTGGTCCAAATCTGCGCCTTAACAGAAACAATCGACTACGAAACCGGCGGCCGCCCCAGCATGCTCTACAAAAAAGCGTGAACAAAAAAAGCCTGACTATTGAAAAAGCGGCTCAAGCCCATTAAAATGCAAGCATGAATTTTTCTTTTAAGCAATTCATCGTTCCAAACTTCGCAAAGCGGCTGGCCTTCATGCTGCCCGCCGTAATTTTGATGGGCGTCTTTGTTTCGGTCTTGGTCGAAATCGGCTGGGGCACCGACCCGGCGAGCTTTATGAACTTGAACATCGCCGCCGCTCTGGGCTGGAGCTTGGGAAACACGCAAGTCCTTGTCTACGGAATCATGTTTATTTTCACCTTTGCCTTTGGAGCGCAAATGATAGGCTTTGGAACTTTGGCGAACATGTTTTTGATCGGCTACATCGTGGATTTTTGCCGCTGGCTTTGGCGGAACGTCGGCTTTGCCCAATTCATCCAGGAGGGAACGTTCGCGACGCGCCTCGCGGTATTTTCCGTCTGCCTTTTGCTCTTTGTGGCCGTAGCCGCGATTTACATGAACGCGCGCATGGGCGTGGCCCCCTACGACGCAACGCCGGCAATCATAAGCGGCTGGATTCCCAAAGTTCCGTTTTTTATCATAAGAATAATTTTTGACCTGTCCGCGGTTTTGGCCGGCGTCATCGCGGGAACCCTTTGCGGCGGAATCCGCGGCTCCATCGTCGGCTCAATCGCCATGTCCTTTTTGCTCGGCCCAGCCATTTCCCTTGTCGGAAAGCCGCTAGAGCGGGTGTTGTGACCCCATGCCCCGCAGCGCCACTACGAGCGGGCACCTTGCGCAAACCCCACTTTTCATCTATAATAATTCATCATTTTTTTATAAGGAACTGCTATGTCTTTGGAATGTGGTATCGTTGGACTTCCGAACGTTGGAAAGTCCACTATTTTTTCGGCGCTGACTGCCGCTCCCGCCGCGGCGGAAAACTTTCCCTTTTGCACAATCGACCCCAACATCGGAATCGTAGATTTGCCCGACGAGCGCTTGGACTTTATCGCGAGCGTTTTCCAGCCCAAAAAGAAAACTCCGGCCACCGTAAAATTCGTTGACATCGCCGGCCTCATAAAGGGAGCGTCGCAGGGCGAAGGCCTTGGAAACCAGTTCCTCGCCAACATCCGCGAAACAAGCGTAATCGCGCACGTAGTCCGCTGCTTTGACGACCCCGACATCATGCACGTCCGCGACGACGCCAAGGTGGAAGCGGCCGTCGATCCCGAAAGCGACATCCTCACAATCAACATGGAGCTTGCCTTGGCCGACTTGGACACAATCGCCAAGCGCCAAGAAAAAGTCACCAAGTCCATCCGCGCCCTCGGAAAAGAAGAAGAAAAAAAGCTCGCGCCCTGGACAAGCGGCGTGGCCAAAATCAAGCCCCTCTTGCAGAACGGAACTCCGGCCCGCGTCGCCGACCTTACCGACGACGAAAAGCTGGCGCTCTACGACATGCACCTTTTGACGCTAAAACCCACGCTTTACGTTTGCAACGTTGACGAAGACTCAATCGCCGAGGGAACAAACAAGTACGTCGAAGTCGTAAAGAAAATCGCGGCCGACGAAGGAAGCCAGGTCGTCGTCATTTGCGGAAAGTTTGAGGCGGAGCTTAGCGACATTAAGGAAGAAGCCGACCGCAAGGAATTCATGGTCGCCGTTGGATTAAAGGAATCGGGCCTCAACGTTTTGGCGCGCCAGACCTACAAGCTTATGGGCTTGGCCACCTTCTTTACCGGCGGACCCGACGAATGCCGCGCATGGACGATTCACGCTGGCGACACCGCTCCCAAAGCGGCCGGCGTAATCCACACCGACTTTGAAAAAGGCTTCATCAAGGCCGAGGCCTACACGATTGACGACCTCCGCCAATACGGAACGGAAGCTAAAATCAAGGAAGCCGGAAAGTACCGCCAAGAAGGAAAAGACTACATCGTAAAAGACGGAGACGTTTTGTTCTTCAAGTTCAACGTTTAAGTTGAACGCTTGAAAAGCGCCGGGATTTTTTTATGGCTGAATCTTTTTTTAAAAAGTTCTTGAACAAAATCAAAGCCTCCAAAAGCTCTTCGCCCGAAAGCCTAAAGGCCGCCCAAGAGTCTATGTTGAACATCATCAACGCCTTTGGAGCGCTTGACCAAAAGGCAAAGAACTTGGAAGAAAAATTTCCAGAGCAGGAAAAACTGATCCACCAATATTTTTCCGACGCGAAAAAAATCGAGCCGAGCGTTTCAGTCCGCGCCGGAAAATTCGAACAAGCCTTGCAGCAGCAAATTACAAAAGTCAGCTCTTGCATCGACAAAATTTTGGTGGACGGCGACGCCAGCAAATTGGACGAGGAGCTAAAGTTGCTCGCTCGTTATGTTCGCGTCAGGACAAACGCCGACTCGGAAGAAGGCGATGAGTAACAACTTTGCGCTTTGCCCGGAATGCGGCTCAAAAAAAATTCAATTCGTTCAAGACAAAAAATGGACTTGCCCCGACTGCGGCTTTGACCTTTACTGCAACGTCGCCGCCGCCGTCGCCCTCATAATTTGCTCGCCAGCCGGAGACGTTTTGTTCGAGACGCGCGCAAAGGAGCCGCGCAAAGGATTTTTGGCCTTGCCCGGCGGCTTTTGCAACCCGGACGAGTCGGCGGAATCGGCGGCCAAGCGCGAATGCTTTGAAGAAATCGGCTTCAATATCGACGGCGCGCGGATAAAATACATTGCAAGCTTTCCCAACACTTATCCTTACAAAAACTTTGTTTACAAAACTTGCGACTTGTTCTTTGAGGCGCGCCTTTCGCAAGAAGAAGCGGACGGCCTTCTTCAAAACTTGGCCGCCGACGCAAAGGAAGTGAGCGGCGTTTGCCTAAAAAAAGTCGCGAGCAAAGCGGACATCGACAGTTTGCCGCTGGCCTTTGATTCGGCAAAAAAAGCGCTAAAAACTTGGATAGAACAAAAGGAGTAATATATGGAAACAAAAACAATCATTCAGTTGGCCTGCCTCGCGGCGACGACAGCCTTTTATTCAATCATGCTATTCACGCAAAAAGCGCGCCGCGCGAAAGTCTTGCAAAAGGCCGGCGACCTTCTTTACGAACTTACAAAACCCGCCAAGTCCAAGGCGATGATGACGCTTTTTGCAATCCCCTGCGTTTTGGCCTTTGCCTTTTTGGTTGACTACGGCGCCTACTTTTTTATTTTAGTTTGCGCGATTTGCGCCCTGGCAGTTTTTATCGTTTGCAAGGAAGACGCTTGCGCCGTCAACACCGGCATTTACAAAAACGCGCTTATCGCCGGCGGTTCCTACATCGAGTGGAGCAAAATCAAGGAAGTCAAAGAAGGCCAGTATTTGGAAATCGCCCTCGTTGACGGAAAGAAAATCACAATCCAAACTTCTGGCGCGGAAGAAAATGCGCAAGTATTAAAGGCTTTGGAAACAGCCCGGGCTAACTAATCAAGCGATTGATGCCCATGCGCCGAAGGCGCAAACGTCAATAATTTCCACTTACGCAACAAGGTTTTGAAATGGCGCAAAAGCCATTTCAAAACCTTGACAAAAACCGCCAAAACTGATATAGTTCAAGAACATTATGGAGTCTTACCCAAGTGGTAAGGGACAGGTCTGCAAAACCTCTATGCAGCGGTTCGATTCCGCTAGACTCCTTTAAGGCTTGCCGAAAGGCAAGCCTTTTTTTCTCGGAGCGTCTTGGCAAAGCCGGCTCCGTTTTAATATAGGAACGGTCAAGGCACGCTTCGCTCGAGGCCTTGACTCGTTCCTTTTGAGGCGCGAACTTAATTGTCGCGCCTCAATATAGGGCTGTCCGCAAGGGCGGCCTCGTTTTTTTTACTCTCCATCTCTATTGCGTTCAAAAAGACAGCGCGCTAAAATCAAGCCAATGGAATTTATTTTTTTGTTGGTTGGAATCGCAATTCTCATCGCGGCGCTTTCTTATTTCGCTTTTTCAAAGCGAAACAAACAAAGGCCCGCCGCGCAAAGCCAAAAGCCCGCCTTGGTCAACTGTCCGATGTGCGGCTCCGGCTTGCAAAAAGGCCAGAACATGTACAGCAAAGTTTTTAGGCCGATGAACGTTCCCGACCAGCGCTGCGTAATTTCAGGCTGCCCGCACTGCTATCCGGTCTGCGAGATTGGAGTCAAGCGCGTTTGCCCCGTGTGCGGAAAATCCGTTCCGCCAAACGGACACTTGGTGGCGCGCCTCTTTAACAAGACGCAAGGAAAAAAGCACGTGATGATCGTCGGCTGTTCCTCTTGCCTAAAGAACGAGCAAATATAAGGAGTTGTCACATGGACATAAAATTGCTTTTGGAAATTATCGGCTACATCGGCTCCGCCCTGATTGTCATCTCAATGATGATGACTTCTGTTTTAAGGCTTAGGCTTGTCAATATTTTGGGAAGCGGAATTTCAATTTGCTACGCGATCGCGGTCAAAGCATATCCTGTCGCGGCGCTCAACGCGTTTTTAATCGTAGTGAACGCGGCAAAAACCGTTCAACTGTTCCGCCTTGAAAAATCATACCGCATGATTGTCTCAAAGGGAGCGGACGGCTTGCCCCAATACCTTGTTCAAAAATACAACAAAGACATTTTGAATTTCTTTCCAGACTTTAAGGAACTGTCGGACGACGACGACGTTTTTATTTTGATGAACGGAGACATCGCCACCGGAATCACGGCCGGAAAAATCGACGAGAATAAAATCTTCAACGTCAAGATTGACTACACCACTCCGGCATACCGCGACAATTCCGCCGGCCTCTACCTTTACAAAGAAATCGGAAAGCGAGGCTGCAAAAGGGTCGTATTTGAAACGTCTTCAAAAAACCACGAAGCCTACATGTACAAAATCGGCTTTGTAAAAATCAGCCGCGGAAAATACGTAAAGGAATTGCTACATAATATTTAGAAGGCCTCAATCGTTGGAGGCCCCCGCGCGAACGACAGCGCCAGCGCGAACGACCGCCCGCCGCCTTGTCAGCCCGAAATATAATCCAAAAACTCTTTTGTGTAGTCGCGCCCTTGATACATCACAAGGGGCGGCTCAAACTTAAGCTCTTTTGCGCGATTTTTGCGCGCTTCTATCAAAATCATTTCTGGCGCTTTGTCCGCGGCGGGATACACCAAGCGCGCGCGGCAGGCCACAAACTTATGCTTTTCAAACGCTGCAAATATTTCTTGCAAACGATAAGGCCGGTGAACCATAAAAAAAATTCCGTTCGGCTTTAAAAGATAGGAGGCCGCCGCCGCGACGTCTTCCACTCCGCACAAAATTTCGTGGCGCGCGATTCGCTTTCGTTCGTCGGCGTTTTCCTTAGAGCCCTGGACTTTCATGTAAGGCGGGTTGCAAAGGACAACGTCAAAGGATTGCGGCTGGAACAATTTTCTGACCTTCTTGATGTCGCCGCAAATTATGTCGATTGATTTTTCAAGGCCGTTGAGCGCGACGCTCTTTTTTGCCAAGTCAGCCGCCTGCTCTTGAATTTCCAAGCCGGTAAAACGGCAAGACGCGGCGGAGCGGTTTGACTGCAAGAGGAGCGGAATTATTCCGTTCCCGCAGCCAAGATCTATCACCGCGTTACCCCTCTTTATTTTTGCAAAGGCGCATAAAAGCTGAGCGTCCGCCCCAAAGCAAAAGGCGGCGGGGTCCTGGTAAATTTTATAGCCGTTTGGCAAAAGGTCAAGCCGCGTCATCTAACAGCCGCCTGCGTGTTCCAAAGCGCGGCGTACTTTTTGCCAAGCGCCAAAAGCTCATCGTGGCTTCCGCATTCGACGACGCCCTTTCCGTCAACGACGGCGATGCTGTCCGCGTTTTTTATTGTCGAAAGTCTGTGCGCGATTACAAGCGTGGTGCGACCTTTTGATAGCTCGTCAAAGGCTTTTTGGATTTTCATTTCTGTCGCGGAGTCAAGCGCGCTTGTCGCCTCGTCAAGAATCAGTATCGGCGGATTTTTTAGGAAGCAGCGCGCGATTGAAACGCGCTGTTTTTGGCCGCCAGAAAGCTTAAGGCCGCGCTCGCCTACAAGCGTGTCGTAGCCGTCGGGCATTTTTAGAATGTCGTCGTGGATTTCAGCCCTTTTTGCGGCAAGGATAATTTCTTCTTCGCTCGCGTTTGGGTTTCCGTAGGCGATGTTCTCGCGGACAGTTCCGGCGAACAAAAACACGTCCTGCTGGACAAGGCCGATTTGCTTCCGCAAGCTTTGAAGCTTTATTTTTTTTATGTCGATTCCGTCAAGCAAAACGCTTCCGCTTGTGGCTTCGTAAAAGCGCGGAAGCAAATTGCAAATCGTAGTCTTTCCGCCGCCACTTTCGCCCACAAGCGCAAAATGCTCTCCGGCCTTGATTTCCAAATTGACGTTTTCCAAGACGCTGACGTTTTTGTTGTAGGAAAAGCATACGTCCTTAAACGAAATGTTTCCGCGGGCGCTCAAAAGTTCCACCGCGTCAGGATCTTCTTTTATCGAAGTGTCCATCCGCATGATTTCCAAAAAGCGCCTAAAGCCCGCCATGCCGGTAGTGTACTGTTCCACAAAGAAAATCAGCTTTCCAATCGGAGCGCTAAAGGCCGCCACAAAAAGATTGGCCGCGATCAAGTCAGGAAGCGTCATCTTTCCCTTCATTATAAAATAGCCGCCAAGCGCGATGACCAAGACAGAAAGAAGCGCGATTAAAAATTCAACGTTGGCGTGGAAGGTTGACATGGCCTTGTAAAAAACTTTTTTGCTTTCCTTGTAGCGCTCGTTGCTTTGCTTGAATTTTTGGATTTCCAAATCTTCCGCCGTAAAGCTTTGCGTCACCCTGATTCCTGTAAGCGAGTTTTCCAAGGCCGCGTTTATCGACGACGTCTTTTCTTTTACGACGCGCGAAGAGTCGGAAAGGCGCCTGCGGTTGACCGCCGTGATGAAAATCGTCGCGAGCAAAAAGGCAAAGACGACGAGCGCAAGCTCCCAGCGAATTCTCAAAAGAAGGACAAAGCTTCCGACAAGAGTGAGGAGCGAAACCATCACATCCTCAGGCCCGTGGTGAGCCAGCTCTGTGATTTCAAAAAGGTCGCTTGTGGCGCGGCTCATAAGGTGGCCGGTGAGATGCGTGTCAAAAAACGAAAAGCTCTGCTCCTGCAGCTTTGCAAAAACGTCGCGCCTCATGTCTGTCTCAACCTTGACGCCAAAGTAATGGCCCCAATAGTTTACGAACAAAACAAAGACCCAGCGTAAGACATACATTCCAAGGGCGGCGGCCATGAAGCAATAAAAAAGCTTAAAGGCGCCTTGCGGAATCAAGGTGTTTAAAAGATAGCGGGTCAAAATCGGAAAGCTTACGTTTATGGCCGCGATGAAAAAAGCGCAAACCATGTCCGCCGCGAAAATCGCGATGTGCGGCTTGTAGTAGCTGAAAAATATTTTTATCGATGAGTCGTTGTAATTCATTCTGAACGATATTAAAGCAAAAGGGATTTTTTTTCAACTAAAGGGAAGGACGGGGATATTTACTTAGCGTTGTAATACAAATCATCCGGGCAAATGTCTTGGCCGTTTGGCCATTCAACATTGAAGCCATTGGCGCGAACCCTTTTGAAATAAGCGCTGTCATTCAACTGGCCAAACCACGAGCCTTTTATGTAAGGCTTTACGTCAAAACGCTTATGCTCGCCGTTGTCAAATTCCAAGAGAAGAATATAATCATTTTCCGCAAAAACTGCGGTCACAGTAGGTCTAAGCATCTCGCCTCACTTTAGCGGTTCGATTTTAGCGCAATTTAGAAATTATGCAAGTCATTGCTTGCCCATCGCGTCGGCGATTTTTAAGAGTATCTTTTTGTCATGGGCGGAAAGCTTGTCATAAGATTCGAAAAGTTTCTTTTTTGCAGGATTTACAGAAGCCTTTGATTTTTCGGGAACTTTAGCGTCGCCGTCAACAAGGTATTCAACAGAGACGCCAAGATATCTTGCAATTTTTACAGCGGTTTCGACGTTCGGCAAAACACCCCTCGCGTCAATATAGGACAAAAAAGTGCTGTTGCTGATTCCAACAGCGGCGGAAACTTCCTTTACCAAAAGCCCTCGATATTCAATTTCGTCCCGTAATCTTTCTTTGAATCCCATAATTTCATACTATCAATATTTTGATGTTTAAAACTTGACAGCGTTAATATATTGTTTTATAATTCCCAAACAACAATATATTGATGTTATCAAATTTAGCATCAATTTTTGGAGAAAGATATGAAAAAACTGCTTTTTGGAATTACAAGCGCTATTGTGATTGGACTATTTGCTTCTTGTTCGAACAAGCCACAAGTAATTTGTGAAGGGCATACCGAAGATGAAGAATACATAACTGTCTATTATTGCCGTTCTCCAGAAGCCCTAATGGAAGCAATATATGACCCTTTTATCCACTACATGCCTGAAAGATGCAAAATAATTAACGGCTTTAATATTGAAAACGACTTATATGAAGATTTAAAAGAAAATATTTATAACAATGTTCTCAAATACACATATTATAGTAATAAAAATTTTAAATACAAAGAAGGTTACTATGTAACCAAGCGCTTCGATTCCAATTTGGAGAGCCATATAGATTATCTTGGATACTTAAAATTTATGTATCAACCAAAAGAAAATGATGATAATGAACTTGAATTTGATTTTATAAGAAGAAAAAGTTGGTTGCACTGTTGGTAATAACTCTCGACAAAAACACTTTGCCATTCTAATGCAAAAAAGGAGAATATTAAGAATGAAAAAAAAATTTAAAATCATTTCAAAATTAGCGTTACTTTTAGTAATATTTGGATTCTTCCAACCAGTCGCATGCGATTTAAATGGATTCGAAATCGCACAAGGCCTAATCAGTTATGAAAAAGCAATATGGATCCTTGCGGGGCTAGGCGTTTATATGACCTTTTTCCTTGCTGTTATTTCAATAATTTATACATTATTCTTACTACTCAGCAAGAAAGACATATGTTCCTCAAATGCAAACAAAACAGACCTTGCCTTATTGCTAGGAAGTGTTGCAGGCAGCCTAGCCCCTTTCATAACTATAATAAACGGCAATAATTATATAGAAAATGGTTTTTATATAATTATCGCAGGCTGGATAACATCATTATTATTCTATTCATTATCAAAAAGCGCGGAGAATCATGATGCATAATTTTATAGTTGTATCTTTGATAAGCGCGGTCGCTTTTTTCATTCTTTCATGCTCTGCAAACAGAGAAATCAAAAAGCAATTTGAAAGATTTCATGAAAATGAAATGCGGTCGACGTTAGAAGAATATTGCGAATACATTGACACACATGATGACTTCTGGGTCACGCAAGGAAATATCAATCAAATTTACCTATCAGATGATTTTATTAATAAACTAAAAAAAAATTATTCCATTCATAGCGAACATCATTCCATTGACATTCTCCCAAGAAACTCTAAGGCATGGAAAATCTGGATGCATAACTGGAAATCAATTGTGAATAATAAAAAAATAGAAGACAGAGATAATTATTATATATCTAAGCTAAAAGAAAAAGATAATAAAAAGCCGCTTACATTATGTCCGTTTTGTTTAGCTGAGCAAGATGGAAATTTAAGCGAAATGGATAAAAATTGGAAAAAAACATATTTATTTAAATATAAAATTGATAAACGCATTGATTCTTTACTTAGTTTTATGAAAAATGATGAAATCAAAGCAATACTAGATGAATTGGAAACTTACATAAAAACAAACGAAATGTTTGGACAAAAAGAGACGTCAAATTGGATTTATAAATTCTCTCCCGACAATGACGATGTTTATTACGCTTCGCTAACAAAAAAATACATAGATCTTCGAGAAAAAATTAGTATATTACATAACAAATTCCATGTTTTCTATGAATTCGGCAATGACACAGCTGAAGAAACATTATTCTATTATTTCAATAAAGCAAATGGAAAATACTTGAATTTTTCAAAACCTGTTCCATTTTGTCCAGAATGCATTGTTATACATGAAGCAGTTATGAATGGAAAATACACTCCAAATACAAAAAACTTCTCATGGAATTATGGAGATGAATATATTTGGAAAAACGATAATTTTGCCATTAAGTCTTTTTATAATTATTCCGTTGAAAAAAATAAACAAAAAAAAGAGGCCGCGGAACGAAAACGTATAAGAGAGCTACCATTATATGATGTAAAAAAAATTTACTCCGATATTATAGACAACGAAATTGCAGCAAGAAAAAAATATGATAAAAAACGACTAAAAATTGGCGGAAGAATAGAAAAAATAAAACTAGATTACGCTGTATTATCCATTAACATATTCGATGATGTCCACTTATACATGCCAACTTCAACATTGGAAAAACTTCATAGTGGACAATACATACAATTTTTTGCAACAATAAGATTTTTGAATAAATATTACGATGAGGATGAGGAACTAAATGGCGGAGCAAATTACGCACTTATGAACGGTGAATTAATTGAATAAAAATCAATTAATATTTAAACAAAAAAAGTTATACACAACAAGGTCTATCTTTATTAAAAAATATATAAGAGGTTCTATATGAAAAAACTCATTATCACACTCATACTTGTTTGTCTTTGCGCCTCAGCATTCACTCAAAACGACAAAGCGAAAGCCTTTTTTTCCAAAGCAAAAGAATTGGAATCGCAAAAAAAATACGCGTCAGCAATGGGCAATTACTATGACGCAATTGTTGTGGACGAAGACAATTGTGACGAGGCCTTAGAAGCTTTTCAACGGCTTCAAAACCAAATTCTGTCTGGACAGCCCGGTTTTGACAATTATAATGAGTTCTCGCTTTATGACAATTGGCGCCTACTTCTGAGAGATGCAGAAAAATATTGGACAATAAACTGTCCATATACATTCAGCTTTCATAATTTATCAAAAGAAAATATAAATTATGACAAACGAACTGCAGATTACACTGTGCAAATGGGAACTCATTATACTGGAAAGTATAAGACAATTGTTTTTGACACAATCAGTAAAGGAATTGAAAAAGCATATGTTGCCAGCTGGGGTAAAATTAACGAGTGGCCCAATGTCTCAGTTTTCACTCCAAAAGACGGAACAGCGGCACAAATTTATCAAAAATACGGCGCAGCAATTGTAAAATATCCATCAGCAGAAAGAATAGACCTTGCTAGTAAAATGTTGTTAGCTTATCTTAGCAACAACGACCCTAAATGGAATACTTATTCAGAGGATGATAAAGCTGCGGCTCTTGTATACGGACGATTGTATACCGACCTCGGTTCAAAATCCATATACTATTCGATATCAGAAACCTATTACGAGCCTGCCTTCGCCTCAACTCCGACATACACAGTTAATCCAGACATATACCAAGGCGATACTTATAAATTTAAAAAGGAAAAAGACTTTGGCTTTTTGGACATAAAATTTGCGCTTGCAGATGAATATGGAAAACCATTTTTGGAGAGCGCCCGAATAGCTGCGCCTAGTATTAACTCTTCAGACTCAGACGCGAACAAATACACATTCAAAAACGTTTCAGAAAAACTAATGAAAAAAATTGATGAGGGAGATTATCATATAATCCTAACGGCCATCTTTCTTAACTATGGAGATTATGACCCAAATCTTGAAGACTTATACACACGAAAAAGCATAAATAATTTACCCGACATAAAAATCAAGACTGAAAACATTGGAAACAGCGAATCTGTTATAGAAATAATTAAGAAAAAAGAAGAATTAAAAGAGCAAGAAAGGATTGAGCATGAGAAAATACTTGCTGAAGAAGATACTATCTTTAATATAGTAAATTCATACACTAGTGATTATGAAAATAGATATAAATCAGCCCCATATAACATGATGGATAGAATGAAAAGAATCGGAGTGGAATTGGATAACTATAAAGTTATAAATGTAATCAAAAAAAGTGCGGCTCAAAATTCAAAAATCGATACCAATTGTGAATTGATTGCAATTAACAACAAACCGATTTATATGCTACAAAACATAGCGCTTTCATATTCCCAAGAAATAAAACAATTAGTAACAGAAATAAACATATACCATCAAAATGATTGTCACGACATCGACAAATTAACAGAAATCTCAAATACTTTAATAGAGAAAATAATAGATTTAAGAGACTGGTTCATAATAAGTGTTGATGGAAATTACTACATTGACAATTTGCCGTCTGGAACAAAACTCCAATTTGAAAAAAAGGGCAAAGGAAAAACAACACAAATTGAAATCACAGTTCCGTAAAAATATTTTAATCACAACGAGTAAAAATATGAAAGCTTATGATATTGATGAAGATCCTCAAGAAGAGCCACGAACAGGCGATTCATATGAAAATGTTGCAAAAGCAATGAATTGCTCGACATTATTATTGAAACGTCTTGAACAAATATCAAATTTAAAATTTATGGCTGGATTTATAAAAGACCAGTCAGAGCTAAAAAGAAATCTAGGGTGGCGATGTTGCGGCAGATATTATTACAACAAAGAGAATGTAATTAAAAGAAGAGAGAAAAACATCGTTCCTATTTTTTGGTTTGGCATATTTTTCAACAGACAAACAAACTATCAACTCTGCATCGGTTTTCCAGAAACTCTGAACAATGAAAAGCGGAGTTTACCAAACATTCAGGAAAAACTTACTGAAAATCATTACAACTATTATTCAGAATTCACACAAATATTAACTGCATACAGCGGATATTGGCATTATATTTTTCTAGACAATTTTCTTCTTTCACAATATTGTGGAAAGATCAGGGATGCTAAAAAAGAAATTTTACGCATAATAAAGAATGTGCTAGAGTAAAACCTTCCAGATAAAAGCCGTATTCATATTTTTATACTAAAACGATTTCAGCCTGACCCCGCGCAAAAAGTCTTTTTTAAAATCGCACTTTGAGTGAAAAATCAATTTTTCTGAGCGAGTGAAATCCTGCGTTTGCAATTTGTGGGCGAGCAATTCAACCGCGCATATCAAATCCGCCACTTGGAACAATTTGTATTCGCTTGGCTTTACATATCGAATGTCATAATTTGTAAAATTCGTGGCAAACAGAACATTCAGCAAAGAGTTCAACTCATGTTGGCCGTTGTCATAGTAAAGAACGACCTCAGAAAAAGTCTGAAAATACGAAAGTTTCTCCTTAAAAAAGGAGTCCATTTCGCGCCCCATCGCCGCTTGCAATTTTAGCGTGGAATCATAATTCTTCTTTTGAAATATGAAAACTTTATAACGAATGTCACAATTCAAAACAAAATGATACAAAAGCGAAAAAATCCGGCGGCGCTCGTTCGGAGACACATTGGCATAATTTTCTTCCCTGCGAATCAACGGCTCGGCATGAATCGTATGATTCGGAAGATTCATATTGTTCAATGAATTATTAAGCCTGTCTATTTGAGCGGAAATGTCTTTGTCCTGTTCGTGGATGACCATAGTGACGATGTAATAGGGGTTGTGCGGCTGGTATTCGCCAAAATCGCCCGACTCGTCAACAAAGACGCTCAGCTTTTTCATTCGCTCTCCGAGGAAAAAAATTGGCGGGGAGTTTCCCCGCCGAGTAGGTTGGACCCGGGTCTTTCGACCAGCCCAAGTAATTATTATTATATAACATCCAGTTAAATTGTCAAGCATTTTCTTTGCCAAGCCCCATGACTCCGCTAGCAAAAGCGCCCAAAGCGTGGTAAAATAAAATCATGACCCACACAAAAAAATTCGCGGCCCTCGCGCTTGCGGCGGCATTGATGTTCGCAAAAACGCAAAGCGCCTTTGCGCAAAAAGCGCAAGACAAAGAGCCGCTCTTTAAGATAGAAGAAAGCGCCATTCCCGCCGAGGCCTCTTGGCAGGCGGAACTGTCGTTCCCCGACCGCTGGGGCCAAGTTGAAGACACGCTCGCGCCCAACAGCCTTTACGCCTTTGATTTTTTTGAAGGCCAGGGCGAGATTTTTGTCCAGGTTGGAACGGACGTCAAGGCCTTTGCGCTTTTTGTAAACCAAGAGCGCGTCGACACAAGTTCGCTTGTCGGCGGCCGCTCATACAAGATTGACATTTCAAAAACAGCGCGCAACGGTAAAAACATTTTGCAAGCCGCGGACATTCACGCAAAGGCCGCCGCTTCTCGGTCAGTAACCAGTTCCGGTTCCGCCGCGTCTTCGTCAGTGACCAGTTCCAATTCCGCCAAGGTCAAGATTTACGTTCCCTACCCTGTTCTATTGGACGCAAGCGCGGAACAAAGCACGATCGACTCCGACGCGCTCGCCCTCGTTTCCGAAATTATTCAGTCCGACATCGAGCATGGCTTTCCTTGCGCTCAGCTTGCCGTGGCGAAAAACGGAAAGGTCATTTACAAAAATTCTTGGGGCTGCCTCAATTCCTACGACATGGACGGAAATCCGCTCCCCCAAGACGAGCGCGCAAAAATAACGGACGACACGATGTTCGACATCGCCTCCTGCACAAAAGCCTTGGCCGCCAACATGGCGATTGAATTTTTGGTTTCGCAAAAAAAACTTTCGCTGGACACAAAAATCGCGGACGTTCTTGGCGACGACTTTTTCAAAAAAACAATCAACATAAAGTACAAAAACGGAAGCGGAGCCTCGCTTGGCCAAAACAAAAAATGGAAGGCCGCTCTAACGATTCGCGACATCGCCTGCCACACGGCGGGCTTTCCGGCAGGTCCCGCCTACTACAACAAAAACTTCAACTCAACGACGCAAGGCCGCGAAAAGCAAAACCAAATTCCCAAAAACAAACTTTACGCCGGTTGCGGCGCCGACCAAGAAACACGCGCGAAAACCTTTGAGGCCATTTGCAAAACGCCGCTTCTTTACCAGCCGGGAACAAAAGTTTTGTATTCCGACGCGGACTACATGATTTTGGGCTTTATTGTGGAACGCGTCACAGGCGAGAAGCTTGACGACTTTTGCAAAAAAACTTTTTGGGAGCCGTTGGGCTTGACGCGGACGGCTTTCAATCCGCTCCAAAACGGATTTAAAAAAAGCGACTGCGCGGCCACGGAATTGCGCGGAAACACTCGCGGCGGAACCTTGCTTGACTTTGCGGGACGCAGCGACACAATCCAAGGAGAGGTCCACGACGAGACGGCTTATTATTCGATGGCTGGAGTCTCCGGCCACGCGGGCCTTTTTACCACGGCAAGCGACGCGCTAAAACTTTTGTCAACTCTTTTTTACGGCGGCTACGGCCAGAATAAATTCTTTGACAAAGACGTTTTGGACTCTTTCTTTTCGCCGCAAGATGAGGCTCGCGCAAACTGGGCCGTCGGTTGGTACCACCAGGGCGACGACCGCCGCTCGTGGAACTTTAGCCAAAGCGCGAGCCGTTCCACAGTCGGCCACAACGGCTGGACCGGAACGCTTGTCATGCTTGACCCGGAAGAGAAACTCGCTCTCGCATACTTTACCAGCAAGCGCAACACTCCCTTCCGCGAAGAAAACGCTTACGAATTTGAAGGCTCGTATTTTACGGCAGCGGCGCCGGGCTTTGTTCCCGCCCTGCTTTACGAGGGAATGGGAAAGGGAGGCGACAAAAAGAGCGCCAGGCTTTTGCTTTTGGCCGACATGGTCCGCGACAAGTTTAGGCTTGTGGCCGCCGAAAAAGTTGACGGCCAGCCGGTGACGGACGCAAACCATCCGATTGTCCGCGCCGCCTATTCAATACTAGAAGGTTTTGTCCGCCGCGCGAAAGCAGTCGGCTCCGACCAAGCGGCGCGGCTTTTAAAAGAGGCGGCGGATCTTCTTGACCCAACGCGCGACGCTGACGAAATTGAAAAAATTAAGGAAATGATG
>JBGUQT010000091.1:0-34844 GCA_045131275.1 Treponema sp.
ACTTGGTTGTAAAAGGGCATGTACAAATACTTAAAGGCAAAGTCCTCTTCGTTTTTTACGCCCTCGTTGATTTCGTTGACCCAATCCAAAACATACTCAACACTCTTTTCAAACATGTTTTCAGTATAGGTGATTGTCTGCGGATCGGTCTTAAAGAAAACGCCCTTGTCCTTAAAAATCAAGTACAAAAAGTCGTTGGACCACAAGGGGCCAAAACCCATCGATGTGTAAACGCCCGAGCGGTTCTTTGCGTTGAATTTTTTTGAAATCTCCTTAATGGAATCAAACGAAAGCATTGAGGCTCCCAAAAGGCTTTCGTAATTTCCTGAATAAAAAACAAGGGCCGGCAAATTATAGCTTACGGGAATCAGATATTGCTTTTGGTCCAAACTGCCGGCCGTTAAAAGAGACTCGTAAAAGTCGTCCTTTTTTAGGCTTTTCTTGAACAAGGAATTCAAGTTTACAAAAAGCTTCTTTTCCATTCCTGCCTGCAAATAGCTTCCGGCCAAAATGTCAGGACGAACGGCCTTGCTTGCGGAAATCAGTTTGTTTACGGGAGCGTCGTAATAGTAGGGAACAATCCTTATCTTGTCTTGGCTTGCGTTAAAAAGCTCGGCGTAAGAAACAAAGTCAACGTTGTTTGTCCACAAAACCAACCGGTCCTGCTTTTTTGCGCAAGAAAAAAAGAGAAGGCTTATTGCCGCGACAAGGGCAATTTTACAGTTCGTCAGCCGCTTTGTAGATTGTAGCATAAACTTCGTCGATTTGCTCCGCTTCCAAAGAACTAAAGGCAACGCGCAATGTGTGGCTGTTGATTGAAACGGTTCCGATGCCGTAGTCATGCAAGAGCTTTTTGCGCAATTCCTCCGCGTCCTTGCCCTTAACGTCAAAGCTCATGAAGTAGCCGGAGTTAAATGGGAGCGGCTCAACAACTTTTGAAGAGTGGCTGTCAACAAAGGCGCGGACTTTTTTATAGCGTTCCTCAAGAACGGCGCGGTATTCCAATTTTTGCGCTTCAAATTCCTCGGACTCTTCGGTCATCGCTCTAAGCAAGAATGACTGGGGCGGAGTCGAAGAGCAGCTTACTGAGGAGCGGATCGTTCCCATCAACTTTGTGACAAGAGCTTGGTACTGCTCTTTTGTCCAGCCCTTGCAGCCAAAGGTGACAAAGCCGGCTCTAAAGCCCCATACAAAGTCTTCCTTTGTGGGACCGTCGATTTTTACGGCCAAAATATTCGGGTGCAAGTCGCAAGTGTAGGCGAAAAGCGATTGGGGCTCAATGGCGTCCTCGTAATTCAATCCAAAGTAGGCGTCGTCGCTAATGGCAAGAATTTTCTTTCCGCTTTCGGCAAGCTCCTTCAACAGCGCGACGATTTTTTTGGCCTCTTCCCTTGTGGGAGAATAGCCTGACGGGTTTTGCGGAAAGTTGAGCAAGAGACGGGCGCTTCCGGACTCGCATTCCTTTCTAAGCGCGCTTTCAAATGAGGCAAAGTCAAACTTTCCGTCAGAGAACATCTTGAATTGATGGAAGGGAGCGTTGCGCCGGGCCTCGGCGATCAAGCTGTAGTTGTCCCAGCTGGGATCCGCGGCCAAAAGAGGCTTTGCAGGGTCAAAAAACAAGTCGGCGATGTAAGAGATTCCCGCCGTCAAGCCGGGAACCAAAACCGGCTGCGAAAAATCCTTTGGCTCAAGCGAAGGATTCTTTCTTATCATGTCCTGGCGCCAAGCTTCGCGCAAGTCGGGGTTTCCCGCCGTTGGAGCGTAGCCGACAAGCGCCGCGCTGGAAAATTCCGGCACGTGTCTGTGGATCGCGTCAAGCATCGCGGGCTTTCCGTCGATGATTGTCGTTCCAATCGTTCCGTTGGCCGCGTAGCCAAACTTCTTGGCCTCGCCGCCTTGGGCAATGATTCCGTTGGGGAAGTAAATTCGCTCGCCAAAATCAGAGAGCAAAAATTCGGCCGAAGTTCCCTTTAAAATGTCGTTTAATTCTTGCGCTAATGGATTCAACATGATATGATATAATACGCTAAACAAGGCATAAATGTCAAGAATAAGTATGCAAAAAGTATGAATAAATATTCATTTTCTATGCCGCGAACTGGAGTTAACTTATGGAAAAAACAGAAATCAACGAAGAAGACTTAAAGGAATGCCGCGAAATCGCCGAAAAATGCCGAGCCGAAGCCGCCAAGCGCTTGGTCGGACAAAGCCAAGTGATCGACGGAATTTTGACCGCAATGGTCGCCGGCGGCCACATACTGCTTGAAGGCGTTCCGGGCCTTGCAAAAACCTTGGCCGTGCGAACCTTCGCCGAGCTTAGCGGCTTGGACTTTAAGCGCATTCAGTTCACGCCGGACTTGCTTCCCGCCGACCTTACCGGCACTTTGATGTACGAGCAAAATTCAGGCCGCTTTAGCGTTCACAAGGGACCGGTCTTCACAAACGTAGTGTTCGCAGACGAAATCAACCGCGCTCCCGCGAAAGTCCAAAGCGCCTTGCTTGAATCTATGGCCGAGCGCCAAGTGACTATCGGCGAGACGACCTACAAACTGCCCGACCCCTTCTTTGTCTTGGCCACGCAAAACCCGATCGAGCAGGAAGGAACCTACAATTTGCCAGAGGCGGAATTGGACCGCTTTTTGATGAAGATTGTCGTTCCCTACCCCACAGCCTCCGAAGAAATCGAAATCGTAAAAACTTGCGGAAACGCGATAACGGTTCCCGTAAACCAAGTCTTTAGCCAGCAAATTTTGCGCAAGTGCAGGACGCTTTTGGAGCGCATCGTTTGCGACGAAAAAATCGTTGAGTACATCGTTTCTATCGTGAACGTGACCCGCCCGACAAATTCAATGTCGGCCGGAAGAGACGACATCTCAAAGTACATCGACTACGGCGCCTCGCCGCGCGCGGGAATCGCCTTGCTTCAATGCGCCAAAGTCCAGGCCTTGTTCAGCGGCCGCTCTTTTGTTTTGCCCGACGACATCAAAGCCGTGGCCAAGAACGTCTTGCGCCACCGCTTGGTTTTGTCTTACGAGGCGGCCGCGTCCAACGTAAGCGCCGACGACATTATAGAAAAGATTTTGGAATTGACTCCGCTTCCGTAACGCAAACTGGATTTAAAAAATGGCGGAAAATTTAATTTCGGACCGCGAGTCTTTAATAAAGCGCGCGGCGGTTCTTAGAATAACCACAGCCTCCCTTGCCTCGGCGATGCAAAACGGAACTTTCCGTTCCTTGTACCACGGCCAGGGAATAGAATTCGCCGGCGTGCGCGAATACTTGCGCGGCGACGACGTCCGAACAATCGACTGGAACGTAACCGCTCGCAGCGGAAAGCCTTTCGTAAAGCTTTTTGACGAAGAGCGCGAGCTGCAAATTTTCCTAATCGTAGACCGTTCACTCTCCATGCAAGAAGGAACCAAAAACAAGACCAGGCTCGAAAGCGCCACCGAAATCGCCGCGCTGCTTACGCTCAGCGCGGAACGGAACGCGAATCCCGTCGGCGCGGTGTTGTTTTCGGGCGACATTGAGTTTGCGGTAAAGCCAAAAAATTCCTCCAACCAAACGATGCTTTTGCTTTCGCGCCTTGACGAATATCCGGAACGCCGCCGGGGAACCGCGCTTGCGGCCGCCTTGCAAGGAGCGGGAAAGCTTTTAAAAAAGCGTTCGCTGGTTTTTGTAATTTCTGACTTTAGGGCCGGCGGCTGGGAAGACGCCTTCGCGCACATGGCGGCGCGCCACGACGCGGTTGCCGTCAGGATCACCGACAGCATGGACTCTTCATTGCCCGAAATCGGCTCGATTACCGTTCGCGATTCAGAAACGGGACTAAGAAGGCTTTTTCCAACCTTGTCAAAAACTTTTAGAGGCCAATGGCGCGAAGACGCCGCGATGAGAACCAAAAGGTGGACCGACTGCGTTTTAAGGCGCGGCGGAGTTCCCCTTTCGATTTCCACCAGCGAAGATCCTTTAAGCGCGCTCTTGAATTTCTTTACGCAAAGGGAGGCCGTATGACAAAAATCCGACTGGCCGTCCTTGCCGCGCTTTTTTTTGCCGCGCTGCCTCTTTTGCCGGCGCAAAATTATTACGACAGCGTTTCAGAAAACGCGTCCGAAGTGTCGCAGTCGCTTCTTCCGCTGGAAGTTTTTGTAGGCGACCAAGCCGAGTTGCGCTACTCTTTTAGAAGCGCTGTTGATTTTTTTCCAAACGCCGACTTGGTGATGGAAGAAAAAATCGACGTAAGCAAGTTTCCGTTCAGAAACCTAAACACCGCCTTGACGATAAAAAGCGCCTACTTTAGCCGCAACGACATGGAATACGTCATCAGCCTTCAAATCGTTCCATGGCGGCCCGGCACAATTGAGTTTCCCCCTTTTGACTTGTTCTCCGTCCTAAGTCTTAGCGACAAGGACAAAAACAAGAACATTTCCTACTCGATCTTGTTCGAGCCGATTGAAATAAAATCTATCGTAGAAAAAACAAACCTTCGCGACATGCAGCCGCCGGCGCCGCCCTTTATCATTCCGGGAACGACATACGTTCTCTTCGCGCTTTTGCTCGTCGCCTTGATTTTGTTCGCCCTAATTTTGCGCGCCTTGATAAAGTTTGGCGACATTCGCAGGTGGTTCAAGCACTTGTCGATAAGAAGAGCGTACAGAAAGAATTCAACAATCGCCATAAAAAAGATAAGGCGCCTTTACCGCAACAAAAAAATCAGCGACATCGACTTTTGCGCCGCGCTGCAAAACATCACGCGCGCCTACCTTGACTTTAGGTTTGACTATCCCTTTAAGTCGGCTTCGGCGCGCGGAATCCGGGAAGGCTTTAACAAAATTTGCTTGGGCGACATTCCGGACGCAATCGCTTACAGCGTGGAAGACTTGACCTCAATGTTCATTCGCACCGACTACATTCGATACGCGCACGATTCCATCGACTCGCAGTTGTATCCGCCGGCGGAGCACCAAGCAAAGCTGGCAAGCTACGAACGAAAATCCCTTAGCGACATGGCGCTAAAAGCGATCGCGCTTTTTGAAAGCGACGAAGCGTCCGAGGAGGGTGTTGATGTCCTTTAGCTTTATGAACCCAGGCGCGTTTTTTCTTTTGCTCTTGATTCCCTTGTTCTTGGTTTTTAGGAAAATCGGCCTCTTGCAAAGGATCAGTTTTCCCCTAACCTTCGCCGACTGGGACGGCTACGTTTTTTCTTGGGACAACAAGCTGTTGAGCTTTGCCTCGGCCTTGTCCTCCAACTTGATTTTCGCCGCCTTTATAATGATAGTCTTTGCGTTTGCCGACCCTGTAATAAGCGAGCAGGAGCGCGTTTACACAACGCGCGGCTCCGACATAATTTTTGTATTGGACACAAGCCCTTCAATGGCGGCGCGCGATATCGGCGGCGGAACAAGAATCGACGCGGCCAAACAAGCCGCGCGCAATTTGGTTCAAAAAAACTCAGGCGCCTCTTACGGCCTTGTCGCGATGGGAAACGAAGCGGCGATCGTAGTTCCGCCGACTTCGGACTTTGAATGCTTTGAAAGCCGCCTTTCTTCGCTTACCCTTGGAGAGATGGGCGAAGGAACCGCTCTCGGAACCGGCCTTAGTTCCGCCATATACCACTTGTCAACCTCAAAGGCGCCGCGCAAGGCGATAGTGTTGATCACCGACGGCGAAAACAACGCCGGAGAAATCCACCCGGACACGGCGGCGAAGCTTGCGGTTGAAAACAAAATAACTTTGTACACGGTGGGCATCGGAACGCGCGGCTCAGTCCCGCTTGACTACAAGGATCCCTACACCGGAAAAGAATACACCGGCTACCTTGACTCGTCCTTTGACTCAGGCCCCTTGGAAAAAATCGCGCTTAGTTCCGGCGGCCACTACTACGGCGTTGAAAACTTGCCGGCGCTTTCTACCGCTTTGTCGGCGATCACTCGCAGGGAAAGCGTGGCGCAAAACTATTACTTAAGAAACGTCAACAAGCAATACTACGACAGATTTCTTTTTGCGGCGATTTTAATATTCGCGTTTTCTTGGATTGTCAGAAGATTTTTGCTCAAGGAGTTTGTATGAACTTTAGCATTGAACGGCCTTGGGCCTTGTACGGAGTTCTTCTAATCATTCCTCCATTGCTTTACAGCGCCTTCACTTACAAAAAAACTTTTTCTTTATTGATGAAATCCGCAAAAAAGAAAAAGACGGCTGAATACAAGAACATGCGCAAAAGAGTTTTTGCCAGAGTCGTGTTAAGGGCCGCCGCCTGGTGCATGATGACATTCGCGATGGCCGGCATCTCTTGGGGAACGGTTTCAACTCCCGCGCAAAAAAACGGCAACGCCGTAGCGATGGTCTTTGACATTTCTTACAGCATGACCGCGCAAGACTGTCCCAACAATTTGACCCGCCTGCAAGCGGCGTCGTCCTACGCCGGCGATTTGCTTGACAAAATGGAAGGCGTTCCAGCAAGCGCGATTCTTGCCAAAGGAAACGGCATTACAGCCGTCCCCCTGACAGAAGACACGGAATCAATCCGCGCCCTGCTTTCAATCCTTTCGCCAAAATTGATGAGTTCTGCGGGAAGCAACTTGGGCGAAGGAATAAACGCGGCGCTCAAGTCATTTCCTAAAAACATTTCAAACGCTCCCGTAATATGGCTTTTTACCGACGGCGAGGAAAGCGACGCCGGTTTGGAAAACGCCTTGGGCGCGGCCCTAAAAAAAGGCGTAAGCGTAGTCATAATCGGCTTTGGCGAAGAGCGCGAAACGGAAATCTTGGCCGGCGACGGAAAGACTCTAGTAAAGACCGCCTTGCGCTCGGAGAAAACAAAGGAATGCGTGAAAGAAGCGAACAAAAAAAATCTTGGCGGACTTGGCTTTAGCTTTATAAAAGGCGCTTCGGCCCAATTCATTGACGCCACCGAACTTGGATCGGCGCGCAAGGTTTTGGCTTCAATCAAAAGCGATGACAACGGCGACAAAATCACAATGTCGTACGAAATGCAGCCGGTTGACCGCCACTTGTTCTTTATCGTTTTGGGAATCATTTTCTTTGTTCTAAGTTTCTTTGCCAGCGAATTTTCACTGCGCGGCTTTCACGAAAAGCTCGCCCTTTCTTTTGTCGCGCTTTGCCTTTGTTCTTGCTCCAGCGAGTTTGATGAGTCAAAAAAGATTTTAAGCGCGGTTTGGAACTGGAACCAAAAGCAATACACAGAAGCGGTCGCCAAGTTCAGCCAAAGCCTTGACGAGGCAAAAGCCAACAACAACGAAACAATCAAACAATACGCGCTTTACGGCTTGTCGGCGACTTACTTGATGCAAAACGAAAACGCCGCCGCGCTTGAAAAAATCAACGAGCTTTCAGGCAGCGCTCCGAACAAAATAAAATTCGCGGCCTTTTACAATTCCGGCATAATCGCGCAGCGCGAAGGCGACTACCAAAAGGCCGCCGAACTTTTTAAGAACGCGCTTTTAGTGGATCCTTCAAACGTTCGCGCGAAAATCAACCTTGAGCTTTCGTACAACCAGCAAGCGCAACGCGCCAAGGAAAGCGAACGCCAACTGAACGGCGCGAACGAAATATCGCAGGAAGAATCCGATTTGCAAAAATCTGTCTTTAATAGAATAAGGGAGAAAGACCAACAACAATGGAAGAACATTCAACAAGAGCAAAAAGGCGCGTCGCCCTTGGATTACTAGCGGCCGGCTTCTTGTTTTGCGGCCCCTTGCTGGGGCAAAATTTACACTCTCAAAATTTTGGGGCCGCAGGCTTTTACAAGGCGGACGCTGACAAATTGGAAGTCATCCCCAAAGACGACATTTTTTTCACCAACAGCGACGCGCAGTTTATTTTAAAGATTCCGCAAGTGATGCCGGGCGACGTTCAGACTGAGCTGCCAAACTTTCCCGAAGGCGTTGTTTTCAACTCGTCCAAAAAAAGCGACTACATTTCCAGCGACAGAACCGCGGGAACGGAAATCGACTTGTGGTTCACTTTTAGGCAAACAGGAAGCTACGCTTTTCAACCGTTAGTGATTTACGTAAAGGGCCGCCGGTATTCGATTAAATTCAAGCCGGTTGAGGTTTACGAAGATCCGCGCACTATTCTTCCCCGCATGATAATCGTTTTTGACAACGGAGAGACAATAAGCGCGGATTTAAAGAAAACTCCGGCAATCACGCTTGAAAGCGACAAGGCGGCCCGATTTACGGTTTACTTGCAGTACGCGCTTCAAGCCCAGCAATTCGCGTGGAACATTCCCAAAGACTCCATCTTTTTGGAAATAAAGCGCTTTGCCGAAATGAACAAACCGCGCCGCTCCTCTGACTTTACCACGGAAAAAGTTCCGGTCTCGTACTTTGAATGGACCCCTTTTGCCAC
Organism: Treponema sp.; assembly: GCA_045131275.1. Classification (GTDB taxonomy): domain Bacteria; phylum Spirochaetota; class Spirochaetia; order Treponematales; family Treponemataceae; genus Treponema_D. Next base: position 8,374 of record JBGUQT010000091.1, read on the forward strand.
AGGAACGACTTCGCTGCCGGAAATAAGAATGATGGTCACCGCCTACTCTGGCCGTTCCGTTTACCTTTCAACGCCGGAATGCATCGTCAATGTCGTTCCTCAAAAAAAGGAGGAGCTCAAAAAAACCGAGAGCGAGCGCGAATCTGTTTACGCGTACGCTTGGACAGAAAACTCCGACGACAAAGAAACAAAAAAAGCCGCCGCGCCCACGCCTTTTGACTGCGCGCAAATCGCGCGATTGCGCTCGGACGAACGGCGCGCCCTTCTTAATCTTGGAAAAATCCGGGCGCAAAGGCTGGCCGCCGAACGCGCAGTCGGAATCACGTCATCCGAAAACGAAGCGAACCGCTGCGTGTTTTTCATCATCATCGGAGTCAACGGCCTATTAATCCTTTTGTCAATAATCTTGGCCGCTTGCAAAAAACGCTTTGAAGCCGCAGTGGTCGGCGTGGCGGCGCTAGGAATGGTTTTCTTTTCCGCGCTCGCGGCCTCTTCCGTCCTTAAACGTTACGGCGTCGTCGTCGGAGGAGAAATAAGCCCAATCCCGGAAGATTCGGCGATCACAAAATCCGCGGTGAACGGCGGAAGCCGCGTCCAAATCAAGGAAGAGACGCAAGATTGGTACTACATCGTTTACAACGAAAACGGCGGCTGGATAAAAAAAGAAAACCTAGCGGTGATAAAATGAATTTTGGCGACATTTTGGACAAATGGGAATCGTCGCAAAAAAGCCAAATCATAGACAAGGACGCGGCGGCCGAAAAGCTTGCGGCGCAAAACACGGCGCGCCGTTCGTCCTACATTCAAAACTTGGCGCCGCAAGCAAGCCTTGACCTTCACGGAAAGACGCAAGAAGAAGCGTGGAAGGCCCTTAACGATTTTGTCGCCGACGCAAAAAGGCGCGGGCTGCAAAAAATTTTAATCATTCACGGAAAAGGAATTCATTCCGCCGACAGCGAAGGCGTCCTGGGCGGCGTAGTGAAAAAGTTCATAGAGGGAGACCAACGCTTGGGCGCAAGCGGCAAGGCCGACAAATTTCACGGCGGAAGCGGCGCGACTTGGGTTGCCGTTCGGCCCTGATTGTATTATATTATAGTTATGGAAGACTACTACGCGCTTCTTGGCGTTTCCAAAGGCGCCTCGCAAGACGAAATCAAAAAAGCTTACAGAAATCTCGCCTTTAAATACCACCCAGACAGAAACCCAGGCGACAAAGCCGCGGAAGAACAGTTCAAAAAAATTAACGAAGCGTATTCCGTTTTAAGCGACTCAAACAAAAAAGCGCAATACGATTCCGGCGCCTTTAATTATGGACAGAGCCAGCAATGGCGGCAAAGCCAACAAAGCTACGGCGCTTGGGGAAACTACAATCCGTTCGGCTCGCAAGGCGGCCCAAACGAAGGCTACGATCCTTTCCGGGAATGGGCCAACTACGCAAACTCAAGCCGCCAGTATTATTATTCAAACAGACAAAACGAGGCGCCGCTGTCACGCGGAGAGGCCTTTGGCCAATTGATATGGAAAATTATTCAGATTGCTTTGGGCCTTTGGTCGTTCCAATTTTCGATATTTATTTTTCCGATCGGCCCGATATTGAGTCTTGCAGCCGTAGTCAACGGCTTTAGCGGAGCGTCCAGGGCGCTAAAGGCCCTGTTCCGCAAGAACTAAAAATTTTATCTTTGTCTAAAAATGATTCTTCCCTTGTCCAAGTCGTAGGGAGAGAGCGCGACCTTAACATTGTCGCCGGGAACGATTCTAATGTAATGCTTTCTCATTTTTCCCGAAAGGTGCGCCATAATGATGTGTCCGTTTTTTAATTCAACGCGAAACATTGTGTTGGGCAAAGCTTCCTTGACCAAACCTTCAACCTCAATCGCTTCTTCTTTTGCCACGATTCCTCCTCAAAAAAACACTTGATTTTTTTTCAAGATGTGGTATTATAGTATCTTAAAATAAACGTGTTTGTCAACAAGGGGAAAATTTTGAGACAGTCATTTATCAAAAAAATGAAGGAAAAATTGACAGAACAGAGAAATCTCATTTTGGAGGCCTTGGCCGCCCAGAATGATGAATTCAAAGATTTGGTTTCTAAAGTTGAATCTGGCGACGAAATTGACGTCGCTTCAGGCGCGGTGGACCGCAATATGTTGGACTCGCTCAACGCTCAGGACGCCAACCGCCTTACGCTTATAAACAACGCGCTCCTTCGCATCCAGCAAGGAAAGTACGGCCTTTGCCTCCAGTGCGGAAAGCCGATTCCCGAAGCGCGCCTTGAGGCTTTGCCCTACGCTTTTATGTGCATCAACTGCGCGTCAAAGGCCGAAAAGCGCCGCTAACTTTTTAACGCTTTGATCAATACTTTAACGAGCCGCTAAGCTGGCGGAATTTAACCTGGCCGTCTTCCAAGAAGGCGGCTTCTGTATATCCAGCCCTAACCGCCGCAAGCTCCGCGCGGTCAAAAGCGCAATCCAATTTTTCCGCGGCGTGCGCGTCGCTGGAAAAAGTTACCGGAACGCCGGCTTGGCGCAAATAATCCAAAAATTCCGCGCTAGGATAAACGTCGTCTATCTTGCCTCTGGCCAAGCCACCGGTGTTTATCTCCACAATCACGCCGGAACGCGCGGCGGCCTTTGCGGTCGCCTTCAATTCCTTTTTGTACCAAGAGTCGCCTTCGTCAAAAAATTTCAAACGAGCGTTGTGAAGCCTCACCAAGTCGGCGTGGCCTAGAATCGTGATTTTTTGCGTGGCAAGCATTTGCCGTTGGCGGTCAAAATATTCGCAGACAGCTTTTTTTCCGTCGTTCTTGTAAAGCCGCTTCAAGCCTTCCGTCACTTCAGATAGCGGACCGTCAACCGTAAAAAAACCTTTTTTGTTGTTCAAATAGTGAACGGAGCCAATGAGGTAATCGGGAGAAAAATCCTTGTAAGCCCAGTCAAAGTCGCAGGCAAATTCCGGAATGTAGTCGGCTTCAAGGCCGGCGTAAATTTTTATCTTGCCTTCATATTCCTTGGCAAGGGAGCGAATGTCCTCAAAATATTTTTTGTGGTCTTCCGCGTCCATGTGCCAATCCGACGAGTGCGGATACAAGCTGTGGGATGAAAAGCCCAAAATGGAAAAGCCTTTTTTAAGCGCTTCCTCAACATTCTCTTTTGGCGTGTTTTTTCCGTCACAAAAAATCGTGTGTGTATGATAGTTCGTCTTCATTACCCCGCTCCTTTTTCCAAGCGTCCGCCGCCGCGCTGAATTTCTTCAGTTCCTTCCGCATGGCTTTATGGACTTCCCTTAATTTTTTTACGCTTTGCTCATGGGCGGCCTTGTTAAAGTCTCCGCCCAAATCGGAAAGCGAAAAGGCCGAAATTGTCGCGGCGCTTCCCTTTATTGTATGGCCAACCTGCCGCAAGGTTTCGTAATCCCTGCCCTTGATGTAATTCGGAATTTCTTGGATCAACTTTTCGCTCTGCTCCAAAAAATCCCCAAGCAGCTGGGCGCCCAATTCATAGTCGCCCGAAATCGTGTCCTCAAAGTCTGCCGCGTCCCAAACAAGGTTTTCTTTTTTTGCCTTTTCTTTTTGAGCCTCTTGCGCGGGCTTTAAGTTTGCGGCAAAAGAGCTTTTCCATTTTAAAATGATTTCCCTTAAATCGTCGCTCTTGTAGGGCTTTCCCAAAAGGTCGTTCATTCCGGCGGCGCTGTAAGTCTTGTAGTCTTCGTCGGTGTGGTTGGCCGTGCAAGCCACTATCACTCCGTTGTAGCCGTTTTGGCGCAAGGCTTTTGTGGCGTCCAAACCGTTCATCTCGGGCATCTGCAAGTCCATAAAGACAATGTCTATCTTTGGATTTTCTTTTGCAAGCTCCACGGCTTTTAGGCCGTCGTCGGCTTCCAAGATTTTCGCGCCCATCTTTTTTAAGAAAGCCACAATGAGCTTTCTGTTAACAGGATGGTCTTCGGCAACAAGAACCAAAACGCCCTTTGCGATTTGCTCGCCGGCGGACTTTGTCGCGGCCTCGTCCTCGCCGTAATCTTCGCCCTTTAACTCTATCGGATCCAAGAACGCTTCGGACAAAAGCTTAAAGAGTTTTTGCGCTCTTATCGGCTTGTAAATGTATCCGTTGAACCAGTTGAGCATTCTCATCTTTGCGTCTTGCCGCATTTGTCCTTCAGGAACGACCAAGTAAAGCTTTGCGTCGTTTATCGTCTTGTCGGAATTTATTTCGTTGGCAAGGCGCCAGCCGTCCATCTTGGGCATAAGCATGTCGATAAACACCAAGGTGAACGGACTGTCTTGCCGCGCGGCGATTTTCATCATCTCAAGCGCGTCTTTGCCGCTTTGGGCAAGCTCGACTTGCTGCAGGCCAAAATCCTTTAGCTTGCTTTCCAACGACTTTCTTGCCAAATAATTGTCGTCAACCAAAAGAACCCGCGCGCCTTGCGGCACCCTCAAGCGCTTGAATTTGTCCAAAGCTGTCTTGTAGCTTTTTGCCTCCACGCAAGGAACGGTGAACCAAAAAACAGAGCCGCCGCTCACGTTGGGCTCAACGCCGATTTTTCCGCCCATAGCGGCCACGAGCGCCTTGCATATTGAAAGGCCCAATCCCGTTCCGCCGTATTTTCTTGTGGTCGATGTGTCGGCTTGGTAAAAGTCGGTAAAAAGCTTTTTGCGCGCCTCTTTGGAAATTCCTATGCCGGTGTCCTCAACCTTGAACAAAAGAAAGCCGTCGCTGTCCCGTTCCGCGATCAAGTGAACGTAGCCCTTCTCGGTGAACTTTGTGGCGTTCTTAACGATGTTCAACAAAATTTGCTGCAAGCGCGTTGGGTCTCCCATGACAAATTTTGGAACCGACGGATAAATGTCGCTTACGACTTCAAGCCCTTTGTTAAAGGCTTCGGCGCTGATGGAATTCATGACGCGTTCAACGACTTCGACCAAATCAAACTGAATGTTTTCCAACTGAAAGTTTTGCGAACGGATTTTTGAAAAATCCAAAATGTCGTTGGCCAAGGCCAGCAATGTTTCGGCGCCGACTTGCATTTGGTGGGCGTACTCCAATTGCTCCTTGTCAAGTTTTGTCAATTTTAAAAGTTCCAGCGAGCCGATTATCGTTTGAATCGGCGTTCTCATTTCGTGAACCGTGCTGGAAAGAAAACGGCTTCCAGTCGCTATCGCTTCAAGAGGAGCGTCAGATTCTGTCATGCAAAATTTCCATAGCCTTTTTGAGAATCACTTCGGGCTTTTGCGGCTTTGCAAGATAGCCTTTGGCGCCAAGGCTTAGGGCCTGAATGACGTATTCGCGCTGGACGGCCTGAGAGTATACGATTACAGGAATCGGCTTTTCGCGCGCCCTCAACTGGTTAAGGACGTCAAAACCGTTGACGCCTTGCATGTAGATGTCAAGAACCGCAAGGTCGTAGTTCTTTGTTTGAAGCGCCTGGACAAACTTTGCTCCGCTGTCAAAAACTTCTGTCGTAATGCCAACCGATTGGAACGACTGCGCCAAAATTTTTCTGACAATCTCGTCGTCGTCAACGATCGCTATGTTCAACAAGCTTCCTTCCGCGCCAAGGCCGTCGTCCCCGCCAGACTCAGCGCCAAAGCGAATGTCAACCGAGCCAGTCGTGTCGTCGTCCTCTCCAGCCAAAATGCTGTCGGCGATAATTTCAGCCGCGTCTCCGCTGGCTTTTCCCGCTCCTACAATCGAACCCAAAGCGCTGGTCAAATCCTTTAGCACTTTTACGCCGATGTACTCAACGTGGCCATCTATGAACTCGCTCATGTAATTGTCAAGCGAAAGGATTTTTACGTTGCGGCTCTGAATGCGGTTGTCCGCCAAAACCGTGTCCAGCAAAAGCTCGACATTGATTCCGTCCACAAAAGAAAGCTGCAAATTTGTCATCATGACAATAAGTTTTGGATCGCGTATTTTGTAGTTGTCGATCATTTCGCTGATCTTATATTTTAGCAAAGAAATTTTTTCGCGGTTAAGGCCCTGCGCTATTTCGACAAAGATTACGTTTCCGTTGTGGTGAATCTCAAGCACGCAAGGAGTCGTGTCCATCGAAAGGTTGGCGCGGATGATTTTTCCAATCGCCTCAAAGAAAACGTCAAACTTAATTGGCTTTGAAAAATACTTTACGACGCCATACTGAACTAAGGAAGAAATCTGCGCCCTCTCCATCTCCGGACCGGAAATGATTACAGGAATTCTTTTTGCGTTTGGGTCGGACATCTTGCGTTCCAGCAAGTCCATTATTTCTTCAAAAGAACTCTCAACGTCAATGATTATCAAGTCTGGGAGAACCCGGATTATTTTAGAAAATGAGTCCAAGCGTCCGTCGGCGATTTCCACGCTTACGTTTTCCGAGGAAAGCTTTTCTTTTACGAATTCGCGGAACATCGGAGCCGCGTTTATGATGAGAACTTGTTTTTTTCTTGGAGTCGCGTCCATATGGATATTTTAACGCTAAAGCGCTATAATATCAAGTAAATTTAAGGAGGATTTTGTGGCAAGAGCGGTTGTTTTTTTGGCCGAAGGTTTTGAAGAAATCGAGGCGATTACCCCTATCGATTATTTAAGGCGCGCCGGAGTTGAGGTGGAAACGGTGGCCATTCCCGTCGGCGGAAAGGCTGATTCGCTTGTCACCGGATCGCACAAAATCCCCGTAAAGGCCGACTTGACCTTTGACGAACTTGCCATGAGAAACGGCGACGAGCTCCCAGACGCGGTTGTGGTTCCGGGAGGAATGCCTGGCGCCGCCAACATCGGAGCCTGCGAGCTTGCGGTAGACTTTATCAAAAAAATGTTCGAGCAAAAAAAGCTTGTTTCCGCCATTTGCGCGGCCCCGGTAGTCGTTCTTGGCAAGACCGGCGCATTGCAAAATAAAAGCTACACTTGCTACCCCGGAATGAAAAAATTTGAGGACTATTGCGGCGGAAAGGAAAAAGCAGACCAATTGACCGCCGGCGCCAAGCTCGTTCCAGACCAGCCTTTTGTCGTTGACCAAAACTTGATTACGGGCCGCGGTCCGGGAGCGGCCGAGCAATTCGCCATGGCGCTTGTGGAATACCTTTGCGGAGCGGAAACCGCCGCCAAAATAAAGGCCGCGAGCGTCCAGCGCTAAACCGTCAAATCGCGGACGACTTCCGACGCGATTACAAGCCCCGCCACAGACGGAACGAAAGCGACGCTGGCCGGGGCTATTTTATTGCCCGCGCCCATCGAACTAATTACGGGAACTCCATGCTTTTTGGCTTGCAGAATTATTTCCAGCTTTGCGGAAACGGTGTCCACAGCGTCAACGACATACGAGTATTGGCTAAAATCAAACTGGTCCGATTCGTCTTCCATAAAAACATCCTAGCGCAAAAACGCCAAATGCGCTACACTGCGCAAGGAACTTTATTATGGACTGGAACTTTATCTTTTTCTTGAACTCCGCGCTCTTGGGCGTAGGACTTGCGATGGACGCGTTTTCGGTTTCAATCGTGAACGCGCTTTCGGAGCCCGACATGAAAAGCGGCAAGCGGCTTTTGACGGCCGGCGTTTACGCCTTCTTCCAATTCGCGATGCCGATGATCGGCTGGCTATGCGTTCATACAATCGCGGAAAAATTTTCCGCCTTTCAAAAATTCATTCCTTGGATCGCCTTGATTCTTCTTTCCTACATCGGAATAAAAATGATTTGGGAAGCCCTTCATTCCGACAACCAAGAATGCAAGGCTTGCAAAAAAGGCAGTTGCGAAAATTGCGCGTCGCGAAAAACAAGCCGCCTTGCGCTGGGACTTTTGCTCTTGCAAGGAATCGCCACCTCAATCGACGCGCTTAGCGTGGGCTTCGCCACCGCGGAATACAGACTTGCGATGGCTCTTGTTTCTTCGCTAATCATCGCGGCCGTGACATTCGCCATTTGCATGGCCGGCCTGCTTATAGGACGCGCGGCGGGCAAGCGCTTGTCGGACAGGGCGCAAATCGTGGGCGGCTGCATTTTGATTTTTATCGGAATAGAAATTTTTGTCCGAGGCATTTTCTTCTAGGTTGAAAAAAAAACGCCGTTCCACTATACTAAACGATATGGAAAAAACACTAAAAGACAAACTGATTCCTTTTTCGCTCGCGCTTGCCGTCATCTTGGCTGACCAAATCACAAAGGCCTTGATCGTAAATAACATTCCCGTTTACACAATCGGCTGGTCATTCGCCGGCGACCTTTTACGAATCGTTCATGTGGCCAACAAGGGCGTGGCCTTTAGCCTTGGAGCGGGCATGTCGCAAAGCTTTAGGAGCGTAATGTTCTCCTTCGCTCCCCTTGTCGTGATTGGACTTGTCGTTTGGATTTATTTTAGGAACAAGGAATTCAATTCGCTCCAGCGCTGGTGCGTTTGCGGAATCGTTGGAGGCGGAATAGGAAACATCATCGACAGAATTTTCCGTCCGCAAGGCGTCGTTGATTTTGTTGACGTAAAATTTTTTGGAATATTCGGCTTGGAACGTTGGCCAACCTTTAACGTGGCCGACGCCTCGATTGTCGTCTGCGGAATAATATTAATCATTTCCTTCATCGCCACAATAAAGAGCGGAACGGTTCAGGGAGAAAGCAATGACTGAAGAAGACCTTAAAAACATACAAGCCCCGCAAGAAGGCCAAAAAGCGCCGCTCACCGAAACGCAAAAGCGCCGCAACGCCTTTTGGATCCAAATGCTGGGCGCGCTTGTCTTGCTTGTAGTTGGATTTGTTTTAGTAATAGCATTGGAAATCGGCGCCGCTTTTTTCTTGGCGCGCGTAGTAAAGGCGGACGAGTCAATTATGAGAACGGCTTCGCCCATCGCGATTCTTGTCGGCATAATCATCGCCTGGTTCATCAGCCGCCAAGTCTGCAAAGCGCTTGTCCTAAAGACAAAATGGCGCGACGCCGTCCCCGACGACGTGGTGGATTTCTATTCTGGAAAGTAGTTCTGGTAAAACAAAAAGCCCGCTCACGCGGGCTTTTTTGTTATTATCTAACAGTTGTTAGCGAGATTATTGCGGCGCGAAAATTTTCTTCGCGCCGCAAAAGGAACGAGTCAAGGCTTTAAGCGTAGCGTGCCTTGACCGTTCCTACTTTAGCGCTTCAAAGATAAGGTCGGCAAAGAATACTACGGCCAAAATCCAAGTTACAACCGGGATTTCCTTGGCCTTCTTTCCGGCAACCTTGGCGATTACGTAAGCGATGATTCCGAACATAATTCCCTTTGAGATTGAGTAGGCAAAGGGCATTGTCATGATCGTTACGAACGCGGGGATTCCTTCTGTGGGATCGTCAAACTTGATTCCAACTACAGACTTCATCATAAGGTAGCCGACAAAAATCAAAGCGGGAGCTGTGGCGGCGGCGGGAATGAGGAAGAAGAGCGGGCTAAGGAAGAGAGCTACCAAGAACAAGACGGCTGTAACAACGCTGGCCAAACCTGTGCGGGCTCCGGCGGCGACGCCAGAAGAAGACTCAACGAATGAAGTTACTGTAGATGTTCCCAAGCAGGCGCCGGCGACTGTTCCAACAGCGTCAGAAAGCAAAGCTTGCTTGGAGTTCTTAACGTCTCCGTTTTCGTCCTTGAGGTTTCCCTGCTCGGCAACGCCAAGCAAAGTTCCGATTGTGTCGAACATGTCGGTGAACAAGAACGTAAAGAAAATTACAAAGAAGCGGCCGATGTTTTCGGCGATTCCGGCAAAGTCAAAGGCGAACAAAACGGGAGCGGCCGGAGTTGAGAAAGGCTTGAATCCTTCGGGGATTGTAGTTACGCCAAAAGGAATTCCGATGATTGTCGTGATGATGATTCCGAGCAAGATTGAGCCTTTTACGTTGAGAGTGTAAAGGGCGATTGTGATGATCAAGCCGATAATCGCTACGATGGCCGCGTGGTTGTCGCCGGCAAAGTTTACGAAGCCGATGAACGTTCCTGTGTCCTTAGAACAGATTCCTGCGTTTACCAAGCCGATGATTGTGATGAACAAACCAATTCCGACTGCGACGGCTTTTTTGATTCCGTCAGGAATTGATTTTACGATAGCTTCGCGAACTCCGCAAAGGCTAAGTATGATGAACAAAATTCCTTCAAGCAAAACGGCGGTCAAAGCCAACTTGTAAGAGCATCCCATTCCCAAAACAACGCTGTAAGTGAAGAAAGCGTTGAGGCCCAAGCCAGGGGCCAAGGCGACCGGAAGATTGGCGAGCAAGGCCATTACCAATGTGGCGATCGCGGCGGAAATTGCCGTCGCGGTGAAAACTCCGCCCCAAGGCAAGCCGGATTCGCTCAAGATTCCGGGGTTAACGGCCAAAATGTAGGCCATTGCCAAGAAGGTTGTGATGCCGCCGACAACTTCTTTGCTGACGGTGGTTCCGCGTTCTTTTAGCTGAAAGAACTTTTCCATAATGATTCTCCTTTATAAAAAAGATATACTATTCTAGCACATAAAGGAGGATTTGTCGATAAGAAATTTTGGCTTACAGCGTCCATGGGACGCGGTGAAACCGCTCGAACATACGATTAAGGTCTTGCGTTCATAAATACGAGCGGCTTACGCCTCAACCATAACCATGCTGGCGTTGGCGGATTTTTCGGCGTAGATCGAGCGGCGGCTCTTGTAAGGATTTCGGAAAGAGGCGATTTGCGTCCTGATGCTGTCGATGTGGCTTCTAAGCAAGTCGCGGTTCTTCTTGTTTTGGGCCAAAACCTTGTCCTGGAGGCTCGACAAGTCGTTTTGGAGCGAGGCGATGGACTCTTCCTTTTGGTCGCCGCCGCGGGCCTTGTACAAGTCCGACATCGGAACGATGACCTTTTGCAAATTCATGATGTTTGAGACGACCTGCTGCTCAAGCTCTGTATGGGCCAAGAGCGCGTCGGCGTTTTCGCTCTCTATGGAATTTTCCTGCTTTTCCAAAACCGTAAGGTATTCGCGGAATTTGTCGCGTTGCTGCTGGAGCAAGCTGCGGAATTTCTTTAACAGAGCCACGCGCTCTTCAAGTTCCTGGTTTGAAATCTCTTCCATAGTTTACCCCTCAATATTCAACGCAGGTTGCGACTGGCTTGGAACCGCTCCGTTGGCGTTTTCGGCGGCCTGACGCCAAGAATCAGTCAACTGGCTCATCATGTTCAAGACAGAATCTATTTTTTCTTTGCTCTTTGAAATGTTGGCGTTCCTAAGCTGGTCGTTGAAGAAAATGTAAAGCGCCATCAAGTTGCGCGAAATTTCTCCGCCCTTTTCCATGTCGAGCGAAACTTGCAGTTCAGTTATGATTTCTTGGGCGCGCAAAACATCGGCGCTAAAAGACTCTATATTTGCGACTGGCAGTTTTCCGTCTGGTCCAAATTTTGACGAAGCCGAAGTGAGCTTTTTTACCGCTCCCTCATAAAGAAGAACGACGAGTTCAGCTTGGCTGGCGGTGTTTACGCTAGCCTTTTTGTAAGCGTTGTAAGCCTGATTGTAACCCATAAATTTAACGCCTCCCGTAAAACAGATAATACATCAATTAAGATTATCGGTTTTTGTAAAAAAAAGTTAAGCGAAAAGAAAATGAATTTTGGCAGGAATTTTAGCCGTTAGTTCCAATCTTTGTCGTTAAGATTCTGAATAAAAATATTAAGGTTTTCAGAAACATTGGCAGGCTCAACAATAACATAGTCTGACCAATAGCCAATTTCATCAGAGCAAACTCTATCCGAGTACAAAGTGACGACCGCGCGATAAGAGCCTGCCGGAACGTTAAAATCCGAAGAGGAAAAAACTGTGGGATCGCTTAGCGTGGACGCCTGAGGATTTGTGATTGACCTTTCATAATAGCAAAGCGAAGGGCTCAGCGCATGCAAAGGATCGCGTCCCATCGCGACCTCGCCTGTATAAATGTCATATATGCGGACTTTGATTCCATAAACAATGCCTTTTGAGTCAACGTAGGAGCCGCCAAGCTTGATTGTTCCATAGCCATTCAAACCGAACGAGTTAAGTTCAAATTCCAAAGTGATTGCTTTGGACTCCGTTAAATCTTGAGCGACGCAAGATGCCCAATAAGCCGTAAAGATTTTGCTTGCGCCAGCGATGTCGCTTGCGTTCACAATGTTTTGTCCGGCAGTAGCCGGGCTGCTTGTGTCAATCGCTTCGGCGCTGATGTCCGCGCTCTTATAGGCAAAAAGAAAAAAATCGTAGATGGAAGGTTCAAGGTCAAAGGTATATTGCAAGCCGCCCGCAACCGAAATTCCGCCGCTCAGAACGACGTAAGAAACATTGGATTCGCCGTCAATGGTTTTTAGAACAAAAGTCAAATCTCCAACAGCGATTGTTTCCTTGGGCAAAACAGTCTTTGACACAAGCGAATCGCTCTCACAAGCAACAAGAATGTTGACGGAACGAGTTTTGGCTGAGTCATCGCCGCTGTCGGGCAAAGTTTGCGTTTGGTCTTTTAATTTAAACTTTCCTTCTCCGTCGTTTATGTTTGAGCAAGACACGAAAAGAAGAGAGAAAACGCAAGCAAAAATAAGAGCCACTATTCTTAAAGAAATATACAACTGCTTCATAAAAGTCCGATTCGGGAACATTCCCTTTTTATTATCGGACTTTTACTGGCAGAATCTTAGCTAAAACTTGCTTGCCTTACGCTAATAAAACAAGCTATTTGTCATCATCCGTCAAGATTTCCCTTGCGGGAACCATGACCTTTTTGTCGTAGCACATGAACATATTGTCCGCTTCTTTGGGCTTTGTGCCCTGCGTCAACACGCTCACAAGCGGAACGATGGCAAGGCCGGCAAGCATGCAGAAGGCGCCGGAGTAAAGGGAATTCCTAAAGATAAACTCAAGGAAAGCGCCGCTCACCTTAATCATTCCAAGCGACTTGAAAAGCTGGACAATCTCGACGACAGTCGCAAAGCAGAAGGAAACGCAAACGGCGGCGCGGCTGGTCTTTTTCCAGTAAAGGCCGTAAAGGAAGGGAGCCAAGAAGGCGCCGCTCAACGCTCCCCAGCTTACGCCCATCAATTGCGCGATGAAAGTAACGCGGCTCTTTGCTTGGACAATCGCGATGGCAGCCGAAAGAATTATAAAGAAAGCCACAAAGACGCGCATCATAAGCATGTTGCCCTTTTCTGAATTCCTTTTATTCTTTATCTCGCCGATAAAATCCAGCGTAAGCGTGGAGCTTGACGTAAGGACAAGCGAAGAAAGCGTTGACATGGACGCCGACAAAACCAAAATCAAAACGACGCCAATCAAAACGTCGCCAAGGTTTGAAAGCATGTTGGGAACGATTGAGTCAAAGCCCTGCGCCTTGACGGATTCCGCCGTGGCGAACAAGCGGCCAAAACCGCCCAAAAAGTAGCAGCCGCCGGCGACGACTACGGCAAAAGCGGTTGAGATTACCGTTCCGATTTTAATCGACTCTTCGTTTTTAATCGCGTAGAATTTTCCGACCATTTGCGGAAGGCCCCAGGTTCCAAGCGAAGTCAAAAGAACTACCACCAGCAAGTAAAACGGATCCGGACCAAAGAAGGAGACGTAGGCGCCCTTCATCACCGGCGACTCAATCTCGCTCATAAGCGCAAGACTCTTCATAAAGCCGCCGTTTTGCGACAAAACCGCAAGGACAACCGCGACAATGCCGGCCAGCATTACAAGGCCTTGAATAAAGTCGTTCACCGCGGTGGCCATGTAGCCTCCGACGATTACGTAAATCGCCGTAAGGAGCGCCATCGCGACGACGCAAACGGCGTAGTCAACGTTAAAGGCCATCTTGAACAAACGCGAAAGGCCGTTGAACAAAGAGGCGGTGTAAGGAATCAAAAAGAAAAACGTTATCGCGCTGGAGGCCACCTTGATTTTTGTGGATTGGAAGCGGCGGCCAAAAAAATCCGGCATCGTCTTTGAATCCAAAAAGCGCGTCATGATTCTTGTGCGGCGCCCCAAAATGACCCAAGCCAAAAGCGATCCGATAAAGGCGTTTCCCAAACCGATCCAAGTGGAGGCCACGCCAAAGTTCCAGCCAAACTGGCCGGCGTAGCCGACAAAAATTACCGCCGAAAAATATGACGTTCCGTAGGCAAAAGCCGTAAGCCAAGGGCCGACCTTGCGGCCTCCCAAAACATAGCCGGTAACGTCCGAAGCGGCGCCGCGGCATTTTACGCCGACAAAAATAAAGACGGCGAAAAAAACTACGATTAAAGAAAGTTTGATGAACATTTAGTTCTCCTAAAACAGTTTTTTGAGGGCGCCGCCAAGCGCTCCTGCGGCCGCGTCTCCCAAGGCGTCGCCCGCGGCGTTCTTGGCTTGGTCTTGGAGCATCTTTTGCAGCTCGGCCTTTTTGGAGTCAAGCTCTTTGTTAAGCTTGTCCATGTTAAGGCTTTGAGCGTTGATTCCGTTCTCCAAGTTTATGAATTCCGAAATCTTGCCCGTGACGCCGCCTGTCTGCTCGTTCAACTTTGCGGTGATTTCTTTTTTTGCGTCGTTGAGCAAGCCGGCCAATTCCTTGTTGACCACACGCATCAATATTGTGTTGAACTGCTTGTCCAAGTCTGAGTCAAGCGTGAGCGAAAGGTTGCGGCTGGGATCGATCGCGATTTTGGCGCTTAAAACCAAACTGTCTATCGCGCTCAAAGCGCTGGAATAAAAGCGGTAGGCGATGGCCGGCTCAAATTCTTCGGAAGTCAGCTTAAGCGACCTCATGTCAAACTTGGCGCCGATAGAAACCGATCCGTCGGTGTCCATAGTTCCCGTAGCGGTGAGCGTTGTGTTGGAGCCCAAATCCAAATAGGGGCTCTTGAACGAGAACGGATAGTTGTTGCCCGTGTATTCCGCTCCGACCAAAGGATTGCTTGTCTTGCTGCGCGCGTCCACGACAACCTTCGCCTTGTGGGTTCTGCGGCCGCTTTCGTCGTAACTTCCTGTGATTGTGGCGGGAGAGCCGCGCTTGTCCATATCGTTTGAAATTTCCAAGCCTTGCGCCGTGACTCCCAAACCGGAGAAAGCGATTCTTTCTATTAAAAAGCGCGGAACGTTGTCGTTCTTGTACCAAACGTCAATGCCGGGCAAACGGCTGTGGCGCTTTTGCGTTTTGGCGGCCTTTTTCATCGTGTCCTTGGCGTTGGCCGACGACGATTGCTTGGCCTTCATCGCCGCGTCAATCGCTTGCGAAACATAGGGATAGTAGTCGCCGCAAACCGCGTACAAGGCGCTGTAAAAAGCGTTGCTCAAAATTTTCGTTCCAGTGTCCATGTTGAACGAAGTGATTTTCTTTAGCTGGCTGTTGACCAATTCCGTGTCGGCCTTTATCGCGGCCTGCACTTGGTTGGAAATCTTTTTGACCGACTCGCCGTCGGCCTTTACGTCGTTCAAGGTTCCCTTTACGCTATTGGTAATGGACTTGCTTTTTTCTATCGCGCTGGAAATCTCTGTGATAGCGTTCTTGATTTCTATCGGGTTTTGAACCTTTGACCAGTCCTTGTTGACCAAGCCGTTGACGCTGGAAGAAAAATCGTTGACTTCCTTTTCCATTTTACTCGGCATGTCCTTCCACTTGTTCACAGAAGCGTCAACTTGCGCTTGGACTTCCTTTGCGAGAGCCGGCGACTTTAAGTTGGCCTGAACGTTCTTGATCATGTTTTCGGGATTGTATTCGGCAAAGGCGGCCTCGATCGACTCCTTGGCGGCGGCGACGGCGGCGTCCTTCTTTTTGCCTACGTTGACGGCAAATTTTGACTCTTCCGAAGACTTGGCCCGCTTTTCAATCGCGGGAAGCTCGCCGGAGTAAGTTCTGTCCGTTCCGATTTGAAGGCCGGTGACCTCGATGTTCTGCGCGTCAAACTTTCCGCGCAAGGCTTCTGTCAAATTGAATTTGATTTCGGTCTTGTCGATTTGGAACAAGTTTTTCATCGGCTCGTTGGCGTTGGCCTGCTGCAAGTCGCGAACGGTAATCGTGGCCTTTAAAAGCTCTACGTTGACGCTTGCGATGTCCGTGCGGGCGCCAAAAACTTTTTGCATTCCCATAATCATTCCCTTTTTGGCAAGGGGATTCTTAAAGGTGATGAAAAGAATTACGACAGCGGCCACAAAAGAAACCGTCGCGATAAAGGGAACCAATTTAAAGGAGCCCTTGTTTTTCTTTACGTCCTTGGCGATCGCCTTGAGGCGCTTAAAGTCCGCCTTGGGAATCATTTTGTCAAGCGGAATGCGAACCGTTCCTGCCTTAGCGGGATTGTCCTCAAACAAAGACTTTACCAAAGCCTTGTCGCTTGAAATGTAAATCTTTTTGTAAAGAACCTTCTCGATTTTGTCAGCCTTGTAAACTTTTTTTAGCAAGCCCGGAAGCTTTTTTGCGGGAATCTTTTTTATTTCTTTTGCAGGCTTTTCGGCGGCAGTTTTCTTGGCCGGCGTTTTTTTCTCTTTGTCTTTGTCAGTGATTTTTGCCATAATTAAAACTTCTCCTCAAAGGCTTCAAAGATCTTTCCGACAACCGGCAAATTGGCGACGGCCTTGTAAAGCGGCGACTTGATGAAGCCGGGCGCGATTTTGTTCCGCCAAAATTTGACGAACATAATTCCCAAAATAAAGAAGGGAACGTAAAGGACAAGGCTGAACAAAAAGCTTCCCATGACAATCGAATTGTTGAACTTGGTAAAGCCCACAAAGGGAACGTCCACCAAATAGCCAAAAAGGCCTTCAAGCGGCTTAAAGGTCAAAACCGTATAGCCGATGACGTCAAAGACCGGATCAAGAATCCAAGCAAAGTAAGAAACGACAAGCATCGTCAAAAGATAAGTGGGCTTGTTGATCCTAACAAACATAAAGAAAACTAAAATCAAATACCAAAGCGCGTTGTTCTTTGGCATATGGCCAAGCATAAGCCCCAGCGCAAAGCCGTGAGCCATCTCGGCGGGATTTTGATTTGCGTTCAATGCCTTAAAAAGGCCGGAAATCCACTTTAACATTTCTTCCTCCGTTTTGGGAACGTTAAATAGTATTCTATAATAATACCACGAACCGACGTTTTTTTCAATGATTTTTTGGGGAGGATGGAGCGCTTGGCAAATAATCTTTTGTTATGTTTGACGGCGCGGCCAATTCGCGCTATATTTTATAAAACTATGTCTCTCAACTGCAACGAAATTAATTTAATTTTAAGCGAACTCAACTTGACCGGAAGCTTTGTGCAGGACATAATCCAGCCCGGCTACGACACTCTTGCCCTTTACGTTTACAAGGAGGGAGCGGCAAAAACGATTTTAATTTGCGCGGGCCATGACGCCACGCGCATCAACGAGACCAAGCGCCGCATCCCAAAAAACGAAAAGCCCCTGCGCTTTATGGAATTCCTAAAATCCAAGATTCGCGGCGCAAAGATTCTTTCCTGCGCTCAAATGGGCTTGGAGCGAATCATAAAGTTTGAGCTGGGCCACGGCGAGGAACAGTTCAACATGTTCGTCCGCTTGTGGAGCGCCGCCGCCAACGTCATTTTATGCGACAAGGACAACAATATTTTGGACACGATGTTCCGCCGCCCTCAAAAGGGCGAAGTAACGGGCGGAACTTTTGACGAAGGAGCGGTTTGGAAGAGCGCGGAGGAAAAGGCTTTGAAAAGCCAGACTGCGGCCCCCGAAATGAACGCAAGCGCAAAAAGCGACGGAGCCAACAATCCGGCGGAACGCTTTCCCATCCGCGACTTTGCCGACGTTCAAGAAGAGATTCTGCAAAAGCATCCCGACTGGGCGCCGCTTTCGTTCAACCAAAAGGTCGATTGGTTTTACAGCGAGCGCTCGTCAAACCTTTCGCGCGACGCGCTTTTGGAAAAGGCGAAGGCTTGGTACGAGGCGCGGCATTCACGCCAAGAGGCCGCATTGGAACGCCTTCAAAAGAAAAAGGAAAGCTTTGAAAATTCCGGTCAAAAAAAGCATTGGGGCGACTTGGTTTTGTCCAACGCGCATTTGATTCAAGACGGATCGAACTTTTTGGAATGCGTGGACTACCAAAGCGGCGCCACAGTCCAAATTAAAATAGACCCAAAAAAATCGGCGCAAGAAAACGCCGCCCATTACTACGACCTTTACAAAAAAGAAGCCAGCGGCGCAAAAGAGCTGGAAGACGAAATAGCGCTCTCGCAAAAAAAACTCGCGGCTTTGGAAAAAGCCTACCAAGAAATTTTGAACGAAAAAAATCCGGTGCGCATAGAGCAGCTTTTGCGAAAGGACTCCGCTCCCAAGCAAAAGCAAAAAAAGACCCGCCCCGGCTTGGACTACACTGTGAACGGCTGGCTTATTCTAGTCGGCCGCGACGCCAACGAAAACGACGAGCTTTTGCGCCGCCACGTCAAGGGCAGCGACATGTGGCTGCACACCCGCGACTGTCCGGGCGGCTATGTTTTCATAAAATACCGCGCGGGAAAAACAATTCCGCTTGACATACTGTTGGACGCCGGAAATTTGGCCGTGTATTTTTCCAAGGCGCGCAAAAACGGAAAGGCCGACTTGTATTACACGCAAGTAAAGCACTTGCGCCGCGCCAAGAACGGCCCAAAAGGCTTGGTGCTTCCGTCGCAAGAAAAAAACCTTTCGGTCACGCTGGATCCCGCCCGCCTAAAGCGCCTGGAGATGGAGCGCCAGGGCGACGAACTGTAACGAACTGTAGCGCAAAGCCGCGGTCTTGAACGCTCGCCCGCTTTTTGCTACAATGTTTTATTATGCAAATCAAGGAAATTTTCGCTAAGAAAAAGTTGACCCTTTCGTTTGAGGTTTTTCCGCCCAAACAGCAGACAAACGTAAAAAGCCTTTCTGAAAAAATAAAGACGCTTTCGGCCTTAAAGCCCGATTTTATCAGCGTCACTTGCGGAGCGGGCGGCAGCACTAAAGACCAAACGCTGGAAGTTTCAAAAATGGTCGCGGACAGCGGAACGGCTTCGCTGACCCACTTGACTTGCGTAAGCGCCACAAAAGAAAAAATCGCCGACGCCGTCAAAGAAATGAAGGCCGCCGGCATCCAAAACATTTTGGCCTTGCGCGGCGACATTCCCCAAGGAATGACCGAAGAGCAAGCGACGCAAGGCGGCTACAAGCACGCCGATGAATTGACGGCGGTGTTAAAGCGCGAAGGCTTTTGCGTCGGCGGCGCCTGCTACCCGGAAGGCCATCCAGAGTCGGCCAACCGCATCGAGGACATCGAGCTTTTAAAGCGCAAGGTTGACGCCGGCGCGGACTTTTTGACAACCCAAATGTTTTTTGACAACGACATGCTTTACAGCTTTTTGTACCGTTTGGAAGCCGCCGGAATCCACTTGCCGGTTTTGGCGGGAATCATGCCGATCACGGCCGTTACGCAAATCCCAAAAATGATAAAGCTTTCAAACGCCTTTATCCCTCGCAAGCTTTTGGCCATCTGCGACCGCTTTGGCGACTCGCCCGAAGCCTTGCGACAGGCCGGAATCGCTTACGCCACCGACCAAATAATCGACTTGATTTCAAACGGCGTCCGCGGCGTTCACCTTTACACAATGAACAAGCCGGAGATCGCCCAAGCGATTATGGAAAATGTCAACGACATCATCGGAGCCTGCAACAAGTAAAATGCAAAAAACAAAATCCTTAAACGACTTTAAGACTTTTCCCACATGGTTTGTTTCGCTGACAAGTCCAAAGGTTTTTGTTGAATTAGTGGCCTACCTTAGAACAGTGTCAAGAGATTTTTTTCTTTTGCAGTTCCTAAGAAAATTCAAGTTCATAAAAATTCCGATTGTCCATGTTGACAACCCCCTTGACGACAAGGTTCCTTTTAACACAAGGTGCATAGGCGACTACTTGGGCTTTGTAAACTATTGGATTAGGCCGCTCGGGCTTTTAGTCGCCACTATCGGCCGCAAAAAAGCTGTCCCCCATCTTGCCGACTTTTACCGCTGCATCAAAAAGGCCTACAAGAGCGCGGCGCAAATTTACCGATACAGGCTTTCAACGACCAACAGGCCCCACTACAAGCGACGCATTTATTTTGCCGGAGTCCATATGCTGGACCCCCACTACTTGTGCGTTCCATCCTTGCACATAGCTGTTGTCTGCCTTGCCTTTTCCTTTATGCGAAAAGTTTTTGAGCAGGAGAGCTATTCCGCCCAAGAAAAAGAATTGTGGAACAAAGAGCTTTACGCGGGAGCGGTAAAAATCGCCGAGACAGTCTTGTACGTAAAGCAGCACAGCGTCAACTGCATTCCGGCCGCGCTTTACATGACCACAAGAATCTTTCCTTCGTTCTTCTTTGAAGAGGACGCCCAAAATTTCTTGGACTCAATGTTCCAAACCCGCAAGGACCTTCCGTCCAAAGACCGGGAGCAAATCGTCCAGTACATGAAAAACCTTTACGCCCAATTTTTGAACGAGGGAAAGGCCGCCGAAGACTGGGCCGCGCCCGTAAAAAATTGGCTAATAAAAACCGAGAAATCTGCCGATAATAGATAGTATGGCAGAATCGATTGAATTTTCAAAAAAAGTGATCGAAGCGGTCGAGACTAAAATCGAATGGTACAATTCTACCATAATTCCGCAGATCTCAGAAAATTACAGACTCTTTCACACTTGCGTAAAAAACCTTTACGACTTGATGATCAAAAAGTCATTGATCAAGCCGGACCCCTACAAGCTTGACCGCAAAATTTCTGGCATAAAACCCTTGGACAACACCCAGTTCATCGACGGAGAGCGAATCACAATCATCGGCATGCGCTTTTCGGAGTTTGAGACGATGCTGGACTGGATTTGCACCTACTATAAATTTTCAATCGACAGCCTTAAGATTCCAGAAATAAAAAAGCTTCTTGACTACAACAACTCTTTCATTTGGACCTCGCTTACGCCAAACAGCACGATGCCAAACACCCGCGGCTTGGGCCAATTGATTATGGAAATAAAGCGCAACGGCGACATGCTCACATCAAGCTCGGTCAACGACATCATTTCCAAAATCCAAAAAACGACCAATGAAATTGTCCGCTTGTTCAAGGACTTGACTGAGTTCCAAAAAGAGAACTACAAATACAAGATTAGAAAAGAAATCATTGTTGGCGGAAAAATCGACCAGGACAAGGCCTTTTCTTCAGAAGCGGAAGAAGTGGCGCAAATAAAAAAGGTTTTCACTTCCGTAATCGGAAAGGAGCCCTTTTACACGCAGTTGGTGGAAGAAATCGCGCGCGAAGACCAAGCCTCAAACCGCGACCAATTGCAGGCCGCGGTCTTGGAAAAGCTTGCGATAAAGGAAGAAAAGCAAAAGACCAACACCGTTCAAATCGACACAAAAGAAATGCTTTTGGACGCAATCCACTCCCTTTGCGCCCAGTCAACGCCGCTCGCCGCCGTTTACACAAAACTTTCCGAAAACAACGAAGTGATTCAAAGCGCTTCTTCGTCTTTTTGGGCCCAATTCATCGCCGCGCTCAAAAAAGCCTTTGGCATTAAAGACAAGCCCGTTGAATACGAAGTTATAATCGTCGAGCAAGCGACAAACAACAAGCGCAAGCAAACGGTAAACTTTGCCCCCTTTAACGCGGACATCCAAAAAAAAGCCGGCTTTTACAATTCGTTCTCACTAAAGAACAGCATGGCCTACAAAAAATTTCAAAGCGCCGACGAGCAAAAGCTTTTGGAATTCCTGAACAAGCAAATAAGCGACTTGCAAAAAATTTCTATCATCTTAAAAGCCCTTGACGACTATTTTAAGAACAACGCGCCCGCCGAAAAGCGCTCAAAGATTAAAGGCCTTTCGATGGAGCTGATGGCCATCAAAAACAACATGGTCAACACAAACCAGCGCCGCGCTGAATACATATCTTATATAGAAGAACAGGAGCAGATGAAAAAACTTGGACTGGACCACTAAACTTCATAGAAAATTCGCCGGCGCTTTTTTTGCCGGCGCCTTGCTTTTTGTTTTTGCCGGCGCGAACCTTTTTGCCGCGGAAGACGACGTTCCTTTTAAAAGCGACAAAATCGACGAAAGCCTCCAGCGCGAGCTTGTGATTTTCCATTCGCAGTCAAACCTTAACCTTGACCCGCACACAAGCGCCTACGTTTTTGAAGCGCAAATTCTGAACGGCGTTTACGAAGGCCTTTTTTCTTACAACTCCGCTTCGCTGGAGCCGGACAACGCGCTTGCAAAAGACTTTAGAATTTCGCGCGACAAGTTTAGGTGGACCTTTACGATTCGCGAAGGCGCCAAAAGCTCGTCCGGAAAAGAAATCACCGCGCAAACCATAAAGGACTCCTGGCTAAACCTTATCGCAAACAAAGGCGCCTACTACTCTTCCCTTCTTGACGTTATCAAAGGCGCGCGCGAATACAGGCTGGGGACCGGAAGCCGCGATGACGTGGCCATTTACGCAAGCGGCTTAAAGCTTAGCGTTGAGCTTACAAAGCCCACAAGCCACTTTAACAAGCTTTTGTGCCACCACGCCTTTTCCGCCGTCTTGGACGACTCAAGCGCCAGCGGCGCCTACATGATACAGAGCGTGACTCCATTTAAGGTCTTGCTCAAAAAAAATCCCAACTATTGGAACGCCGAGCAAGTTCACATTCCTTCCATCGCGATTCACCTTACAGACGACGGAAACGCAAAAGCCCACGCCTTTAACACGGGCGCCGCGGATTGGATTGACGCCAACGACGAACTCAAAAAAATCTTGGACAAAAACGCGATTCAACTTTCGGCGGAATTTGGAACCGAATACCTGTTCTTTAAAAACGATTCTCCAATATGGAGCCGCTCCGATTTTAGGAACGCTGTCCTTACCGCGATTCCTTGGAAGCAGTTGCGCGACGGAAGCATGTTCCCCGCCGAAACTTTGGTTTGCCCAAGCGCCGGCTATAAGAGCCCCGAAGGCCTCAACTACACCGACATCGAAGAAGCCCAGTTTATGCTTGAAGCGGCGAAAAAATCCGCCGGCGTTACGGATCAAAAAATCGAATTGTCTTTTGCCATTCCCGACACGGAATACATGTCAAACCGCGCGGAACTATTGCGCGGGCCCTTGGAAGAAATCGGCGTGGAATTAAAGACCGTAAAAATCCCGCAGCAGTTTTACCTGACCTCAATCTCAAAGACAAACGCCGACCTTTTCTTGTACACTTGGATTGGCGACTACGCCGACCCCTTGGCGTTTTTGGAGCTCTTCCGCGGAAATTCCTCGATGAACGACTCCCATTGGAGCGACGAGAATTTTGACAAATTGCTTGACCAAGCCGCTTGGACAAACGAAAGCAAGGAACGAAACGCCCTCTTGGCAAAGGCCGAAGACATTCTGCTTTCAAGCGGAGAAGTGATTCCGATAAGCCACCCCGTAACCTGTTCCGTAATCGACCTTAAGGTCATTGGCGGCTGGGTCTCAAACGCTATGGACATTCACCCCTTTAAGAGTTTATACTTTAAGAAAGTGGAAGAAACTTTCAAAAACGTGGTGATGCGGTAAGGCAGAGACCTCCGTTCCGCAACTAAAAAGCGCAACAAAAAGCTTCTTCTCGTGTCAAAATTCTTAGAGGATAACTGTATGAAGAACAAAATGTATAAGGGTGAGATTCCAGTATTTTTCGCGGTTGACTACAAGTACGCGCCCATGTTGGGCGTAACCCTCAAGTCAATGCTCCAAAACGCTTCAAAAGACTATTTTTACAAAATTTATGTTTTGACCACAGACCTTGCCAAAGACTTGCAAGAAAAGGTCGCTGCGTCCAGCGCGGACAACGCTTCCATCGAATTCATCTCTCTTAAGGAAAAGTTGGACGCCTATTCAAATATGTTCCATTTACGCGACTACTATTCACAAGAAACGTACTTCCGCCTCTTTATCGCAAGCCTTTATCCTGAGTACGACAAAGTCCTTTACTTAGACAGCGACTTGTTGATTTTGGACGACATCTCAAAGATGTACAACGCCGAGTTGGGCGACAACCTTCTTGGAGCCATCGTTGAAGAAACAGTTCTTACAATCAACGAGTTTGGCGAATACGTAGAAAAGGCCCTTGGCGTAAAGAGACAGAATTACTTCAACGCCGGCATCATCTTGATCAACGCAAAAAAATACCGCGAAGAAAAAATCCAGGAAAAGTTCGTAAAGCTTTTGAACCGCTTCCCATTTAACATCGACCAGGACCAGGCCTATCTAAACGTTCTCTGCAAAGACCGCGTCCACTACTTTGACTTGGGCTGGAACAAAACTTCGTTCGACAACCCGGCCTTTGACGACAAGGACCTTAAAATCGTTCACTACAAAATGATGTGGCGCCCCTGGAAGTACGACGGAATCACTTACGGCGACATCTTCTGGGAATACGCCGACCAAACACCTTTTGCCGACACGCTCCGCCATATGAAGGAAACTTATTCCGACGAAGAAAAGGCGAAGGACAAGGTCCTTATCGGAAACATGATGAAAATGTGCGTCGAACAAGCCAACAACTTCAACAACTATTGGAACACAATCAGGCGCGAAAGAATCGGAGCGGGCCTCTTGGAATTCTTTGGAACGGCCGCAAGCTCTGCCGCCAAGTTGGCCAAAAAGGCCGCCTCTTCTTCTGTCGAAGGCGTAAAGACTCTTTTGAGGATGGCGTAAAGCCATGGCGGAAAAAGATCCCGGCCGCTTGGCCGTGCTTGAAAAGATTGACGAATACGAGCGAAAGCGTCTCTGGTCGCACGACGTGGAGGCCGATCCGCCCACAATTCCCCTTGAGCCGGACAAGATTGACTACACAAGGTCAAAGCTTACAAGCAAAATAAAGACTTGGGCGGCCAACATTGTCGGAACAAAATTCATCGCAAGCCTTTTTAAGAACAAGCTTCTTATAATCAAAGACGTCGTAGGCATGGAAAATTTCTTTGCCGTAAAAGACAAGGGCTTGATCGTCACTTGCAACCACTTTAACGCCTTTGACAACTTTGCCGTTTTGGAAATCCTAAAGCCCTACACCCGCCATCACATAATTTGGCGCGTAATCCGCGAAGGAAACTACACTTCCTTCCCCGGACTTTACGGCTTTTTGTTCCGCAACTGCAACACCCTCCCCGTAAGCCAAAACCATTCCACAATGAAAAAATTCTTTGAAGGAATGAAAACACTTTTGGCCCGCGGAGAAAAAATCTTGGTCTACGCCGAGCAGGGCATGTGGTGGAACTATAGAAAGCCGCGCCCGATGACAAACGGCGCCTTTAAATTTGCCGTCGACAACAAGGTTCCGGTATTGCCGATATTCATCACGATGACCGACTCGGACATCATCGGCGCCGACGGATTCCCGATCCAAGAATACACGATGAACGTTTTGCCCGCGATTTTCCCCGACCCAAACAAGTCGGACAAACAAAACATCCGCGACATGAACGAGCAAAACTACAAGGCTTGGGTTGACTGCTACGAAAAGTTCTACGGCAAAAAGCTGGAATACCTTCCCGAAGAAAAAAACTAAACAATAAAAAAAACCGCTCCAAACGGAGCGGTTTTTTGCTATGCAGTTCTTAATCTGCTGGCATTTTTAATGCCGTGTCCTCTAGCGGAGCAAGCTAAGAACGTTCTGGCTCTGCTGGTTGGCCTGGGCGAGCATCGCTGTTCCAGCCTGGCTAAGAACCTGATCCTTAGTGAACTCAACCATCTCAGCGGCCATGTCTGTGTCGCGGATGCGGCTTTCAGAAGCCTGGAGGTTCTCGGCGCCAATGTCAAGGCCGACAACTGTCTTTTCCAAGCGGTTCTGGTAGGCGCCGAGGTCAGCGCGCTGCTTGTTAACCTTCTTCAAGGCCTCGTCGATTGTTCCAATGGCGCGGTTGGCGTCATCGGGAGCCTGCAAAGAAATCTTTGACTCGTCGCCGATGTTGCGGATTCCGAGAGCCATGGCAGACATAGTTCCGATGTAAACCTGTGTGCGCTGGTCCATGTTGGCGCCGATGTGGAACCACATAGATCCTGTAACAACGTTCTCGCCTGTGGGGCGGGCAAAGCGGCCAGTCAACATGTTCATTCCGTTGAACTGGGCGGCAGAAGCGATGCGGTCAACTTCGTCTACGAGAGAAGAAACCTCAACCTGGATCTGCATGCGGTCTTCGTCAGAATAAATTCCGTTCGATGACTGTACGGCCAATTCGCGGATGCGCTGCAAGATGTCTTCTGTTTCCTGCAAGTAGCCTTCAGTTGTCTGGATGAACGAAATTCCGTTCTCCGCGTTCTGAGAAGCCTGGTTCAAGCCGCGAATCTGGGCGCGCATCTTTTCAGAAACGGCCAAGCCCGAAGCGTCGTCGCCGGCGCGATTGATTCGCATTCCAGACGAAAGTTTTTCCATGCTCTTCTGGTTTGCAAGATCAGTAAGGCCCTGTGAACGCTGAGCGAACATAGCGCTCATGTTGTGATTGATAACCATAGTGTATCTCCTATCAGTTTGTTCGAGCAGTTTTAGAAAAACCGGTTTTGCTCGGCCGGTTCTCACCACCCTATACTAAACTTATCGGAATTTGGC
>JBGUQT010000092.1:0-20844 GCA_045131275.1 Treponema sp.
CTACGAATTCTCTTCTCTTTTGTTGGACGGAGAATTCCCCAACTACCGCCGCGTAATCCCGCAGGATTTGGACAAATCGTTCCAAGTTCAAAAGGCGGACTTGCTTGACGCGCTTGACCGCATCGGCATTTACGTTGACAAAAATTCTTTGCGCACGATTTTCAAGCTTACACCCGGAAAGCTTACGATCTTCTCTCCAGAATTGGAATTGGGAAGCGCCGACGAAGAAATTCCTTGCGAGTATAACGGCGAGGAAATCATGTTGGCCTTTAACTTCCGTTTCTTGGAAGAGCCGCTTAAGTTGACCAACGCCGAACGCATCGCCTTTGAATTTAAGGACGCCAACAAAGCCGCCATCATGAGAACGGAGCCCAAGTCTGATTACTTCCACGTAATCATGACAATGAACTTGAACTAGTTCTTTAATTGAATGGCCTTTTTGTCGCTGTCATTTTATAATTTCCGCAATTTGCAAAACGACAAGATCGATTTTGACTCAAAGGAAGTTTATTTTGTCGGACAGAACGGCCAGGGCAAAAGCAACATTCTAGAATCCCTTTACTATTGCGCTTACGGAAATTCTTTCCGCACCCACAGCGACACGGAAATCGTTAGGCGCGGCGAAAAAGATTTTAGCATACGCGCGCTGTATCAAGAAAGCGGCGGCGGCACCCGCAGCGTCAACGTCATTTACAAAGACAGCAAAAAAACAATCGAAAAAAACGGAAAAAAAATTCGCGACAGAAAAGAATTGATAAACACGATGCCCTGCATTCTTTTTTGCCACGACGACTTGCGTTTTGTTGAAGGGGATCCAAGCGACCGCCGCTTTTTTTTGGACCAAAGCCTTTCGATGTACGACGTTCTTTACATCGACCTTTTGCGCCGCTATCGAACCGCTCTTAAAAACCGAAACGTTTTGATAAAAGAAAACAAGCGCGAGATGTTGGACATCTACGACATTCAGCTTGTAGAGAACGGTTTGGAAATTCAAAAAAAAAGAAAGACAGCCGTCTTTAAATTCAACGAAATATTCACCCGCCTTTACGAACAAGTCACCGGAATCGAAGGCCTTACGATTAGTTACGAGCCCAGCTGGAAAGAAGTGAAGGACGGAGTTTCAAACAGGCTTCCAAGCAAGGAAGAAGTTTTGGAAGTTTTGAAGAGCAAGCGGGACAGCGATTTTATAATGGGAACGACTTTGAGCGGACCGCACCGCGACCGCTTGCGTTATTTTTGCGGCGGAAAGCCTTTCGTTCCGATCGCGTCGATGGGCCAACGTAGATTAATAGCGCTTTTGTTGCGCGTTAGCCAAGCGGTTTACTACAGCCAAACGATAAACGAAAAGCCGGTGTTGTTGATGGACGACGTTATGTTGGAATTGGATCCCGACAAAAGGCAAAAGCTTACAAGCTTGCTTCCGGAATACGAACAGTTGTTCTGCACCTTCTTGCCCGGCGAGCCTTACGAAAGATACATGAAGTCCACAACAAGCGTTTACTTTATTGAGAATGGGGGTTGGAAAAAATGAGCGATGAATTCATAAGCGGCGCCCAAATGATCACAAAGGTTTTTAAAAACATTTCCTCCAACGACATTGAGCAAAACGCAAAAATACACAAGGCGTGGGAAGAAACAGTTTCAAAAATTTCTGGCAACGGAGAAAAACTCGCCGCTCATTCTTCCGTCGTTGATTTGAAGAACGGAATTCTTTTGGTTGAATGCGACCATCCCGGTTGGAACCAAATGTTGCAGCTTCACAAAAAATTTATTCTTACAGGACTTAACCGTTTGAGCGGCGGCGTTAAAATTGATTCGCTTGCTTTTAGGGTAAAGGGCAGTACAGCAAGTTTGGCAAACCCTGACGAGATTGCAAAACGCGCAGTGGAAAAGTACGCGCAAAAAATTGACGAAGAGCAAAAAAGGTTGGAAGAAATGGGCTATGTTAACAAGCCAGCCGCCGCGGGCAGAGAAGGAGCCGCTGGCCAGGAAGGCGGCGCCAACCAACTTCCGCCGGAATTGAACGCGATTTTTGAAAGAATAAAAAAAGGCGCCGCCCAAAAGGAGGAAGAAAAATGAGTTCCGAAAATTCAACAAAAAGAAATGTGATTGTAAAGATCGCGCTTTTTGTTTTGTTCGCGTTTTTTTACGCGGGCTACCGTTACAATTATTTTTACGAAGAGACCGTTGACGGCGCCTTTTTTAGGACAGTGATTTTTAAGGCGCTAAGCAGCGCGTGCTTTGTTTTTTTGGCTGTCTGGAATTTTTTTGCAAGCAAAGAAAAGTCCGCGGGATTCAAGCGCTACTCGATAAAAATTATTTTGGCGCTGGTTTTTTCGCTTGTGGCGGACGTTTTTATAAAATACAATATCGTCACGGGAATCTTGGGCTTTTTGCTCGCTCAAATTTGTTTTTTCCTGGCGTTCACCGAATTTAAAAAGCCATCGCTTAAATACGCGCTTTTGGTTTTTGCCGTCGTTTGCGCAATTTTGATTTTTGACTGGTTCTGTCCCTTGATCGCCTTGGAAAAACTTTTTGTTCCGCTGGCCGCTTATTCTGTCTTTGTAGTCGGAAGCGCCTTAAAGTCTGTGGACGCTCTTTCGTTTAAAAACACGATGGGCCGCCTTGTTGTCACGGCCGGCGTTTTGTTTTTGATTTCTGATTTTTCTTTGCAGTTTTCTGTCCACGAGGTGTGCAAGCTTTCTTGGGCGGGCGACCAAATCATGAACAATTTTAGCAACGTCACTTATTACGCGGCGCAGCTTTTGTTCGCCCATAGTTTGAGCCAAGATTTTTTTGGGGAAGCGTAAAGAAAAGCCCGCGCGGTTGACAATATCTAGTTTTTTTCCGATAATAGAAAAGATATGTTACCAGTAGTTATTGCGGTTATTTCATGTCTCGCAGTTATCGCCGTTTTGAGCATCGTTGGCGGAAGAAAATCTTCTGGAGGCGGAAGCGGTGGCGGCAAAGGACGCAAGCCAAGAGTCGCTTCGCAAAAGAACCGCGCCCAAATAATTCGCGAGTCAACTAAAAAACTTTCTCACGACCCCTATAACACGCAAGCCCTTTTGCCTTTGGCGGACTTGTACTTTAACGAAAATCTTTGGGACAAGGCCGTTACCCTTTACAACACATTGGTCGATTTGGCCGCCACCCACCCAGACGTTGATCCCGCCTTGGTTTGCCTTCGCCACGGAATCTGCTGCTACAAGCTAAAGAGAATACCCGAAGCCCTTAAGAGCTTGGTGACTGTCTACAAATTGCAGTCTGACAGTTTTGACGTAAACTATTACTTGGGCTTGGCATGCTACGAAAACAAGGATTATGAAAAAGCGATTCCCTGCTTTAAGAAAGCCTACACGATAAATCCCGAAGCGACGGGAATCACGATGCCGCTTGGAATGGCGATGTACAAGGCAAAGAAATTCCGCGATTGTCTTCCTGTTTTGAGAAAGGCATTGAACGACGACCCGCAAAACAAAGAGGCTTTGTTCTCTATGGCCGACGCCATGCAAGAGTGCGGAGCGGGAGACAAGGCGCTTAAGGTATTCGTTCACCTTAGGCCGGATCCTGTCTACGGACCCAAGTCTTGTTTGTCGGCCGGCGTAATCCACGCGCGAATGGGCCAGAACGACGCGGCCGTTCAAGACTACGAAATCGGACTTAAGCTTAAGGACATTCCGACGGAAACTTTCCTTGAGTTGAACTACCGTTTGGCGCAATGCTATTTTTCTACAAACAAAATTTCGCAGGGCTTGCAGTGCCTTACAACGATAAACAACACCGTTCCAAATTACAAGGATGTTTCAACTTTGATCAGCCGCTACAAGGAGCTGAACCAAAACACCAACTTGCAATTGTATTTGACAAGCGGAACAAGCGACTTTGTAGTTTTGTGCCGCAACCTTGTAACAAAATTCTACGCGCACTCGTTCGTAAAAATTTCCGACGTTGAAGTTTTGCAAGAAACTGTTGACATTCATTGCGAAATCGAAACGCCAAAATGGGAAGACGTTGAGCTGTTCCGCTTTTACAGAACAACCGGCGCTGTCGGCGAATTGTTTGTGCGCGACTTTCACGCAAAGCTTAAGGACAAAAAAGTTGACCGCGGTTACTGCGTCACTCCCGGCGCCTTTAGCGAAGAAGCGCACAAGTATGTCGAAGGCCGCCCGATCGACTTGATCGAAAAGGCTCAGTTGATGACGCTTCTCAAAAAGATCACTTTGAAATAATCACTAAATTTCTTTCTCGGTCGTTCCCGCTGTTTGTGTCCGTCAAAAAAGGCACTTCAAGCGGAACGATTTTATACGCGAGGGAACTGCCGTCTGGCGCCTCTTTCTCGGTGTAGCCAAGAGAACCCATCTCTTCCAAAATTTTTGAACGCCGCGCCTTGTAGGCCGCCAAGAGGCCGCCTTCTTTTAAAACGGCCAAAAGGCTTTTTAGCATTTTGTTGTCCAGCGGCCTAAAGGCTCGGAAGGTCGCGATGTCGAACGAGGCGGCGGGCGTTTTTTCCAATTCCAAATTTTTTACGACGACATTCTTTAGGCCAAGGATTGCCGCGGCGTTTTCCAAAAAGGCGCAGCGTTTGCTCATCCGTTCAACTAAGACAAAATTGTATTGGGGCAGGGCGGCCGCTAAAGGAATGCCCGGAAGCCCGCCGCCGCTACCAATATCCGCTATCGTCGCGGCCCGGTCCTTGGCCAGCGCTTTGATGTGATCCACCGCTGCAAGGCTGTCCAAGATGTGGCGGACGATGATTTCGTCGTGGTCGTTGGTGTTGACTAAATTGTAGGCGGAGTTGAACAAGACAAGCTCGTTGATGTAGGAATCCATCAAGGGCTTTAAGCGGTCGATTTCTTCTTGCGGGAAATTTAATTTTTGCAAGCCT
The DNA here is from genome assembly GCA_045131275.1 of Treponema sp. GTDB lineage: Bacteria > Spirochaetota > Spirochaetia > Treponematales > Treponemataceae > Treponema_D. The sequence continues at coordinate 4,889 of JBGUQT010000092.1, forward strand.
TGGATGAATTTCATCTACCGATGTCCAATAGCAAGTCGGCCATCGTTCCGTCTTGGAGCGAATGGAGGGTGACCAAGTTTCCGACGCGCGAGGCAGTCAAATTTGTTTTTGCGCAAAATTTTTGCAAGGGGGTCGCCGCGTCTTTGCTTTGCGAGAGCGTCGGCGTTACGGTGTAGACTGTTTTGGAATTTTGCGTTCCGCTGGCCTTGAACAAAAGGTAAAAAGTTTCGGAAATGTTTTCGTTTTCAAAAAGGCTCTTGGCGTCGCCGGTAAGCAAAAAGCTTCCGTCGCTTTCTGTGTCGCTAAAGTAAACTTGAACGCATTTTGAAAGCACGTCGTTGGCGTTTACAATAAAGCGCAAAATTTTTGGCGGAAGCGTTGACGGTTTTGACTTTGACGAAGCGGAAACGAGAGATTGGCTTTGGGCCTTTTTAATTTCCGACAACTCGGAAAGAATTTTTTGCAACAAAACTTGGTTGTCCGCCGCGCTGGCGTTTGAGTTTTTGTAAAAGTTTGACGCGCCCAAAAGCGACGACACGTTTGTGATCGAGCCGCTCTTTGCCATCTGGACCAAGTCTTGTGCCGAAAGGTTTGAAAAATCCGCGCCCTGGCCGGTCAAAAGGCTTGTCTCCAACTCGCTGGAAGCGGCGGACTTTTTTGTCGAGCCGTCGGCGTTTTGGTTTTGCGTTGTGGAATCGTTTTGGTTAAGAAAGCGCTTTCCGGGCGTGTAAAAGGTTCCGCCAGAAACCGGAGCCGAAACTCTTGGCAAGCTGGGCATTGAAACGCTGGGCGAAACGTTTACTGGCTGGACCGGCGCCACTGGAGTTACGGGCGCTGCGGGAGCGCTGGGGCTTTGCGGAGCGGAAGTTTGCGCGAAGGTCGCCGTTCCCAAAAGAGAAAGGGCTGTTGCGGCAAAGATCGCGGCGGGGAGTTTTTTGGCTTGCGAAATTTTCGCTTTACATATTGCCAAGGCTTTCCTCCACGTATTCAAGGCGCTGCTGCAATTGGTCGATTGTCTTTCGCAGGCGCTTGGCTTCTTTTTCCAGCTTTGTCTTGGGGTCGTCGTCTTGGGCCGCGCGGGCCTTTTTCTTCATCATCTCGCTAACGGTGACGGGGCTGGTGCCGGAAAGCAACTGCTGTTCGGCGGCCGCGCGGTCGTCGGCTTTTTTGATTGAGCTTACGAGCTTCATGTTTTCAAAGCCGATGGCCGGGTTTACTTGAACCGTTCCCACTCGCTTTAAGTCGCGGACGGAATTGCGAGGCAGGCACAAAACGCGGTCGATGTAATCCTCGTAGCGGATGTCGGCCTCTTCGCAAAGCGTGTGGGCCCTGATCAAAAGGCGGCCAAATTCGGCCATCAACTTTCCGTTGGGCTCCAAATATTCTGACTTGATTTTGTTCGTAAGTTCCACCAATTCCGGGGAGACCGAAATGTCGATTTTGTAAAAGCCCATGTCCTCGGCGATTTTGAGCAGTTCCTGAAAACGGGCCCAAAAGGCTGCCGTGTGGCTCTTTGCGTTGGAAACGTAGTCGGGGCCGTAAAGGGCGACATCGTCTTCGGTGACCAAGTGGTGGGTGTATTCATGGACGGCGGTGTAAACCAGTTCCGAGTCGCTTTTAAAGTTTTTGTTGTGCAGGATTATTTCGTGCGTGTCGGGCTTGTACAAACCGTTTACGCGCTTGCTTTCCTTTCCGCTTTGGGTCACGGTAAAGTCCAATTTGGACTCGTGGATTTTAAGCAGCATTTCCTTGATTTTTGCGTTGTCCATAGATGGAACCATTGTAGCATAGTTTTGGCTTTTTTGCTATAGTATTAGGGGCTTGCTTCCGACAACACGAGCGGTATTGACTAATTTCTCCAATTAATGCTATATTAGACAACCACTATTTTTGGAATATTATTTTTTTATATAGGAGATATATGCCATGTTAAGGACATATCAACCGAGCAAAGTAAAGCGCAACAGAAAATTCGGTTTCCGCGCAAGAATGGCGACTAAGGGCGGACGCAAAGTTTTGGCCCGCCGCCGCGCCAAGGGACGCCACAAGCTTTCTGTTTGCGACGAGCACAAGAAGTACTAGTTTTTAGTCTGGATTGCCTATGGAAACAGGTTCGGTTCAAGGCGGAAAGTTTAAGCGCGTTGAGCGGATAAAGAGTCCGGCCGAGATAAAGAATCTGTTTAAAAACGGCGGCAGGGAAGGGGTCAAAGGGGCCAAGTTGTTTTTTGCTAAAAACGACCTTGGCTTTAACAGAATCGCCTTTCCTTTGCCGCGCGGTTACGGAAACGCCGTTCAAAGAAACGCTTCCAAGCGCTACAGCCGCGAAGCATACCGATATTACAAAACATTCCTGAACACCGGATACGACATTCTGTTCTTAGTTTATCCCGGAAACGATTCGTTCAACTCAAGGTGTGTTCAATTTCGAACATTATGCAAAAAGGCAGGACTGATAAAAGATGAATAAACTTTTGCCAAAGTTTTTCCGCGCCGGAATCCGGCTTTATCAAGTCACAATCTCTCCGCTTTTGGGGCCGTGTTGCCGCTATTACCCTTCATGCTCGCATTACGCGATGGAGGCGATAGAAAAATACGGCGCCAGGCGGGGCTTGTCCATGTCTTTCGCTAGAATTCTTCGCTGCAACCCGCTTTGCAAAGGCGGCTACGATCCGGTTCCGTAATCCATAGGCCATTCTAATTTGGGAGAAAAAGAATGGATAGAAACACCATTATGGCCGTCGTTCTTTCGGCCTTGGTATTGATTGGCTACACAATCGTTCAGGTTAAATTTTTTCCGAAGCCTCAAGCTGAACAGGCGACGGAACAAACTGCCGCGGACGCCGCGCAAGCTGAGGGCGAGGCCGAAAAGGCTGAGGCCGCCAACGCGCAAGTTCAGTCTTTTGTGCAAGCGGAAGACACAAACGAGCCTGTCATTACCGAACAGCAGTATGTAATCGAAACAAAAAAAGCCCGCGTGACTTTCACCAACAAGGGCGGCGACATCGTAGGCTACGAGTTGCTTGACCACAAGGACAACAAGACAGGCCGCGGCGTGGAGATGGCGGAAAACGTCACCGCCTCAAACCGCGCCTTTGCCCTTAACTTTGGCGGAACGGACGGCAGCGTCGTCAACGACTTGTTCGTGGCAAAAGAGTTCCCCGAAGAGAACGGCGAAAAGAAAATCGCCTTTGCCAAAAAGTATTCGGACTTTACCTTGGTAAAGCAGTACACATTCAAAGACGACGACTACATGTTCAAGATGAACGTTGTGGTTGACGGCGGCGAAAACTTTACCGCGCTGGACTTTGCCGCAAAGAGCGGCGGCAACGCTTCGTACACTTTAAGGACGTCTCCGCAAGTGGGACCCCAGTTCAACCCAAAAGTGGACCGCTACGAAAGCCGCTCATTCATCGCGCTTAACGAAGGAAAGGGCAAGCGCATCCGCCTTGGAACCAACCAATACAAGGAATACAACAAGCCATTCAACATCGCCGGAATCGGCGGAAAGTATTTTTGCGAGCTTGTGATTCCCGCAGAGAACGGTAACTTCCAAACGGCCTGGTATTCGACAAACTCTTCCGGCTCTGTGATGAGCGACGCGCAGGCCTTGCTTGTTCGAAAGCCCACGACGCAAAAGCAGACCAACGACGTTTACTATGTTTACGTAGGGCCGCGAAACGAAAAGGATTTGAAAAAATATTTGGCCGCCGACGCCAACGCCTGGAAGCTTAGCGGCATCCGCTTGACGGACGCGCTTGAGTCCAGCGGCTTTTTGGGCTGGCTTGAGGCGATCCTGAAATTCATTTTGGAAACCCTTTACAAGTTTGTCCACAACTGGGGAATCAGCATCATCTTGATGACAATCATCCTCAAGATCGCCTTGTTCCCGCTTACGATGAAGTCTTCGCTTGGAACGCTCAAGATGCAGGAAATGCAGCCAAAGCTTACGGCTATCCAAAACAAGTACAAGGACAACCCGCAGATGATGCAGGCCGAGACCGCCAAGGTTTACCAAGCCGCCGGCTACAATCCGATGAGCGGCTGCCTTCCGATGATTTTCCAAATGCTCTGCTTGTTCGCGATGTACAACTTGTTCAACAACTACTTTGAGTTCCGCGGAGCCAGCTTTATCAAGGGCTGGATTGACGACCTTAGCGACGGCGACAGCGTCTACCAGCTTAAGACGTTCATTCCGCTTGTGGGAAACCACATCCGCGTTTTGCCTGTAATCTATTTGGTGTCGCAATTGTTCTACGGAAAGATCACGCAGATGGGCGGAACGCTCCAAAGCGCGCAAAGCTCCGGACAGATGAAGTTTATGACTTACGGCTTGCCCTTGATTTTCTTCTTCTTGTTCTACAACGCGCCAAGCGGATTGATTTTGTTCTGGACAGTGAGCAACGTCATTCAGATGATTCAGCAAGTCATCATCAACAAGACAAAGCTCGCCGCCTCCGCCCAAAAGTCCAACGTGGTTGACGTGAAGGCCAAGGTTCACGGCGGCAAAAAAAGATAATAATATTTTGGGAGAAATATATGACATACGAGTACGAAGGAAAAACAGAAAAGGAAGCGATTGAAAAAGCCGCCCAGGAATTGGGATTGGAGCGCGACCAGTTTGACGTTGAGATTCTTGAAACGCAAAAGAACTCTTTGTTCAAAAAAGGCTTTGTGAAAATCCGCGTTCACACCGAAGGAAACACTCCGGTTGCCGAAAAGGACTACGCCGCCGAGCCTCGCGCTCCGAGAAGCCACGTGGCCAACCCGATTCCCCAGGACGAGTTTGAGCAAAAGCTCATCGACTTTGTGACCCAGGTTATCCAGAAGATGGGCTACGAGGTTAAGGTTGAGATTATGTTCCGCGAGGAGCGAAAGATTGGAATCAAGTTGCAGTCTGAAAGCTCTTCAATTTTGATCGGACGCAAGGGAAAGAACCTTGACGCCTTGCAGCTTTTGATGAACGTTTACGCCGGCCACCTTGGACGCGAGGACATCCGCGTGATTTTGGACACGGAAAACTACCGCATCCGCCGCGAGGAAACCTTGGTTCGCTTGGCCTACACAACGGCCGACAAGGTCCGCTCTTACAGAAAGTCAATCTTGCTTGAGCCGATGAATCCCTTTGAGCGCCGCTTGATTCACACGACTTTGAACGACATCCCGGACATTGAAACCAAATCCGAGGGAGATGGTTTATATAAGCAGGTGCGCGTTCTTTACAAGGGCGTAATTTAAAGCGCCGGCGTCATTGCCCGACTTGATCGGGCAATCTTTTGACAAAAAGATGTCCGGGTCAAGCCCGAACATGACAAGAGTTTGGTGGTATGAACAAAACATTGCGAAAGAGAATATTTTTCACAGTAATAGCTTACGCTTTGGTTCTTTTGAACTGTATCGCGGCCACCGCTCAGACAGATGCGGAGCGCTTGCAGGCCGAAAAAAATTCCAAAAGCCGTGAGCTTTTGAACGACGACCGCGACTTGCGCTTGCTGCCAAACACGGAGTTTTCGCAGGCGATAAAGGAATACGTTTTTGGCGCTTGGACGGACAAATGCGGCCACGCGCTTGAAAAAGTTTACGTTGTTCCAAAAGACGGCTTGCGCGCGGGCTTTGGCATCCAAGACGCCGGCGCCTTGATGCGTTCGATAAGCAAAATGCAGGGAATGTTGTACTACAGCCGCAGCGACAAAGACTGGGGCGTTTTGTACAGTTCCGCATACAGAATTCAAGACGCGCAAAGCGACACGGCCATTGCGGACGACACAAGTGGAAGCGCCGACGCAAAGACGGTCTATGCCTTTATGGACGACCACACTTTTGGAAAGGCAAAGTATAAAATAACTTACAAGCAAACCCAAAAGCAGCTTGTGATGTTTATGGAAAACATAAGCCCGCTTTGCTACGGACCTTTAAAGGCTGTGCAGCCGGGCGGATTTAAAATTTGCGCCAGCGTGATTGATGACGGCGAAAATTTTTTGGTGTATACTTGCGACTACGCGGAATTTAAAATCATCAGCGCGCTAAAGAAGCGCCTTTACAATTCGTTTGAGGCGCGCCTTGAGGCGATTTGTCTTTGGTTTATGAAAAACGCTCGGTAAAAAAATGCCGGGCTTTTTATGGGGGAATAAAATGAAGGCTTTTAATAAAAAGAATTTATTCGCGGCGTTGGTCGGAACGGTGTTGCTCGCCTCTGGCTGCGCTCAAAACAACAAAATGGAGAAGAAAACTATGGACGCTCTAAAAGGAAAGGAAGGCGTATTTGCCGTTCTTAAATTGCCCAAAGGCGAAGTTGCCCTTGAACTTTACTACAAGGACACTCCGCTTACAGTAACAAACTTTGTAGGCTTGGCCGAAGGAACGATGGACGCCGCCAAGGGAAAGCCCTTCTATGACGGATTGAAGTTCCACCGCGTAATCAGCAAGGCTAACGGCGACGACCAGGACTTTATGATTCAGGGCGGAGACCCGGAAGGAACCGGACGCGGCGGCCCCGGCTACAGATTCGCCGACGAGATTGTAAGCAAGTACACTTTTGAAAAGAAGGGCGTTTTGGCCATGGCCAACGCAGGCCCGGGAACCAACGGAAGCCAGTTCTTCATCACAGTCGCTCCGACAACATGGCTCAACGGAAAGCACACAATTTTTGGAAAAGTAATCAGCGGCCAGGAAGTTGTTGACAAGACAACCCAGGGCGACGAAATCATCAAAGTAACAATTGTTCGCCAGGGAAGCGACGCCGAAGCCTTTAAGGCCGGCCAGGCCGAGTTTGACGCCTTGAACAAGGCCGCCGTTGAAAAGGCCCGCGAAGCCAAGGCCAAGCAGTACGAAAGCCAGATCAAGTTGATTGAGAAAAAGTGGCCGGGCTGCGAAAAGGACGAGAACGGCATTTATTACAAAGTTACAAAAGAAGGCAAGGGTGACGTTTGCGGCGGCGGAAAGAATGTTTCTGTCCACTACAAGGGCTTTTTGCTTGACGGAAGCGTATTCGACAAGTCTGAAGGACGCGGCCCGCTTGACTTTGCGACAGCCAGCGGACAGATGATCCCCGGCTTTGACATTATGGTTCAGCAAATGAAGGTTGGCGAAAAGCGCACGATTCTTTTGCCGCCGGACTTGCACTACGGCGAGCGCGGATATCCGGGAGTAATTCCTCCGATGTCATACATTGGCTTTGACGTTGAACTCTTGAGCGCAAAGTAATATAATCAAGCCCAGAGGATTTTTATGGACGAAGCGCAACGGCAACAGTTTATCACCTCTTTTAGCGAACGGGTCAACGACATTGTCATCGAAATAAAGATGGCCGAGTTGGTGGCCCCCGCCCGCTCATTTAGCGAGATGAATTTGTTTCCGCAAAGCAAGCAGTCCCTCTGGGGCTTGATAGTTGTTTGTTCCCACAGTTTGTATTTTTACGTTCCTTCCGAGGAGATGGCGCTTATGTCGATGATCAGCGCGGGCGCCAGCGTAAAGACTGTGGAGGAACAAATCTTCTGCTTTAACAACATCGACGGCCTGCAATTCAAGGCTCCCAAAAAGTCTTGGTTTAAATTGTTTGGGCCGGAAAAAATTTCCTTTTCTTTTATCGACAACGGACACGAAATAAGCGGCGTGTTCAATGTGGCCAAAAACGCCAACGAATTGTTGGAAAGCATGCTAAAGGCCTACCGTTCTTAGTCCAAGATGAGCGACTTGACGATTCTGTGCAAAGTGGTCGACAACTTTGGCGACATCGGCTTTGTCTACAGGCTGGCAAAAAATCTTTGCAAAGTAAATCCCTCTTATCAGATACGAATCATCACAAACGATTTAAAGACATTTAAAATGCTCGCTCCAGAATTGGGGAACGGCTGCGCAAACATCGCGCTCTTTGACTCAAACGACGCAGATACTTGTCGCGCCGAGTTTAGCCAAAGGCCGCCCAGAGTTATTTTGGAATGCTTCCAATGCGGCCGCCCGGACTGGCTGGAAGAAATATTGTTTTGCGATTCCAAGACTGAAAGCAAGCCTAAGATTGCGGCCGCGAATGGTTTGCAAGACCAAGAGGCGCGCGCTTTTATCATCAACATCGACTACTTGACCGCCGAAGACTACGCCGAGGATTTCCATAAACTAAAGAGCGGCACAAGAAGCGCGCTTGTAAAAAAAATCAACTTTATGCCGGGCTTTACCGCAAGGACCGGCGGCTTGATACTGGACGTTCCCCCTGAGACTGATAGCAAGACCAAGAGCGGGGCAACTGGAATTGATGACAAGACCAAAACTGCCGGGCCGCAAGTCCTTATGTTCAGCTACCCAAAAGACTTTGCCCCGATAATCCGCGCGATAAGCCGCTGGAACAAAGACGCGCAAATCAACTTGGCCCAAGGCGCCGGAAAAGAAATTTTTTTGCAATCCGTTGCGGAAACTTGTGGCAAGACCAAAACTGCGCCCGCCCTCAAGATCAACCAAATGCCCTTTCTTTCGCAAGAGGAATGGGACAAAAACCTTTTTGCGCAAGACTTGCTTTTTGTCCGCGGAGAAGATTCCCTAAGCCGCGCCTGCCTTGCCTCAAAGCCCTTTGTCTGGCAAGCCTACTTGCAGGACGACAACTACCAGCTTGTAAAAGTCCAAGCCCTTTTGGATCGAATGCGCCCCCACTTTGCCGCCGACGATTTTTGCGCTGTAGAAAACTTTTGGCATTTATACAACGGCGCCCCCGGCTGCCAAGACCCCTCCGCAATGGAAACCGCCTGCTACGAATTTTTGTCCCGCTATGACAACCTGCGCCCCGGCTTTGCCGCCTTTTCGCAAAGCTTGTTTGAGCTGGGGAACTTTTCGCAGAAGCTGGATGAGTTTGTGGGGGAGTGGGCGAGGTAGGAGGGTATAAATTTATTTAAACTAGCGCTATAATATACTAGTTATGGCAAAGCAAAAAAATCCATACGAAATAGATTTTGAAGAATATATTCGCCACACGGACGCAAGCAAAAAAGAAAAGACGCTGGCTTGGTCTACAGCTATCGGTTTGCAGCAAGTGGATGGTCTTACTCCGTCTTTGTATTTGTATGAAACCGCAAAGCGCAATATCGAAGGCGACATTTCTTTTGACGAAGCCAAAAAACTCATCGATTCTTACTATAAGAAAAAAGATGCACGGAATAGAGATGAAGACGAACGAACGGAAGAAGCCGATAAAGTCGCAAGCCGCATAGCCCACATTCTAAGCCAACCGTCTTTTACATTTGCTCCTTCGCAACTGATAGCCATTCATAAAGAACTCTTTAAAGGCTTATTTAAATTTGCCGGCAAGATTCGGGATTATGATATTACAAAAAGAGAATGGGTTTTAAATGGAGACACAGTTATGTATGGAGCGTCATACGAACTAAAAGACGCGCTTGATTATGATTTTGAGCAGGAAAGTGCTTTTAATTACACAGGAATTTCGGATGATGAGAAGATAAAGCATATATCGTTCTTTGTATCCCGCTTGTGGCAGATTCATCCGTTTGGCGAAGGAAATACAAGAACAACAGCCGTTTTTGTAATTAAGTATTTGCGTTCCATAGGCTTTAAAGCGGACAATGACATTTTTGCTCAAAACAGCTGGTATTTTAGGAACGCGCTGGTTCGCGCAAACTACACAAATGTTGAAAAGGGAATACAGGAAAACCCCATATATTTGGAACGATTCTTTAGAAACCTTTTGCTCAATGAACACAACGAATTGAAAAACAGATTCACTCATATTGATTATGATGAGTACATGAAAAAAAGTTCACAGAAAAGTTCACAGAAAAGTTCACAGAAAAGTTCACAGAAAATTATAGAGATGATAAAACAAAATTCAGAGATTACCACTCAAGAAATGGCTGACAATTTAGGGATAACACGTAGAGCGGTGGCAAAATCAATTGCAAAATTACAAGAACAGGGCATTGTCCGTCGTGTAGGAGCAGACAAAGGCGGCCATTGGGAAGTTTTGGAATAGGGAGAATGTCGATGGCTAAGAAAAATTTTTTGTTCGCGCTGGCGGCGATTGTAGCGATGGAGGCAAACGCTGTGGGATTTAAGATGCTTTCTATGGCGGAAGGGCTGGAGATGGCCAAGGAAAATCCGGAGGCGGTGATTGTTGACGTTCGCCGCGACGACGAGTACAAGGCCGGCCACATTCCCGGAGCGCTTCTTTTAACGTTGGAAAAAATCACAGAAAAAAGCGCCGAAAAAGTTTTGCCCGACAAAAACCAAATGATTTTTATCTACTGCCGCAGCGGCCGCCGCAGCAAAATCGCCGCCAACAAACTGCTTGAACTAGGCTACACAAACCTAATCGAGTTTGGCGGCATCCTGGACTACACCGGCCCGGTGGAGAAGTGAGATTAAAAGAAAACAGGGAACTTTCTAATCAAAGAAAGTTCCCTGCGGTTTGCAAGCCAATAACTTATGCCGCTATTGTGATTGCCTTGCTAATGGCGGTGACAGGAGACTTTAGCTCTTTGTCGCCGGAGCAATAGCGAGTTCGCAATACAATGCAATAGGCGGATTCGGTCAAGTCGTCTGGAACGTAAAATTCCAGAGACTTGGGTTTGTTGGCGCTGATGGTTTCTTGGCTTACAGCCGTCCATCTTATTTCGTCCAAGCAAACCGTTCCGTCGGATTCCAGCGGAGCGAACCAAATGCCGGAGCTTTGGCCAAAAATCTTTAGACGCGTGCCTATGATTTTGACGCCCTTTCCTTTCATCAAATTACGCTCTTCGTTTTGATTAAAGGTGTTGATGATTCTGTCAATGACCGGATTTGAATCCGCGATGACAACTTTGTCAACCTTAAGGTTGTCAACGGCCTCTTGCGCGGCGGCGCTGGGAGTGAAGCAAATCTTAAAGCCGGGAATGCTGGACTCGCCGGGATTTTCTCCTGTGACGGTTCCAGCCACTCCGATGTACATCGTTCCAATTCCAAGAACGTCAACAGCGTTGCCGTTTTGGCAAGCCCTAATCATTTCTTTTCCAAGAAGGTTGGCCACATGCTGAACCATGTAAGGGCTTACGCCCTCGTTCTTCTCGGAAATCGATGCTATTAAGTTTTCAAGAGTTACAGTGTTTCTTGTAACACGTCCAATAAATGAATTTTCGTCAGTCTTGAACTGATTCTTTCGCAGAGTCACACTTAAGATGCTGTCTGCGTTTTTAAAAGAAGTTGAAGCCATAGTTTTATGCTCCTTATAATTTAACAATATTTTGCCGTTGCCGGACAACGCCGGTTTTGGGAAAAACTTAAAAGACGGAGCGAATCTTTCGGGCGCCGCTTTTAAGAGGAATTCCTTGACAAGGAGCATAGATTGCTGTATATTAGAAGAATCAACTTTAGGTTCTGTATACAGAATCTATGCATGGCCCTTTGTTTAACGCCAATTAAACAAGGGGCTTGTTTTTTTGCCGTCAGGCATTTTGCACCCTCCTTTGAATTTGATTTTGCTCCCAGATTTTGGGAGCTATGTTCTTGATGAAATTTTGAGCCAATATAGTCCGATTCTTAAAATAAAAAAGCGCCAAGGAAAGCTGGGCTTCGTCCATGCAAGAACTCAAGCTCAATTCTCGAGCGCTTTTTGCTTTTTCAAGCTCTTCTTCCCCACATACAAGGAGAACAGTAAGCAAGTTTGCCATATTTTCGTGAATGCCTACCAAGAATGATTGTGACATGGCGTTTAGCTTGTTGAATTCGCTAAGTCCAAAATCAAACTTAAAAAAATTGATTATGCCCCAATGGGAGACTTCGTGGGCTATAGAATACAAGGCGTTGATGTCTCCGCCTAAAGCCAAATCATAGACGGATTCCTTTATAGAAATTTCATGGCGGTTGTCACTATGTTTGTAAACAGCCTGAACGCTATCCTTGTATTTCCAATCACAATCCGCGATTACAGAAAATTCAAAGCGACTGTCAGCATAACAAAGCTTGTTTTCGGCTATGTTGAGAGCTGGAAATGTTTGTGTTGAATCCAGTCCTAAAAACTTTTTGAACTCAAAAGCCATTCTGCTAAAATCAACAACCATCATAATGAGGGCTGTTCCCAACGCTGTAAACTCTTCCGCCATATAACCTCCTTGCTACATAGGCGCAACCTGTGACTTGATTTCCTGCAAAAGCTCCTTTACCCTTGCAAGCTGATCTCTGTTCATTTGCGACAAGTCGTGCGCAAACATAACAGCCGTGTCCACATATTCAGGCAACAATTCCTTGTCCTGAATGCCCGCAAGGCCGATTTCGACCTTGTTCCTTGATTCCGCGACGAGCTTGGCGAATTCAAGTTTTTGCTCCTCCGAAAGACCGTAGTTTGCAAAAAGCGCGTCTTTCAGTTCTTCCGGCGCAGTCCTCTTGCCGTTTTCTATCGCCGAAAGATACGCGGCGGAAATATTCAATACTTTCGCCATGTCGCCCAAGCTCTGTTCGTTGTCAATGCGCAGTTTCCGAAGAAACTTTGCAATGTCTGTCATAAAAACCCCTTTTACGGCCCAGCCGCAGGTAATTTTTTAAGGTTTAGGCCGAAGCCTAACCTCCACACCTCTTTCTGACAGTTTAAAATATACTACAATCGGTTTATTTTGTCAATACCAAAAGATAAAATTATTTACAAATTGTAAATAGGGTCAAAACAGGCCTTTCCATAGATAAGGAATAACCCCGTTTGGGGGGCGCGGAATGGCTGGGATTTAAACCTTCGACAATGCGCTATAAAAAACCGTAAAACTGTAGTATAATATTATATATACCATAACTTTTTTGAATTGTGCAAAAGAAATAGGAAAAATATTATGAATAAACAGCAGCTTGCATCAAAAATCTGGGAAAGCGCTAATAAAATGCGCTCAAAAATAGAAGCTAACGAATATAAAGATTATATATTAGGATTTATCTTCTATAAGTTTCTTTCAGATAAAGAGATTGCTTATCTTAAAAAAGAAGGAATCACAGATAAAGAACTCAAAGAACAATTAAATGAAAAGCACAAAGATGCTGTTGAACTTTGTCAGAATAATCTCGGCTACTTTATCGCCCACGAAAATCTTTTTACAACCTGGATTTCAAAAGGCAAAGATTTCAACATCAAAAATGTCCGCGACGCTCTCTCTGCATTCAGCCGTCTTATTTCTTCAAATCCGAATCACAAGAAAGTATTCACAAATATTTTCCGAACTTTGGACACTGGTCTTTCAAAACTTGGTGACAGTGCAGGAAGTCAGACAAAAGCTGTGAGTGACCTTTTGAATCTTATCAAAGATATTCCAATGGATGGAAAGCAGGACTACGATGTTTTAGGCTTCATTTATGAATATTTAATTTCCATGTTTGCAGCAAATGCGGGAAAGAAAGCCGGAGAGTTTTATACTCCTCACGAAGTGTCTGTATTGATGGCAGAAATTGTTGCTAATCACATCAAAGACCATAAGCAGGAAACTTTTGAAATTTATGACCCAACCTCTGGTTCCGGTTCACTTCTCATTACAATCGGTAAAGCGCTTTCAAAGCATATCAACAAAGAAGACAATATAAAATATTACGCTCAGGAACTCATAGAATCTACCTATAACCTTACCCGTATGAATCTTGTAATGCGTGGCATTAACCCAAGCAACATTGTAACTCGAAACGGAGATACTCTTGAACAAGACTGGCCGTTCTTTGATGAGTCAGATCCGGAAAGCACCTACGATCCGTTGTACGTAGATGCGGTAGTTTCAAATCCGCCATACTCTCAGCACTGGGATCCGACAAACAAAGGAATCCAGCCTCGTTATGAATATGGTTTAGCCCCTGCAAGCAAGGCAGACTATGCATTCCTGCTGCACGATTTGTATCATATCAAGCCAAACGGAATTATGACTATCGTTTTACCGCACGGTGTTTTGTTCCGAGGTAAGGCTGGAAAAGACGGCGCAAAGGGTGAAGATGAATACGAAATCCGTAAGAACCTTATAGAGAATAACAAGATTGACGCAATCATCGGACTTCCTGCAAATATTTTCTTTGGAACTGGAATCCCGACAATCATTATGGTTTTAAGACAGAACCGTGAAAATAATGATGTTCTGATTATTGATGCATCAAAGCATTTTTCAAAAGTCGGTAAACAGAACAAGCTGCTTGCAAGTGATATAAAGCGAATCATTGATGTCGTTACAGAAAGAAAGAGCGTAGAAAAATTCAGCCGTGTAGTCAGCAAGGAAGAAATCAGAAACAACGATTACAACCTGAATATTCCCCGTTATGTAGATTCAAGCGAAGATGCAGAATACTATGATATTTTTGCGACAGTTTCGGGCGGAATCCCATTGCCAGAGGTTGAAAAGTTTGAGCCTTACTGGAAAGCATTCCCTGGTTTGAAAGATGAACTTTTTAACAAAGCAAATGATTCATATTACGAATTGAAGAGTGAGCAGATAAAAGAAGTTGTGCTCGCCAACAAAGATGTAAAGACATTTGAAGAAAACTATAAAAAATCCTTCGAATCTCTAAAAGCTTTCTTGAAGTCTGAACTAATAGACAGCCTTAAAGTTCTTAATGCAAACAAAGAAGAAGATACTATCGCGCAGCAGATTTTTGACCGACATCAGAAAGTTTCTCTTGTAGACAAATACGAAGCATACCAGAGTCTTGATGACGAATGGCAAAAGATAGCAATTGATTTGGAAATAATTTCAACGGAAGGAATAGAGGCCTGCCGCAAGGTTGAACCGAATCTTGTGATGAAAGGAAAAGACGAAGTTCAGGACGGCTGGAAAGGCAGGATTATGGATTTTGCGCTTGTGCAGAAAATGTATTTTGCCTCAGAACTCGAAAAAATTGAAGAACAGAATAGAAAGCTTGAAGTAAAATCTTCCGTTCTTGCAGAACTGATTCCAGAAACCGAAGAAGGTGAAGAAGAAATAGAACTTACTGATGAACAGAAAAAGCAGCAGAAAAAACTGAATGACGAGGCAAAGGCAATCAGAAAAGAGATTACAAAACTTACAAAAGAGCTGGAAGAAAAAACTATCAAAAAGATTGAAGGTCTGACAGATTCTGAAATAAATGCGCTTCTCGAAGAAAAATGGATTTTGCCTCTGTGTACTTCCCTGAATGAAATGCCTGGCAAAGTCATAGATGATTTCATAAGTTCACTTACAAAAATGACTGAAAAATATTCTGAAACGCTTTCTTCTATTGGAAACGAAATAAAACAGACGCAAAAAGAACTCTTTGAATTTATGGACGAACTCACAGGAAATGACTTTGATATGAAAGGTCTTGAGAATCTTAAGGGGATTTTGGCATGAAAGAAACAAAAAATGTTCCACAGTTAAGATTTTCTGGATTTGATGATGAATGGGAAGAAAAGAATTTTTCTGAGATTACTTATATTTCTGCGACAAAGAATAAGAGCAACTTACCTTTAGAAAGTTATTCAATAACTAATGAGAATGGTTTTATTCCTCAAGATGAACAATTTGAAAATGGCGGAACAATGAAAGATGCTGATAAAAGAATGTATTGGATTGTTCCACCTAAGTCTTTTGGATATAACCCAGCAAGAATTAATGTAGGATCAATTGGATATTATGATGGGAAGAAAGATGTCATTGTTAGTTCTCTTTATGAAATATTTAAGATGACTGAAAATTGCGATGATGCTTTCTTCTGGCAATGGTTTAAAAGTGATAATTTACAAAAACAAGTCTTAAAATTACAGGAAGGTGGTGTTAGGCTTTATTTTTATTATGATAAACTTTGTATGGGAGAAATAAAAATTCCGTCAAAAGGTGAACAACAGAAAATTGGTTCGTTACTTTCTAATCTTGATTCTCTCATTCAGGCAAAGACAAAGAAGCTGGAATCTCTCAAGGCGATAAAAAAATCCCTCCTGCAAAAATGCTTCCCAAAGGCAGGCGAGAAAGTGCCAGAAATGCGGTTTGCAGGCTTCAGCGGAGACTGGGAAGAAA
>JBGUQT010000093.1:0-20614 GCA_045131275.1 Treponema sp.
GCAAGTCTCCTTCCGAGCACAAAACGTTTATCGAAAGCCCCGGTCCTGGGAAGGGGTGGCGCATTACAAGCTGGTCAGAGAGTCCCAGAGTTTTGCCGATCGAGCGCACTTCATCCTTGTACAAGTCCTTTAGCGGCTCGATCACCATTCCCTTTTCCAACAGGGCTTGGATTCCAGCGACGCGGTTGTGGTGGGTTTTTATCGTGTTGGAATTCTTTGTTCCGCCCGACTCGATGATGTCCGGGTAAAGGGTGCCTTGCGCCAAAAGCCAAAGGTTTTCGTCAAGCTTTTGTTCGGCGACGAATTGGTCGCGGACTGTGATGAAGTTTTCGCCGACAGCCTGGCGCTTTTTTTGCGGATCGACCAAGCCGGCGATCGCGCCCAAAAAACTTTGGCTTGCGTCGCGCGCGATGAAATTTTCAAAGCCGAATTTTTTGTACATGTCGGTGACTGAGGCGCTTTCGTTCTTTCGCATAAAGCCGTTGTCGATGTGGAGGCCCAAAACCCGTTTTTGTCCCAGCGCCTTGTTCAAGAGGGCAAAGGCGACTGTTGAGTCGACGCCTCCGCTTAAGAATAGAAGAACGTTTTTGTCGCCGGCGTCGCGCTTGATGTTTTCCAAAATTGTGTTAAGAACAGTTGCCTGGTCCCAGTTTTTTTCCATTCCGCAAAAGGCGGCGAAGTTTTCAAAGATTTGGTTTCCGCAAGGGGTGTCCTTGACCTCGCAGTGGAACTGAAGGCTAAAGCGCTTTTTTGAAAGGTTTTGGGTTGCGGCAAAGGGGCAGTCCTTTGTGCTTCCGACGACTTCAAAGCCTTCGCCCATTTGCAAGACGCCGTCTTGGTGGCTCATCCAAACTTGCTGGCTTCCGCTGATTCCCTTAAAAAGAGGGCACTTGGAGGCGTCACCTCCCATTCCGTCCGCAAAGTTGAGCGTTGCAAAGCCAAACTCGCCCACGTCGGCTTTTCCAACCTTTCCGCCGTAGCCCTGCTGAACGATGTAGTGGCCGTAGCAAAGACCCAAAATCGGCAGTTCAAGATTCAATATATCTGAGTTGAAGTCTGGAGTTTTTTCGTCGTAAACGCTTGCCGGGCCGCCTGAAAAAACAATGCCCATTGTGTTTTTGAACGTGTCCGCGCTTGCTGAAGGCAATGCGATTTCTGAATAAAAGCCCAACGCCCTAAAGCGCTTTGCGATCAAGTGCGCGTACTGGCTTCCAAAGTCCAAAACGACGATTTTTTTGCGGTTGTTTGTGTCTTCCATATATGAATTATATTGAACTATGGGGAGCGTTGCAAGTGGCGCGGGGTTCAAGTGGCGCTTGTGGTTTCCTCTCCCAGCACCTTGTTCTTGCCTTCGCGCTTGGCTTGGTAAAGCTTTTCGTCGGCGCGCTTTATAAAGGCGTCCAGGTCGTCCATCGAATTTACTTGGCCGGCGGAACAGCCGCCGCTGAATGTAAAGTCGTCGCCGATTACTGAGAGGCATTTTAGAATTTTTTCGTCATAGTCTTTGGCGGGAATTCTGGGAATTAAAACTATGTATTCGTCGCCGCCGTAGCGGAAGCAGTTTTGTTGGCCAAATTCATCCTGCAAAATTCTTGCAAAGCGGACCAAAAGCTCGTCGCCGTGGCGGTGGCCCAGCTTGTCATTGTGGCTTTTAAAGTCGTCGATGTCGGTAAGCATTAAAATTATTTCAAAGCCAATCAGTTCCTCAAAGCGCAGTTTTAGCGCGGAGCGGTTGCGCAATTTTGTGAGCGCGTCCGTAAGCGAAGACTCGCGCAAACTTTCGGCAAGCGCGTGGTTCATCACCGTTTGCCGCGCGACCTTAAGGTATTGGTAGTAGCGGGCTATGTTCACTATGACAAAAAAGACGTAAAGAATCGGATAGTTGACGTTTGTGGCCGCGCTCACTCCGGCGGTCTTGTCCATAAGCCAATAGAAGAACCAAAAAGACAAGGTTATGAGTGTGACCGAAAAGACGGGGCGCACCATAAAGATGCAGGCCAAGAGCAGTTCCAGCGTGATGAACACAAGAATTTGTTCTTTTAGATAATAGTCAAGGATGGAAATGTAAATCGCAAAGGCGGAAAGGGTCGTCAAAAAGATTCCTATCCTAAATGTAAGCGCTTTGTGCGTGAACCTTCCCATCTCGGCCGGATGCGTAATCACATACAAAAAGAGTTGCGCCGCCGCGGAAAAGAGCGTGACGTACGCGATTCTGTGGTGGAACATCCAGCTGTTGGGAATGGACGGATCCATGTGGACTTCAAAACTGAAGGAGATGCTGAACGTTATAATTTCCATAATCATTATGATTGCGGAAATTATTCTGGAATTCCTTATGTTGGCGCAATCCAAAATAAATTGAATGTCGTCGCGAGGCTTTTCAATTCCTAAAACTTTTTTTACTGAAAATCGCATCCACTCTCCGTCTCTAGTTTTTGCTCTTTGACGCCCCTTGCTTTATGGCGGCCGCGATAAAGTCACGGAATAGGGGGCCTGCCTTGTTGGGACGGCTCTTGAATTCTGGGTGGAACTGAACTCCAACCATCCATGGGTTTCCGGGGACCTCGCAAGTCTCGACCAAGTCGCGCTCAGGGTTGACTCCCGAAATTATTAGGCCCGCGTTCTTAAGGTCTTCGCGGAACTTGTTGTTAAATTCGTAGCGGTGGCGGTGGCGCTCCCAAATTGTCTTTGAGCCGTAAGCCTTTTCGACCAAGCTTCCGGCGGCCACGGAGCATTCATATTTTCCAAGGCGCAAGGTGCCGCCCAAGATTTTTCCGTTTTGGTCGGGCATCAAGTCGATTACGGGGTAGGGCGTTTCCTTGTTCATCTCGGTGGAGTTGGCGCCGGCCAAGCCCAAGACGTTTCGCGCGTATTCGATTACCAAGATTTGCATTCCAAGGCAGATTCCAAAGTAGGGAACTTTTTTTGTTCGAGCGTATTTGGCCGTGTTTATCATGCCTTCGATTCCGCGGTTGCCAAAGCCTCCGGGAACGATGATCGCGTCCGCGTTTTTAAGGCGCGCGGCGGTTGTTTTGTCGTCCGTCAAAAGCTCCGAGTCAACCCAATCGATTTCGACTTCGGCCTCGTTGTGGATGCCGCCGTGAATCAACGATTCCACGACCGACAAATACGCGTCGTGGAGCGCGACGTACTTTCCGACAAGCGCGATGGTGACCTTGCGCTTGGGGTTGTTAAAGCGGTCAACCATTTTTTTCCAGTCGTCCAACTGGCTTTCGCTTTCTTTTAGTCCAAGAACTTTGCAAACGGCCTGTCCCAAGCCTTCCTTTTCCATTTGAAGGGGAACTTCGTAAATTGACTTTGCGTTGAGGTTTTGGATTACGCAAGAAGGGTCCACGTTGCAAAAGGCCGCCAAGCGCTCGCGGGTTGTTTGCTCGATTTCGCGCTCGGTGCGGAGCATGATTACGTCGGGCTTGATTCCCAATTCCTGCAATTCCTTTACGCTGTGCTGTGTGGGCTTTGTCTTAAGTTCGTCGGCTTTTTTCATAAAGGGAACCAAAGTCAAGTGAATGTAGCAGCAGTTCTCTTCGCCGACTTTGTATTTCATCTGGCGAATCGCTTCCATAAAGGGGAGCGACTCGATGTCGCCAACCGTTCCGCCGATTTCCGTTATGATTACGTCGGCGCCAGTCTCGTCTGTGGAGAGGAGCATGCGTCGCAAAATTTCTTCGGTGATGTTTGGGATTACCTGAACCGTTCCTCCGTGAAAGCCGCCCTCGCGCTCTTTGTTGAGAACGCTAAGGTAAACGCGGCCCGCGGTGGTGTTGGAGCTTTGGCTAAGCGTGGCGTCGGTGAAGCGCTCGTAGTGGCCCAAGTCCAAGTCGGTTTCCGCTCCGTCGTCGGTAACAAAAACCTCGCCGTGCTGGATTGGATTCATCGTGCCCGGGTCGATGTTCAAGTAGGGATCGAATTTTTGGTTGATCACTTTGTAGCCGCGGCTCTTTAAAATCAATCCAAGGGACGCCGCCGCGATTCCCTTTCCCAAACCTGAAACAACTCCGCCTGTAATAAAAATATACTTGGTCATAACAAATCCTTTTGCCTTTAATTCTAGAAGTCAGCCAATTTTGGCGCGCGGGGATACGGAATCACGTCGCGAATGTTTTCCATTCCGGTTACGTAGCGGATCAAGCGCTCAAAGCCCATTCCGAATCCTGAGTGCGGAACCGTTCCAAACTTGCGAAGCTTGAGGTACCAATCGTAAATCGATTCGTCCATTCCGCGCCTTTTGATTTCGGCCAAAAGCTTGTCGTAGTCTTCCTCGCGCTCGCTTCCGCCGTTAAGCTCTCCGATTCCGGGAACCAAAACGTCGCAAGCCTTTACGGTTTTTCCGTCGTCGTTTTGCTTCATGTAGAAAGACTTGATTTCCTTTGGATAGTTGTAAACCATCACCGGCTTTTTGAAAATTTGCTCGGTCAAATAGCGCTCGTGCTCGGTGGCGATGTCGCAGCCCCAGTACGGCTTGAATTCAAACTTGTCGGCGTGCTTTTCCAATTCCTTGATCGCGTCGGTGTAAGAGATGCGCTCGAACTTTGAGTTGACAACGTGCTCCAATTGGGCGATGAGGCCGGGCTGGATTCTCTTGTCAAAGAATTCCAAGTCTTCGCGGCACTTTGTGAGCGCCCAGTTCAAAAGGTATTTTACGAAGTCTTCCTGCAAGTCCATGTCGTCGTCAAGGTCGTAAAAGGCCATCTCCGGCTCGATCATCCAGAACTCGGCCAAGTGGCGCGGGGTGTTTGAATTTTCGGCGCGGAAGGTCGGTCCAAACGTGTAGACGCGGCTAAGCGCGGTGGCCAAGGTTTCGGCCTCAAGCTGGCCGCTAACGGTTAGGCTGGCTTTCTTTCCAAAGAAGTCTTTTGAGTAGTCGACGATTTTGTGGGCGTCCTCGACTTTCATTCCGCCCGCGCCGGCCTTTACGCCAAGCTCGGCGATTTTTTCAAGCGAAAGAGTTGTTACTTGGAACATCTCTCCCGCGCCTTCGCAGTCGGAGCAAGTGATTTCGGGAGCGTTGATGTAGACAAAGCCGCGCTCTTGAAAGAAGGAGTGGACGGCAAATGCCATTTGGTTCCTCATGCGGAAAACAGCGCCGAATGTGTTGGTGCGGGCGCGGAGGTAGGCGTTGTCGCGGAGGTATTCCATCGACATTTTGTTCTTTTGCAAGGGGTATTCTTCGGGCGGACATTCGCCCAAAACTTCAAGCTTTTCCAAGGTCACTTCGACGGCTTGGCCGGAAGCGGGCGAGGGAACCAGGATGCCCTGGGCCTTTACGGACGCTCCTGTATTAAGTTTTTTGAGGGATTCTTCTATATTATTTGCGTCGGCGTTGGCGGAAGGGTTTGAGCGGTCAAAAGTAAGCTGAATGTTGGCAAAGCAACTGCCGTCGTTCACCTGCACGAAAACTAGATTTTTTGAGTCGCGAACCGTGCGGACCCAACCGCAAACTGTAACCGCGCGCTGGTCCGGCGCGCTTGTGAGCAAGTCCTTAATCAAAACTGGAACCATAACTTTCCTCTATAAAAAATAATGTATTATGGTAGCATAAACGCGGCGAAAATTCAAGGGATGGTCCGCGGGGGACTTTCAAAATTATAAAAAAATTGTTATAATAGCCTTGGATGAAGAAGAAAATTCTTTGGGCTTGCGTGACGCTGGGCCTTTCCGTCCTTGCGATTTGCGCCTTGTTTTATAACGGCGGCTTTTCGTTTGAGGATTTTTTGAGCGACATAAAAAACGCTTCTCCCTATTGGCTTTGCGCCGCGCTCTTTTGCGCCCTTGCCTTTATCTTTTTTGAAGGCCGCGCCCTCGCCTTGATTTTGCGGGCGTTCGGCTATCCTGTAAAAAAGAGGAGCGGTTTTTTGTACGCCGCCGCGGACATTTACTTTTCTTCGATAACTCCGTCCGCTACAGGCGGCCAGCCGGCCAGCGCTTATTTTATGAGCAAGGACGGCTTTAGGGGCTCGCAAGTGGCGGCGGCCTTGCTTTTGAATCTTACGATGTACACTCTCGCGCTTGTGAGTTTGGGCGCTTTTTCCATCATTCTTTTTCCGCATGTTTTTCTTGAGTTCAACATGGCGAGCAAGGTCATGATTTTGTTCGGAATCCTTGCGATGGCGGGCCTTGCCTTCTTTTTTATTTTGCTCTTAAAAAAGCAAAGCCTTGTCCTTAAAATCGGAAGCGCGTTCGCTTTTATTCTTGAAAAAGTCCGCTTAAAGAAGCTGGCGCAAATGTTCAACGCAAAGCTTGATTCCGCGATAAAAAACTACAACGAATGCGTGGCGATTTTGGCCGGCAAAAAAAGCCTTTTGGTAAGGACTTATCTTTTAAATTTGCTGCAACGCTCGGCGCAAATTCTTGTGACGGTCTTTTGCTTTTTTGCCATGGGCGGAAAGCCTCAAGACGGCCTGACGCTTTTTGCCATTCAAACTTACGTGGTTCTCGGCTCAAATTTCATTCCCGTTCCCGGAGCGGCGGGAGTCTCGGAATTCATCATGTACTTTGGCTACATGATGTTGTTGAGCGAAGAGAACGCTTGCGGCCTTGCCATTTTGAGCCGCGGAATTTCTTTTTACGCATGCAGCGCGATAAGCCTTTTGGCCGTCGCGGTTGGATACTTTATGATTGGACGCAATAAAAATAAGGAAGAGGAAAAACAATGATTGGCTTTTACGACTACACTGTGATTTTGACATACCTTTCAATGCTTTCGGCTACAACCGGAATGATTTTGTGCTTGAATGACATAGGCCATCCGTATTTGGGAATGTTCTTTTTGATGTTCTGCGGCTTGTGCGACACTTTTGACGGAAAGGTGGCGCGCACAAAAAAGAACCGCACCGACCAAATGAAAAAATTCGGAATACAAATCGATTCGCTTTCCGACTTGGCGGCCTTTGGCTTGCTTCCCGCCTGTATCGGAATTTCAATGTTAAGAAGCGGAATCATCTTCATCGATTTTCCGGACTTTAAATTTCTTCATCTTGCCGACAAGTCAACGATAATAAAAATCGTTCTTACCGTGATCGCGGTTTTGTACGCGCTGGCCGCCATGATTCGCTTGGCTTACTTTAACGTTTTGGAGGAGGAGCGGCAGTCAAACAATCCGCAAAGCCCCAAGATTTTTGTGGGCCTTCCGGTAACTAGCGCCGCGCTTGTCTTTCCGACGATTCTTTTGATTCACATTTTTTGCGCCGCGGACCTTACCTTGCTTTACTTTTTGTTCCTTGCGATCGTAGGATTTTTGTTTATCTCGGACATTCAAATAAAAAAGCCCACGACGCGCGGCGTTCTTATTATGATTGGGATTGGAATTGTTGAAGCCTTGGCGCTGGCCTTTGTTTTTGTCGTGATGAGAAAGTAAATGGACGGCCTTAAGTTTTTGTACAAGAGCGCGGCCGGGCGCCTATTGTTAAAGGCGCTTTGCGCTCCCGCTCTCTCCAAAGCGTGCGGCCGTTTTTTGGATTCGCCGCTTTCCCATTTTTTGATAAAGCCTTTTGTCAAAAAAAACAATATCGACCTTTCTGAATACCAAACTGACGGAATAAAAACTTTCAACCAATTTTTTAGAAGAAAAGTCAAGGACGGGGCCAGGCCTTTTGACCAAAATTCCGCCTCCTTGTGCGCGCCATGCGACGGCCTTTTGTCGGCATGGAAGATAAGCGACGACGGCGGAACGGTAATTCCCGTAAAGCAAAGCCAGTACACAGTCGAGCGCCTTTTGCAAAACAAAGAGCTTGCCGACCAATACAACGGCGGCCTTTGCCTTGTCTTTAGGCTTTGCGTGGACAACTACCATAGGTACGCCTACGCGGACGGCGGAAAAAAAAGCGCCAATGTTTTTATTCCCGGCCGCCTTCACACCGTTCGCCCCATAGCGTTGGAAACTCTTCCTGTGTTTGTGGAGAACGCGCGCGAATACACTGTGATTCAAAGCGAAAATTTTGGCGCGATGGTTCAAATGGAAGTCGGCGCGATGCTGGTCGGCCGCATCGTGAATTTTGAGCAGGAAGCCGTCGTCGCGCGCGGAGCGGAGAAAGGCTTTTTTGAATACGGCGGCTCCACAATAATTCTTCTTGTAAAAAAAGAAGCGGCAAGCGTCCGCGACGACATCGAAAAAAAATCCGCCTTGGGCATCGAAACGCCGGTCAAGATGGGCGAGTGTGTCGGTTCCGCTCGCGCCGTCTAATATGAACTTGACATTTTTTCAAAAAATGTCTCGTCTTGTCATTCTCCCATAAAGCGTTTTTATTTTTTATAATAAAAATTTGACCTATTTAGGTAAGCGTGGTATAATTTACCAATATTTACTTTTTTGAGTTTTCCATCGGAAGGAGGAACTATGAAAATTTACAGATTGGCTTCAATTGTTATGTTTGCTTTTTTGTTTTGTTCTCAATTGAATGCCGCTAAAAATGCAAAAGAGACCCCGTCTTCGCAAGGGGCGAAGAATGTCAAAAGCGTTCAGGGAAACGGTTTGAAAAGAAAAGTTGCCATCGCTCGCTTTTCAAATGAAACAACTTACGCAAAGGGGGCCTTTTACGACAAAGAAAACGATCCCCTTGGAAAGCAGACTGTCGACATTCTTTCGGCAAAACTTGCTGCCAGCGGTAAATTTATTTTGCTGGAAAGAAGCGACCTTGACGCTATAAACGCGGAGCAAGGCATCGCCGGGATGGACGTTCAAAAAATCGGCGCGGACTATCTTATCATCGGAAGCCTCACAAAATACGGCCGCAAGAACACAGGCGAGACTGGGCTTGCTTCCCGCACAAAGAGACAGACTGTTGAGGCCGGCGTTTCCATTCGTTTGGTCGATGTTTCCACTGGACAAATAATTTATTCAGAGGAAGCGAACGGAACGGCGGAAACACAGACAAAAACGGTTTTGGGAATGGGAGGCCAGGCGGGTTTTGACGCGACATTGAGCGATAAAGCGATTGACGCCGCAATCAGCCAGTTGGTCGAAAACATTGTCAACAACTGTATGGACAGGCCTTGGAAAAGTTACTTCCTGTCTGTCGACGAAGATTCTGTCATAATCTCTGGCGGAAAAAACCAGGGCGTTAAAGTCGGAGACGTTTTTGACGTTTTGACTCGCGGAAAAAAAGTCAAGAATCCGCAGACTGGAATGATGATAGAGCTTCCCGGAAAGCCGATTGGAACCGTAACTGTGGTTATGACTGGAGGAGACGATCCTGTAAACGAATGGTCTTTAGTTGATTTGGATGCAAAGATTGACAAAAACAATCTTATGGCTTACATAATCCAAGAGAAGGAGTGAGGAATTTATGAAGAAGAATTTTTTTAGAGCTTTTTTGGCGTCGTTCATAGTTGTCGCTGGCGTCTTGCTTTTTGCGACGCCGTTCTTTTCATGCATGAGCGCTACATCGGTGAGCCATGGACTTGAAAATGTCGCTTATCTTGAAATTATGGGCGACACAAGCAAGTATCAGACTGTAACCTCTACAAAATCAGGCGGAACGGAGTTTTTGCACCGAGTTCAGGTTGTGATTGACGGAGACGAGCCTTTTGACGCTGACGTCAATTCGATAAAAAACAGGGCTGTCGAGAACAAGTATACTTATAAGATTGCTACTGGCTCGCACGACATTGAGGTTTTCTTTGAAGGAAATCTTGTCGCCAGAACAAAGATTTTCACTTCTGCAAATCAAACGAAAATCATATCTTTGCCTTAAAGATGTGTTGGAGGGTTTATGAATAAGTTTTTATTTTTCTTTTTTATTCTTCTTCCGTTGTTGTTTGTAGGCTGCGCGTCTAACTACAAGGCTCTGTACGATTGGAACGCTTATTCCACGCAAACATACAAATATGTTAAGGGCGGAAACGAAGAAGACACTGAAAAACTGTTTGAAGTTTACCAGAAAATTATTGACGGACAAGCGGGAACGGTGCGCGAAACAGTGCCTCCTGGACTTTGCGCGGATTACGGCTATCTTTTGATAAAGGCTGGAAGGGTTGAAGAAGGAAAGGCTTTGTTAAGAAAAGAAATGGAGCTTTATCCTGAAAGCGCCCAGTTTATGAAAGGTATAATCAGAAAGGTAGAGAGGTGACTATGAAAAATAAAAACACAATTATTGCGGCCGTAGCCGCGCTCTTTTGTTTTGGGTTGATTTCATGCGCCTCGCAATCTGCCGGAAAAAACATCGACAGATGGCCTGAGTTTTACACCGAGAATCCGCCAGCCTCCATTCTTGTCATGCCGCCGATAAATCTTACCAATAATGTTGACGCAAAAGATTATTTCTACTACACGCTGCAGGTTGCTGTGGCGAACAGGGGATACTACTCTTTTCCGCCGCTTCTTTCCTATGATGTTCTTCAGCAAGAAAGCGCGTATGATTCAGAGCTTTTCTTGGAGTCTGACATTGCCGCGTTTAAGCGAACGTTTGGCGCGGATTTGCTTTTGTTCACCAAGATAACAAACTGGAAAAAGCATCCTGTCGGCGGAAAGGTTGACGTTGAGATTGAATACATAATTCGTTCGACAACAACGGGGAACACTGTTTATTCGCGAAAGATGAACTGCATGTGCGACACGTCGGTTAAGAGCGGACTTTCAAGGAGCGGCGGCATATTCGCGATTGTGGGCGTGTTGGTTGACGCTATTGGCACTGCGGTTAAGACCGCTGCGACGGATTACACAATTGTCGCTCGCGGCTGCAACCAATTTGGAATTGACGTTCCGGCTGGAAAATATAGTCCGTATTTTGGAAAGGATTATGACACGGCTTCCGGAGCGAATCCCGGAAACATAATGATTCAAACTCAGTATGTTACCGACAACGCTTTTTTCACTCCCGCCACTCTTGACGCATTGTCTCAAAAACAGGCCGCGCCCGCGATGGCTGGAGCTGTATCCTCAAAGCCGCCTGCACCCGTTTCATCGTCTAGCTCTCAGCCTTCAACTCCTGCGGCGACGGCGAATGATAATCCCGTTGCGGGCAATGGCACGGCTAATTCTGGCGTTGCTGTAGTCCCTGGCGCAAAAGTTACCCTTACAGTTCGCGGAGTGTCTTCTGTGGATCGAATACTTTTTACGGGAGATTTTGTTGAGGGAAATAATTTTAAGAAAGGCGTCTTGGGTGAAAAAATCGACGATACAACAAGAAGCGTTGTCGTGACGGTTCCGTCCACCGGACGTTTTAGTTGGAAACCCGTTCATTTTTTAGGAGCCATGCCTAAGAGCGGAGTCGTGACTTTCTCTAATATGACCTATACGAATTTTGGCTGGACAAAGGGTTACTACAATTCGGAAAATGAGCTTGAGGTTTATAAGCCAAAGTTCGATAGATAAACAGTAATTCCTGTAAAAGGCGTCTCGCAAAAAGCGGGACGCTTTTTTTTGTTATAGGCGCGGCTTGATTGTTTTTACTATGCGCGGTATAATAAATGTGTTCTTTGGAAAGATGTCTGAGTTGGTTTAAGGTACGCCCTTGGAAGGGGCGCGTGGTGGAAACACCACCGGGGGTTCGAATCCCCCTCTTTCCGTTTTGGTAAATCCAAAGATTTTGGTCGGAAAAATCCGTTTTTTGCAATCCCAACTATTCAATTAGGGGGATTCGAAACGGAGCGAGCGCCCCGGCAGGGGAAGAGCCAGCAGGGACGCGGGCGACAGCGAGCGCAGGCGGCCTGTAGCGCGCAAGCAGGAAGCTTGGGCGCGGAAGGCGAATCCCCCTCTTTCCGATATTCTTTTCTTACGATAAACTGTTGGCATGAGACTTATTTTTATCCGCCACGGCGACCCCGACTACGAGCATGATTCCCTTACCAAGCAGGGCTTTAAGGAAGCAAAGCTTTTGGCCAAGCGCGTCGCCAAGTGGAAGGTCACCGACTTTTACGTTTCGCCTTTGGGCCGCGCGCAAGCCACCGCCAAAGTTTCCCTTGACTTGATTGGAAGAAAGGCCAAGACGCTCGACTGGCTGCGCGAGTTTTACGTTCCAGTTGTTGACCCGGTAGACGGCCACAAGCGCATTCCCTGGGACTTGATGCCCTCCTACTATTTTTCCGAAAAAAAATTCTTGGACAGGGAAAAGTGGCTGGACACAAAGCTTATGAAGACCGGTCCCGTGGCCAAAAACTACAAGGAAGTTTGCGACGGCCTTGACGCGCTTTTGGCCAAGTACCATTTTGTGCGCGACGGCTTTTTGTACAAGACCGACGGAAAAATCGCCAACCCCAACTTTGATCAAAAGACTTTTGTTCCCAACTACCACCTTTTGTCCAACAAGGACGAGTACGACGAGCGGACAATCGTTTGCTTTTGCCACTTGGGAGTGATGTTCACGGCGATAAGCCATTTGGTTGGCTGCTCTCCGCTGATTTTGTGGCAGGGCTTTTACGTCGCGCCCACTTCGATCACGGTTTTGAACAGCGAGGAGCGCGAGCGGGGCAGGGCGGTCTTTAGGGTGGAACGTTTGGGCGACACGCGCCATTTGGGACGAGTACAAGCGATTTCGTCCAGCGGCTACTACGCGCCGGTGTTGCAAGAGTTATAGGAGGAATATATGAAGAAATTTATTTTAGCGCTTCTACTTGGAGGCTTTATTATGGCGGGAGCGTCTGCAAAAACGGCGGTCGTTTATTTTAGCCAAACAGGAACGACTGCGAAAATGGCGAAGGCCGCCGCCGTCGAAATCGGAGCGGACTTTTTTGAAATCGTTCCCGCGCCCGCTACTTGTTGATAAAATAAAGCCCGACAAGGCAAATTACAATTCCTGCGATTTTCGAAACGCTTAAGTTTTCTTTGTATAAAAAGAATCCAACAAAAATCAAGACAACTGCAAGCAATACGCTTGCTACAAGCGCAAGCGAATTTACTTTCCACCCGGCTTTGTAGGCGCAGATGAATCCGACTTCAAGGCATGTGATTACAATTCCAAGAATTATTGTTGCCCAGTTTGTCAGCGTAAAGTCCTTAAAGCTTGGATGTCCTTTTGACGTGACGAGGAACATAACGAAAGAAAAAACAGACGCTACGGCGTAAGTAACAGTCATCGAGGCATAAGTGTTCATTGCCGCAGGAATTCCTTTTGCGCAGATTTGATAAACGGTGTTTGCCGTAACGATAAGTAAAATTGGCCAGATGTATGAAAACATGATAGGCAGTTTATCAGATTATGAAAAAATCGGCAAGAATCGGAAATAACTCTTGACAAGTTTACTTTGCGCGTTTATAATCTGCCTTATGCCAAGTTTGCTTGGCACGAGGAGATTTTATGACTTTGCAAAAATTCCGCAAGCTTACGCTTATTGTCAGCATGCTGCTTTTTCCGATTACGATTTATTACTTTTCGCCGTACTTGATTGTCATGGCGGCGATGCAGCATGTCATTAACGGAAGCTTTATTGTCTTTTCTCTGATGTTCATTCTAGGCTTGTTCTTTGGCTGGCTCTGGTGCGGCTTTTTCTGTCCGACCGGCGGAATGTGCGAATGCTTTGCCCAGGTTTCCGACAAGGCTCCAAAGCAGGGCTGGCGGAACTACATTAAATACGGAATCTGGCTTGTTTGGATAAGCGGAGTGGTTGTCTGCCACGTTTTTGGAAAAGGCGATTATACCCTTCAACTTTTTTTTATGACCGAGCATGGAATATCAATTTCTAACATTTACGGCTATGTGATTTATTACGGAATTGTGATTTTATTTTTTGTTCCGGCCATGGTTCACGGAAAGAGGGCCAACTGCCACTACATTTGCTGGATGGCGCCTTTTATGATTTTTGGCTACAAGGTAGGAAGATTTTTGCATTTGCCGCAGCTAAAAATCAAAGCAAAAAAAGAAAACTGCGTGGGCTGCAAAAAATGCGAGAAGGTCTGTCCTATGAGCCTGAACGTGGCTCAGCTTTTGCAGAAGGGCGAAATAAAAACGGCTGAATGCATTTTGTGCGGCGAGTGCGTAAAGGCTTGTACGCAAAATGTGTTGAAATACAATTTTATAAATAAGAGGTAGGTTATGACAAAAGAAGAAATTTTGGAAAAAAGCCGCAGCGATAATGCTGGAAAAGACATTGAAGATTTGGAAGTTCAGAAGGCCGCGGCGACGGTCGCGTATTTTTCATCTTTTGGATTGTGCCTTTTAGTTTCTGTCTTGAACTGGATTTTTGCGCGACATATAAAAGTTGAATGCTGGATCGTTTTCTTTGGGATGTGCTGCGTCGTGTTTTTCGTAAAGTTTGCCAAGCTTAAAAAGCTCCACGAACTCTTTGTCGCTCTTGGCTATCTTTTGATTTTTGCGGGCCTTCTTGTTCTTTTTATTCTGCAGCTGTATGGAAAAATCGCTTGTGCGGGAGCCGCGCGATGAACGAAGATCTTGTTCTCCAAAATCGCCTAAAAGAAATCCGTTCCCAAAAAAAACTTTCGCAGTCGGACCTTGCGCAAATGGTCGGAGTTTCCAGGAACACAATCAGCTCCATAGAAACCTTGCAGTTTTGCCCGACAGCGAAACTCGCGCTGATTCTGTGCGTCGCCCTCGAAAAAAAGTTCGAAGACGTGTTTTATTTTTGAGTAAAAAAAAATGGCCCGCCGAACACGGCGGGCCGGATTTTTGGTCAGTGACCGATTGTCATTTTCACTTGCAGAACTCAGCCTTCAAGAAGTCCAAGTCCAATTCAGGGTAAAGAACGTGCGCGCCCAGCAAGGCGTTTACGCGCTCTTTGGCTTTGGCCTGAACCGAAGCGTCAAGGTCGATTTTTCCCTTGGCGGGCTTTCCTTCTTTTGTGAGGCCGGGTTTGGTTCCCTTAAGAACAAAGTCGATGATCGAAGCGACTTCGGCCATGTCTTTTTCGTTCATTCCCAAAGTCGTGAGGCCGGGAGTTCCGATGCGGATGCCGCTTGTCCACCAAGCGCCGTTCTTGTCGTAGGGAAGGGCGTTGGCGTTGGCCGTCACTCCGCACTGGAAGAGAGCCGCTTCCGCCTGCTTTCCTGTAAGGCCGTAAGTGGTAACGTCAACCAACATAAGGTGGTCTTCCGTTCCGCCTGTCTGCAATACCATTCCCAAATCCATGCAAGACTTGGCAAGGGCCTGCGCGTTCTTTACGACCTGTGAGGCCCAGTCGCGGTAGGCCTGAGTGTTGGCTTCCTTGAGCGCGATTGCCTTGGCCGCCATGACGTGTCCGAGCGGGCCGCCCAAAACCATCGGGCATCCCTTGTTGACGTAGTCGGCGTATTCCTTTTTGCAAAGAATGATCGAGCCGCGAGGTCCGCGTAAAGTTTTGTGGGTTGTGGTCGTCACGACGTCGGCCCATTTTACGGGATCGTTGTCGCCAGTCCAAACCTTTCCGGCGACGAGGCCGGCAAAGTGAGCCATGTCAACCATCAATGTCGCGCCGCACTTGTCGGCGATCGCGCGGAATCTCTTAAAGTCTATTTTTCTTGGGTAGGCGGAAAAGCCTGTGAGCAAAATCAAGGGCTTCACTTCCATCGCCTGCTTTTCAATCGCGTCGTAGTCCAAAAGGCCTGTCTCTTTGTCAACGCCGTAAGGGTGGCTTTCGAACATGCGGGCGCTGACGTTCATTCGGTAGCCGTGAGTCAAGTGGCCGCCGCAAGAGTAGTCCAAGCCCATCAATTTTTGGTTTCCGAACTTTTTGCGCAAGTCGTCAAACTGCGCGTCTGTAAGGTCGGCCAAAGATTTTACGCCAAGCTCTTCCAAAGTGGGAGTCTCGATTTTCTTGGAAAGAATCGCCCAGTAGGCAACGAGGTTTGCGTCCGCTCCTGAGTGGGGCTGAACGTAGGCGTAGTCCGCGCCAAAAAGTTTTTCGGCCTCGCGGGCGGCGGTGTTTTCAACCGCGTCGATGTTCACGCAGCCGCCGTAGTAGCGGTGCTCGGGATAGCCTTCCGCGTATTTGTCGGTAAGCAAGTTTCCCATCGCGGCCTGAACGTTGAGCGAGCAGTAGTTTTCGCTGGCGACCAATTTGAGGTGGCTGCGCTGGTTTTCCAATTCGCTAACGATTGACGCGGCGACTTCCGGGCCGACGGCGGCGACTTGCTGCAAGTTGGCCACATACGCGCACATGGCGGCGTTGGGCTTTCCGTTAGATTTGGCAAGGTAGTTTTCCAAAGGCGTGGACATTTTTGGCTCCTTTGCGGCGACTTTTGCCGCTTAATTGATTTTTAAGAAGTTTAATATAATTGAAGAAAAATTGCAAGCACTATAGTTGTTGTTTTTGTCAAAGTATGATAGAATAATTACTTATAATATGGCGGAAAAGCAGCTCTCGACATTTGAAAGGTTGGTTTCTCTTATAAGCGAAGAAGAGAGAAGGTCTTTGCTGGACAAAATGCGGCCTTTGGAGGGAGATCCCGACGCCCGTTCCTTGGAGTCCGACAAAGACCCGTCGATGAACGCGGACGAAATCATTTTGGAGGAAACCCTCAAGCAAGAGTCTTTGATTTACCGCTTCATTCTTTGGCTCCGTTCAGTCTTAACCTCAACTTCAAAAGAGCAGCTTTACAACGACGACAAAATCATGGCCCTTTTTAGAAAGCTTAACCGCGACTATCCAGGCTTGCTTGACTACAAGGGCGCTTTGCTTTTGGGCGTTTTTTATGAAAAGCTCTTGGAACTAAAGAAAGCCGCCGAATTTTTTAAGCCCTACCTTGACGCGATTTATGAAAACATCGGAGGCTTTTATGTTTTCCTTGGATCGATAGTCGCTCCCGAAATTACGCAAAGAATGAATTCCGAAGTGGACCCGATGAGCCTTCCGCTTGATCGCGAAGTCACCGGCGAGCTTCGCGCTTCCTTCCTAAGAAAGATGGAGGAAATCATAAAGGAGCTTCCTTCGCACAGAAGGTCTTACTTGTACCAATGCGCGGCGTCCGTTGATTGGCTCTACCAGTTCACAAAGCTTCCTTTTGAACGTTTTGTCACTGCCTTTGGAATGGGCTTGACCGATTCGCAAGTGGCGCGCTTTGAGACTGTCACAAGCGAGCTTAACTCATTCGCGAAAATTTTGTGCAACGGAAAGAGCCTGCCCGCCGAAGCCTTTGAGTCGATCTTTTTGTTCTCGGCAAAAAAAATGGTTCCCAATTCCAGCGAGGCAAAAGACGACGATTCGCGCGCCAAGGAATTTATGGACAAGGCCACTTCGTTCATGTCCATAATCCATATGTTCATAACCAGCGTTCCGCTCCGCTACGTGAACAAGGTTGTCTACAACAACATCCAGTGGCAGCCCGACCAGTTTACCGGCGCCGAAGATTGGTTCGCCAAGTACAAGGACCATTGGAAAAAACTTTTTGACGAGCAGTGGAACGCGTGGCTAAAAGAAAAGCGCCGCGTTGGCCTTAACAAGCGCCTTAAGGAAACTTTTGGAATCGACGCGGTTCCGACGCTGCCCGTTCGCCCTTGGGCCAACATGTGGGGAAGCGGCGTTGACTTTCACTTTGAGAACACGGCGGGCTTCTTGTGGTGGTTCGTCGCCAAAAAGCAAAACGAAGTTACGGAGCCGTTGAAAATTCTTTTGCTTGAAGGCCAGTTTATCAACAAGGACAACCGCGCCGAATTCGCCAACACGCTTAACGAGCTTTCCATGATTTCGTCAAGAATGTACGACTTTGAGGAAGACCTTTCGGACAAGGGACAGACCGGCATGGTTTTTGAAAAGCTTGCCAGCGACCACTTGCGCACTTTGGCCGCGCAGTCAAAAATCGACACGCTGATTATAGAAAAAGAGGCGATCATCAAATCCACCAAAAATTCTTTTTGCGACCAAGCCCGCTCTGTCCTTAACATTCTGAACGGAATCTTTGCCGAAAAGAAAGACACGCGCTACGACGGAATCCACAACCTCGCTTCGATTCAAGGCTCGCAAAACGCAAACTTTAGGGCCAGCCTTGAAAAAAGCCAAAAAGTTTTTGGCGCGGCGCTTGACGTTCTTAAAGAGCTTGAGCAAATCGACATTCCGGGGAACGGAACAAAATAATGAATCTTGTTGACGTGGCCGAAGCCGCCAAGGGCAACGGCTATAAATGGGCTCTTCTTCCTTTTTACAAAAACGGCGCTCCCTATGCCGGCGAGGCATTTCAAGGCCAAAGCGTTTGGAAAGACCAAAACTTCCGGCCCGTCTGGGGCATGACCTTAAAGGCCGCTGGCCCAATGCGCTTTAGGTGGAACGAAACAAATCCCAACCGCGATTCGTTTTTGTCAGAGCTTTGCCAGCGCTACGGAGCGGGGCAGGGCGGCAAACAAATCGTTCCGCTTGAACTAATTCATTCAAAAATCGTTTACGACGTCCAAGAAGCCGGCGACACATTCCAAAAACAGGGCGACGGAATCGTCACGCAAAACAAAAGCCTTATCCCAGTCGTCACCGTCGCCGATTGCGTTCCCCTTTATTTTTACGACGCGGGAACGGGAGCCTTTGGCGCGGCTCATTCCGGCTGGAAGGGAACCGGAATCGCAGGCGAAGTCGTCGCCTTGATGAAAAAAAATTACGGCTCGAATCCGCGCGACATTCTTTGCGCGGTCGGCCCCCACATCCACGACTGCTGCTACTTGGTTGACTCCGAGCGCGCCAAATACTTTGCCGACAATTTTGGAAGCGACTGCGTCCAAGATTATAGGCTTTCGCTTTTGCGCGCAAACCTTAACGTTTTGGCCGCGGCGGGCGTCTTGGAAGAAAACATCGTGGCGGCCAAAAACTGCACTGCCTGCGACGAGCGCTTTGGCTCCTTTAGGCGCGAGGCCGCCGCGCTTGACGTTCCGCCCCAAGAAAAGTCCCGCTTGTTTACAACCCAAGCCGCATTCGTTATAATGGAAGGCGCGGAAGTCAATCGATGAAAGTTGAAAAGTTTTATTCCGAAATTCAAAAGCGTTACGGCAACATAACTCGCGCGCGCGGGCCTTTTTTGTACACGCAAAAAAACGTCCGCTTGACCGACTTGAACCAAGAAGGCGGCCGCGCGATTTTGGGCTGGGACTCTTCCGCCTACACTGTCTTTAAAAACGTTTTGAGCAAGGGCTTGGCCGGCTCCTTTAACTGCGCCTACAAGGGCCAGCTACAAAAGGCCGTGTCCGAGCTTTTGAACGGCAAGCGAAAGATATTTTTCTTTTCTCACAAAAAGGACGCGACGCAAGCCGCGCTTTTGCTTGACGCTCAAAATACAAGCGTTTACAAACCCTTTAGCGGCGTCGACTACAGCGGGGTGAGGAACGTAATCATCGCGCCGCCGCTTCCGTGGACGAATAATTTTTGGATTTTGGCGACTTCCTGCGCGGGGGGCGCCTCTGCCGATTCTGGTCAGGACAAAAATTCCGGCGCGTCCAACGATTCTGGCCTGTCCATCGATTCCGAGCGGTTTCCGCCGGCCCTTGTTGCCGCGGCGGCGCGGGCGGTTTACGATTTGATCGCCGCGATAAAAGTTAGGCAGGAAAAAGATTTTTTTATTTACGACAAGGTTTTGACAAAGTTTTTTGAGCGCCGTTCATGCTGGCTTCGTCCAAAAGTTCCGCAAGAAAAATACGACGACTTTGTTTTGGCATGCCTTGACGCCGGCGTTCTTGTCAATCCCGACTACAACGCGGATTCTCTCGTTCCCTTTGGAGCGGACAAGGGCGTCCTAAAAAAAATGGGGGAAATAAATGTCTGATTCGCAAATCATATTGAGCGCGGTCCAGCTTTGCTTGGGAGGCCTTTGCGCTTTTGCCGCGATTTTGCTTTGCGCAAAAAAAAGAAGTTCGGCGGTGCTTTGCCTTTTGGCCTTTGTTTTGACCAGCTACGCGCGAACGGTGTACCAGCTGCTTTGCGACTTGGGAATCGTCACTGACTTAAAGGTCGCGCTTTTTGGCGTTCCGCTTTTGACGCTGGCTTTTGAAATCGTTCCTCCGGTATTTTTGCTTTTGGCGATAATTTTTGCGATCGTAAAAAAGAGGTAGCTCGTGACCGAGTTTGAATTTTGGGAAAAGTTTGTAAAAGAAAGCGGCCTTGACCCAGACTCAAAGTACGACGGCGTTTTTGATTTTGAGGCGCAGGGCTTTTTTGGCGCGGAACGAATCGCGGCCCTTTTGGCCGGAAAAAAACGCGCGGCCTTTTTTCCATATTCAAGCTATGTCGTTGACGACGGCATCCTTCCTGTTAGCGGCGAGCATTACATCATTCTTGGCCCAGGCCGCCAGCCTGTTTGCGTAATCCAAACGACGCGCGTTCAAGTCGTTCCCTTTGACCAAGTTACGATGGAAATGGTGTCCGCCGAAGGAGAGGATTCTTCCATAGAAGAATGGCGGCAAAAGACCCGCGAGATTTTGGAGGACGAGTGCCTTGCCGCGGGCATCCCGTTCGCTCCCGACATCAAGCTTGTTTACATGGAATTTGAAGTCGTTTTCCGCGCGTAGCGGCTGGCATTTGCGCTCAAAATCAAATATAACAAATTATTAAAAAAAATTTGACAAAATGCGAATGTCGCGCTAAAATTAAATAATGCTTGAAACGCCGCGAAATACGACGCGAAAAAATGCGAATTTTCTCACAAGGGGGCTTGACATGAAGCAAGTCACGGCGCAAAATTCGCAATTCGCAATTCGCAATTCGCAATTCGCAATTCGCAATTCGCAATTCGCAATTCGCAATTCGCAATTCGCAATTC
>JBGUQT010000094.1:0-2123 GCA_045131275.1 Treponema sp.
AAACCAATCTTCGTCCAACTTTTGTCTTGTCAGATATTCTTCCCAAACGGCGTCGAACGGCAAGGTCTTCAGCCTTTCTTTCAAAACCATCAGTTCGGTGAAATCCGCCTCGTCCTGCAAGGCGCGTTCTTTATCATACGGTTGCAAAGCGGCGTACAACAAGGCTTTTTGCATATTCCTTGCCCCCACCACCCAGGCGGACAAGCGGTTGATGCTTGCGTCAAAGTAGTCCAAGCCGATCAACACCTTTTCTTCCGCATTGTTCCGAACGATCTCTTTCGCGATCTCTTTGAGTTCGTCTTCAAACACCACCACGTGATCGCTGTCCCACCGTACGCCGCGCGTAACGTGCAACGCCACTTTGTCGTAGAACGCAAGCAGTGCGGGGATTTTGTCGGACACGTATTCCAATGGATGGTAGTGCCCGTTGTCAAGAAGACAACAAATATTATTCTTAGCGGCGTAGTTTTGGTAAAACTCGTTGCTCCCTACGGTGTAACTTTCCACGCCGATGCCGAAAACCTTGCTTTCCACCGCCACGACGACTTTACTGCGGTCGTACCCTGCGGCAAGGATCTTGTCAAGACTGTCTTTTAAGCGCAAGCGAGGAGAAAGCCTGTCTGCCGGCACGTCCTTAAACCCGTCGGGAATCCATATATTCATCAAAGAAGGCGTTCCCATTTCGCTTGCCAAGTATTCCGAAATACGTAAAGACGATATGCAATGTTCTATCCAAAAACACCGCACCGTTTCATCGGGCGACGAAAGGGACAGTCCGTTTTTTACCATCGGGTGGGAGAACATCGTGGGGTTGAAGTCGATACCATCCAAACCGAGTTCTTTGGCAAACGCCACCCACGGGGCGAAGTGTTCGGGGCGATAGGCGTTCCTGTCTACTTTTTCTCCGTTCAAGATCGCGTAATTTGCATGTAAATTTAAGCGTTTTTTACCGGGGATAAGGGAAAACGCCTTACGAATATCCGCTTTCAGCTCCTCAAAGTTGCGCGCCCGCCCTACATAATTTCCCGTGGTCTGTATGCCGCCCGACAGACTTTCGCTTCCGTCGAAGCCTACCACGTCGTCTCCTTGCCAACAATGGATGGAGACGGGAATACTTGCTGCCTTTTCCATCGCTTTTTCCACGTCTACGCCAAAGAAAGCGTATTTTTCCTTTGCTACGTCGTAATAACTCTTCATTTTATTCACCTCTCTGCATTTGGATCTTGAGATTACCGATCGCCGTCGCCTCGATGGGCAGGGCGGTCACTTTTACCTTGCAATATTCTTCCGTCAATTCGTTGAGAAAAGCGTTTTTCGCACCGCCCCCTACGATATACAGTTCGTCGAATTTTTTACCGAGATTTTCCTGTAATTCTTGCATCGCTTTCGCATACCCTGCCGCAAGGGAAGCGTAGGCGCAACGGAAATAGTCGCGTTCGGTTCGCGGCCGATCACCCTCGGCGAAGCAACCGTCGAACGCCTCTTTCATACTTTCGGGCGCAAGGAATTTTTCCTCCGTTACGTCTACCAAACCGGAAAAAACGCTTTCTCTCGCTTCCGCTGCGATCTCTGCAAAGGACTTTTCGGGGCAAAGTTCTTTTTGCAAGCATTGCACGAGCCACAACCCCATCACGTTTTTTTGATACCGAACGTACCCGACGCCCCCTTCGTTCGACCAGTTTTGCGCTTTACTCGTTTCGTCCGTTTTTGCCTTATTGGTTTTTACCCCCAAAAGCGACCAGGTACCCGATGAAATATAGGGTTGTTCGTTGCCGATGGGGATCGCTTCCACCGCGCTTGCCGTGTCGTGTGAAGCGCAAAGTACGACTTTCGTCTGTCCACCGACTTTCGTCGCCACCTCGGGGAGCAACTCGCCTACCGTCGTTCCCGGCATAGACAAGTCCTTGAACAAGTGCGGCGGCAAGCCCAATCCGTCTATAATATAACGGTCGAAAGTTTTCGTTGTCGCATTGACCAAACCCGTTGTGGTGGCGTTGGTGTATTCTTTCTTTTTAACGCCCGTCAAACGGTAATTGAGGTGCTCGGGGATCATCAAAAAGTCCGTCGCCACGCTCAGTCTTTTGCGGAGCATATCGTCGTATAGTTGATAGACGGTATTAAAG
>JBGUQT010000095.1:0-6434 GCA_045131275.1 Treponema sp.
TTTCGGTCATTATTTTTTGAAAGGCGATTGCGTCCGTTCCCGCGTACAAAAGGCGCTCTTGGCTTTTGCCGCCGTCGTTGGAACCGATGTAAAGCCCGTAGCGCTCGACGCCGGCGCTTTCGGCTGCCGCGAAAATATAATTTGACGCCAACGCCACAAAAGCGGCTGCGGCGATTTTCTTTATGCAATTCATTTTCTTCATACTCTTTCCATTAATAAAGTTACTTCTAATTTATTTTTTGTTCAAGACAAAAATCGCGCCGTCGCAATCCTTGGGCAAGTAAGAGCCCTTCTTTAAGAAGTCAACGCTGATTTTGTTTTTGTCCAACGATTCGATTGTAGAAAAGTCAAAGGGATTCTTTGACGCAACAAAAATAAAACATTCGTATTTGGGAGCGTCGTCCAGTTCGTACGAGAACGAAAGCGGAACTTCCTCTCCGGTTTTTTGAAGTTTCTCCGCCTGCCAAGAGGCGTCGGGAAAGTGCCTGGTGATGTTTCCGTTTCCGTCAACGCTAAAGATGACGCCGTAATTGTAGCTTCCAGGAACGTAAGTTATTTGAACCAAGTCGCTTTCTTTTGCTGCCTCTCCGTTTTTAAGGAGAACGGCGTCCGCTCCGGCCTGCTTGTAAAGGCGGATTTGATGCTGGCCGCTTCCCTTGAGGCGGATTGAGCGGGAGCCGCCAAGCGCCTTGATTGAGTTAAGCATTGCTGGAGCGCAAATGGCTAAGGCAAGGACTGCCGCCGCCGCAAAGAAGAAGGGCCGCGCTTTGTTGAGGCGCGCGTAAATGTTGGGTTTGCGTTTGTCCGCCGCCGCTTTTCCGTCAATGCGTACGACGTTTGGTTTTGCGCCGGCGTTTGCAATCGCGCCAAAGCGGCTTGCCGGGTAGGCCGCGAGAATTTCCTGGTCGGATTTTCTTAACTTGGCCAAGGCGCTTTCCAATTCTTCCTTTCCGTATTTTTTGTAGTAATCCTTTGCGTCTTTTTCGCCAAGATTGATTTCTTCCAACAATAATTGCGGTATCATGCAAACTCCTTTAGGGAATATTTTTGCAATTCCCTGATTCGTTTTCTTACGCCGGAAACAGACATTCCGATTTGTTCCGCCGTTTCTTCCAAGGTCAGGCCGTCAACAAAATGGAGCGTCGCGATCAATGAATCCTTTTTGTCGCGATTTTCGAAAATTTTTTCGATGACCAACGCCGCCTCGATTTTTTCGCGCTCAACTTCTGAAAAATCGTCCGCCATGACTTGCGCGATTTTTTCAAAGTCCGGGCCTGAACGGAGCTTGTCCGACTTGATTTTGTTAAGGCAAACGCGCGTGGCTGTGACGTAAAAGAGGCTGGCGCATGCGTTTTTTATTTTGTCTTGGTTCTCAAACAAGCGCAAAAAAACGTCCTGCATCGCGTCCAAAGCCTTTTCTTCGTCCTTCAAAATCGCGCGGCACCGTCTTAAAACCATCGGCCCGTATTTTTGATAGAGTTCGGAAAAATCGTTGTTTGTAAATGAAGCCTTCACCTTGCAACTCCGTCGCATTATTAGACAACTATTATAAAGGAAAATGTCACTTTTTTAAATAAAAAAAACTCTTTCCAAAGTGGAAAGAGTTTCCTATAGCAGGGGAGGGACTTGAACCCCCGGCCTTTGGGTTATGAGCCCAACGAGCTTCCAACTGCTCCACCCTGCGTCGTAAGTCAAGGCAGAATAGCGCAATTGGGAGCTTTTGTCAAGCGCTTTAGCGCTTTACTTCGACTTTTTCAACCTTCCAAATGTCGCGGACGTAGTCTTCGATCGTGCGGTCGCTAGAGAACTTTCCGGAATTGGCGATGTTGATAAGGGCCTTCTTTGCCCAAGCCTTTTGGTCGGCGTAGGCGGCCACGACTTTTTCGTGGGCCTGGCAGTAAGCGCCAAAGTCGGCTAATACATAGTAAACGTCCGGGCGCTGGCCTTCGACGCCGTAAACCAAAGAGTCGTGCAATTCCTTGAAGATTTGGCGCGACGGATCGTATGTTCCGTCAACAAGCTGCTCGACGACTTTGTTGAGCGCCGGGTTGCGGGCCAAACATTCCTGCGGGTTGTAGCTGTGCTCGGCTTCCATCTTGATGATCTCGTCGCTCTTAAGGCCGAAGACAAAGGCGTTTTCTTCGCCGGCCTCGCGGACGATCTCGATGTTGGCGCCGTCAAGCGTTCCAAGGGTAAGGGCGCCGTTGACCATGAACTTCATGTTGCTGGTGCCCGAAGCCTCAAAGCCCGCTGTAGAAATCTGCTCGCTTACGTCGGCGGCAGGGAAAATCTTTTCGGCGATGCTTACGCAGTAGTTTTCAATGAAGACTACGCGAAGCTTTCCGCGAACGCGGCGGTCGTTGTTGACGCGGTCGGCCACAGTGTTGATGAGCTTGATGATGCTCTTGGCGCGGCGGTAGCCCGAAGCGGCCTTGGCGCCAAAGATGAAGGTGCGGGCCGGCGGATTGTAGTTGGGGTCGTCAAGCAAGCGGTTGTAAAGGTACATGATGTGGAGAACGTTCAAAAGCTGGCGCTTGTATTCGTGCAAGCGCTTAACCTGGACGTCAAAAATGCTGTCTGGGTCAAGGAAGTCGTTCTGCGTGTGCTTGAGGAAGTCGGCCAAAACTTGCTTGTTGGCGTGCTTGATTTTTACCAACTCGTCAAGGCTGGCTTGGTCGTCGGCGAATTTTTCAAGCTCCTTGAGCTTTGTCAAATCCTTTTCCCAGCCGTGGCCGATTCTCTTTGTGATGAATTCGGCGAGCGTCGGGTTGGCGTTCAAAAGCCAGCGGCGCTGGGTGATTCCGTTTGTCTTGTTGTTGAACTTGGCGGGATACAGTTCCGCCCAGTCCTTGAGCTCCTGGGTCTTGAGCAACTCTGTGTGAAGCTCGGCGACGCCGTTGACGCTAAAGCAAGCGTGAATCGCAAGCCAGGCCATCTTGACCTTGCCGTTTCCGATGATTGACATGCGGTTCTGGCGGTCATAGTCGTCGGGATACTTTTTGCGGAGGTCGTCCACAAAGCGGCGGTTGATTTCTTCGACAATCTGGTAGATGCGGGGCAAGAGTCCCTGGAAGATTTCGATAGGCCACTTTTCAAGCGCTTCGGCAAGAATCGTGTGGTTCGTGTAGGCGAATGTCTTTGTGACGATGTCCCAGGCTTCGTCCCAGCTTACGCCGTATTCGTCGATCAAGATGCGCATAAGTTCCGGAATCGCGACAACGGGGTGCGTGTCGTTCAACTGGATTACGTGAAGCTCGGGGAACTTGCGGAAATTCGTTCCGTAGTTGGCCACAAAGTGGTGGACCAAATCCTGCAAGCTGGCGCTTGAGAAGAAGTACTGCTGCTTTAGGCGGAGCGCTTTTCCGCTGGGGCCGTTGTCGTTGGGGTAAAGAACGCGGCTGATGTTCTCGGCTGAGTTTTGGCGCTCGACGGCGCGGTTGTAGTCCATGTTGTTAAAGAGCTGCAAGTCAAAGCCGTTGGGGCTGGTGGCTTCCCACAAGCGCAGCGTGTTTACTGTGTTGGTTCCAAAGCCGACGATCGGCATGTCGTAGGGAGTCGCGGTGACTTCCTCTGCGTTTTCGATGTAGTAGCGGTTTTGTCCGTCGGGAGTCTTTCCGTAGGCGATGTTTCCGCCAAAGCGAACGGTAACGGCCAAGTCGCTGCGCTTGGTTTCCCAAGGATCGCGGTGGCGAAGCCAATTGTCGGGATACTCAACCTGGTAGCCGTCTTCGATGTGCTGCTCGAACATTCCGTATTCGTAGCGGATTCCGTATCCGTGTCCCGGGTAGTCCAAAGTGGCAAGCGAGTCAAGGAAGCAGGCGGCCAAGCGTCCAAGGCCTCCGTTTCCCAAACCGGCGTCGGGCTCCTGGTCTTCGACCAAGTTGTAGTCGATGTTCATGTTCTTAAGAACGTCTTTTACCGCGTCCTTGATTTGCATGTTGATCAAGTTGTTGCTGAGCGCGCGGCCCATCAAGAATTCCGCCGACAAATAGTAAACTTGGCGGACAGGCTTCTTTTCGTATTCAGCGCGGGTGGCCATCCAGTTTTCCAAGATGAACTCGCGAGTGGAAGCGGCTACCGCGTCGTACAAGTCGTGGATGTTGGCGTGGGAAATGTCCTTGCCGTATTGTCTCTTAAGACGGCCTTCCAAGGCAGCCTTAAATTTCTCTGAATCAAACTCCATTTCTTCCTCCGGAATTAAAATTAGGCAAATATTATTATAATTTTACCACAAATTTCAGAAATTTCAAGCAAAAAGCGCGGCGGCCCCGCTCGGACCAACCATTATTGTCTTGTCATCAACTAGCGCGAGCGGTCGCCATCAAGACCACAAAGGAATTTGCCGGAATCACGTAGCGGTTTTGGACTTGCAGGGCTTCCTCCGCTCCGGCTTCCGCCACTTCCTCTCCCGCGGGGAAAGATGTGTCCACAACGCGGGTCCAAATTTTTCCGTTTTCGGGCGTGGGTAGAATCAAGTTCATGTCGTGGGTGTCGGTGTTGGCCGCAAGGTAAAAGTCCTTGTCAAATTCGCGTCCGTAGATTACGCAGGCCAAAAAGCGGTTCAGCTTGGACCAGTCTGGCATGCGGCCGTCAAAGTCGTACCAAACAACGTCCACGCCCCGCTTTTTTTCTTCCTGGCTTTCGCCAAAAAAGTCCTTTCTGCTGAACGTGGGATGCGCCTTTCGCAAGGCTATCATTTTGCGGGTAAAGTCCAAGATTTCCTTGTTTTTTTGCGCCAAATTCCAGTCAAACCAAGAAGTTTCGTTGTCCTGGCAGTAGGCGTTGTTGTTTCCGTTTTGCGTGCGGCGGAACTCGTCTCCGCCCAAAAGCATCGGAACTCCCTGCGAAAGCATCAAAATCGCGATGAAATTCTTGAGCTGCTGCTTGCGAAGGCCTTCAATCTTGGCGTTGGTGCATTCGCCTTCAAAGCCGTGGTTGTAGGAATTGTTGTTGTCGCTTCCGTCGCGGTTGCACTCTCCGTTTTCGTCGTTGTGCTTGCCGTTGTAGCTGACAACGTCGTTCATCGTAAAGCCGTCGTGGCAGGCTACGTAATTGATCGAGGCGGCGGGATTTTTTCCGTTGTGAAAGTACAAGTCGCTTGAACCGGTGATTCTAGTGGCCGCAGCCGTGCTAGTGAACTCGTCTCCGCGGACAAAGCGGCGGATGTCGTCCCTAAAGCGGTCGTTCCATTCAGACCAGCGGCCTCCGGGGAAGTATCCCACTTGGTAGCCGCCGCCCGCGTCCCAGGGTTCGGCGATGATTTTTGTGTTGGCCAAAATCGGATCGACGGCGATCATGTTGGTCAGCGGCGGGAATCCGGCCACTTGGCCCCATTGGTCGCGGCACAAAATCGAGGCAAGGTCAAA
The DNA here is from genome assembly GCA_045131275.1 of Treponema sp. GTDB lineage: Bacteria > Spirochaetota > Spirochaetia > Treponematales > Treponemataceae > Treponema_D. Next base: position 5,367 of record JBGUQT010000095.1, read on the forward strand.
CCTAAAGCCGTCGACGTGCATTTCCTGAACCCAGTAGCGCAGGCTGTCGACGATAAAATTCATCGTGTTGGGCTGGTTGCAGTTAAATGTGTTTCCGCAGCCCGAATAGTTCATGTAATACTGCTTGTCCGGCGGCAAAATGTAGTACTGGTCGTTTTGAATGCCCTTGAATTCAAAGGTGTAGCCGCGCTCGTTTCCTTCGCTTGTGTGGTTGTAGACGACGTCCAAAATAACTTCTATTCCGGCCTTGTGCAAGGCCTTTACAAGCTGCTTGAATTCCCTTACGGGGCCGCCGGGGTTCCGGTCCGCCGCGTATGTGTTTTTTGGGGCAAAAAAGCCTATCGTGCTGTAGCCCCAGTAGTTTGTGAGGCGCTCGCCGTTCCTGGGGTTGGTGTTTCCGTTTTCGTTTTCGTCAAATTCCTGGATTGGAAGCAGTTCCACCGCAGTGACGCCCAATTCCTTTAAATAGTCGATTTTTTCGGCAAAGCCCTTGTAGGTTCCGGGATGCTCGACGCCGGAATTTTTGTTGGCGGTAAAGCCCTTAAGGTGGACTTCGTAAATTACGCTTTGCTCCAAGGGGCGGTTTATGGGTTTGTCGCCTTCCCAGTCAAATTCGTTGTCGTCGATTACCACGCATTTTGGGAACAAGTGCGCCTTCATCGGGGTCCGGCCCTTTATGTACATTGTGTCCAAGCCGCGCGTTGAGGATTCCGAATAGGCCTTGTAGACCGAGCCTTCGCTGTAGCACTTGGCGTAAGGGTCCAAAAGATAGCGGCTGTAGTCAAAGCGGAGTCCCCGTTCCGGCTCGTAGGGGCCGTCTATTCTATATAAGTAAAGGTCGCCGGCGGCCGCCTCGGGAACAAGCGCGTGCCAAACGTGTCCGGTTCTGTTTGTCTCTGGATCCAAATCAAGGGTGGTGTACGGTTCGGGGGCTGTAGGGCTGTGAAAAAAGCACAAGGACACCTTTGTCGCGTCCTTGGAAAAAATTGAAAAATTCACTCCCTGCGGCGTGACAATCGCGCCGTAACCCATCGGCCTTCCCGGAAGCATGGTCAAAGTCTTCATAGC
>JBGUQT010000096.1:0-6271 GCA_045131275.1 Treponema sp.
AGGCTTTGTCAAAGAGCAAAAAGAGGAGATAATCGCAATGTGTTTGACGGAATTCGACGAGGAAAGCGCAATTCGCGGCTGGCGCGAAGATGGCCGCCAAGAAAAAGCCGTGGAAGACGCGCGAAAACTGCTTGCGGACGGGAAATATACGGCAGAAGAAATTTCGGTTTTACTGGGAATCCCTGTAGAATCGTTCGCGGATCCAGTCTTCGCAAACTAACCCCGCCCCTTTGACTTAACAACAACTTTCTCCCATACAAAAAAAAGGCCGCCCCTCAAACGAAGGGCGGCCCTATGGCTTGCGGCCAATCCTTGTCGTTAGCCTAACCATAACGGCTGGACTAACCCAGCGCTACTGCGCCAACTCAACGTTGAATGAGCGGCCGTACCAAGCGCCGTCGATGTAGCCGGCAACAAGGACAAGGATGTTGTTGCCCAAGCCAGGGTCCGTCAAGTCCACCCAGCAGCCGTCGGAACTGACGTTTGACTGCTCGACGCGGTTGATGTAGTACTTGACCGCCGTGTACTTGGGAGCGACAGAGTTGTCGAGCTTGAGGTACAAGAACGGCTCCGTGCTTGTGTCAACAGTCGTTGTGTCATCCTGCTCCTTATTGACAGCGGTGCCGGTGGTGGTGCCATCGTCGGCGACGGACAGAGCGGTAAGGTTCGCGGTCTTGATATCGTTGGCTCCGGACTGCGCGGAATTGATGCTAACGACAATCGTGAGCGGACTTTCATTTCCGGCGTAAGAGGCGTAAACCACCTGGTTTCCGTAAGCGGCCAAACTGAAGTCCTGGATGACGTCGGCGGGAACCTTGGGGCTCTTGTAGTAAGTTGTCGTTCCGTCAATAGTCTGGCTCTGCCTGTACCAAGCCAGCCAGTTGGAGAAGGCCGTGCCGGAAGTGTTCCACTTGATCAAGAACGGCTCTGATGTGGAAAGAGTTCCAGAGCTTGTCGGGCTGGGGTTTCCGGTGCTGGCGGCCGTAATTCTATTCAAGAAAGCGGTTCCGTTCAACGTGGTGGTGGTGGTGGCGGCGGCGCGGCTGAAGGTGTCCAATGTCGGCGTGTCGTTTCCGTAGCGGAAGAAGGCGTAGTGGCTTCCGATGGAAACTGTGTGGTTCGTTCCGTCGTTGTCGTAAAGCTTTCCGCCGCTAAGGTTGTATTCGATTGTGTACAAGTTCACGCGGTACTTGATGTACGGATTTCCGGCGGCTGTCACCGTGTGGTATGTGATGCCCACGGGAGTCGTGGCCCACTTGGTCACATAGGCGATGTTGTAAGTGCTTCCGCTGTCCGTTGAATAATAGTAAGTCGTTCCAGCGGCAGGCTCTGTCACAGCGCTGGTGTCGATTGCCGCCGAGAAGGTGGGATCGACCGCTTCGACTTTCGCCGCCTGCTTGTAAAGCATCTTTCCAGCGGCAAAATTAGCGGTGTCGTCGCTAGAAAAGTCCGAGCCGGCGGGTGAAGCGCCAGACTTGTCCGTTCCGGTCATTCGGCGCGGAGCCCATTTGCCCTTGGGGTCGCTAAGGAAGTTGTCGTAGTATTCGTCTCCGGCAGTAGTTGTAAAGTTGTCTTTAACGGCATTGTCCGTTACAGGAGTTCCGCCATAGTCCGGGACATACTCTGAATATCCGATGGTGTTGTAGGCGACAATCTCAAAGTCGTAGAGCTTTCCAGTGTCAAGAGTCAAGGTTACGCTCGTGCACTGGGAAAGAAGCAAGTTTGCCGTCGGCGTGGCGGTTTGGGTGTAGAAGCCCAAGGCCGGGTCTGTAAGGGCCTTGACTTCGTTCGCTTCAACGTCGCTTGCGGCGGGAGAGAAGCCCAAGATTATGGGCGTTCCGGGAGTTTCAGTGCTTGAGCCGAAGTTGATTTCGTACGGAGTCACGCGGATCAAGAAGCCCTTTTCGTTGCTGGAATTGTCATCCCATTCAAGGAGCACGTCGTACTTTCCGTTCACCTGTCCGCTCTTCTTGTAAGAGCCTTCCACAAGCGAGGCCGTCAAGCCGGTCGGAGAGGCGGGCCTTGTGTTGATTCCATGGAACTCGATATCAAGGCTGTTCGACTTGTTGGTGGGCTCGACGATCACGATGTCTGACCAATAGCCGACTTCCTTTGTGTAAGACGTGTCGGAATAGAATGTCACCGCCAGGCGGTAAGAGCCCGCGGCGGCCTTGAAGACGGCTGCGGCTGTTTCGGGCACGATGTGCGTGCTGTGGTCGCCCGGGTCTTTGTTCGCGATGTTGGCGCCCGTGGGCGAATTGGTCGAGCCGAAGTAGTTTGGCGCGGTGGTTGTGCGCGTGGGGGTGTATGTGTACTTCTTTTCCAAGAGCGCCGCGGGGTTTCCGCCTTTGATCAACTCGTTCGTGTAGATGTTGTAAACGCCGATGTGGATTGAGCTTACGATTCCGTCAGGGTCGTAAAAGGCGCCGCCCACGTTGATGGTTCCGCTTCCGGTCAAGTCGACGGGGCTGAGGGTGAAGTTGATTCCGGTGGCGGCTCCGTTTGTCAAGTCCTGCGCGCCGTGGGCCCAGTAAACGGTGGTGATTTTGTTTCCGCCGTTTATTTCGCTCCCGTCAACGATGTTCTTGCCTGCTGTCTCAGGATTGGAAACAACGATTGACGCCGCCGTGATGTCAGCGGTCTTGTAGGCGTAGAGCCAGAAGTCGTAGCTGGCCGCCGGCAAGGTTAGAGAGAACTGGGTTTGTCCAGAGGCGGGAGTGTCAACCTGTCCTGCGGTCAAGATATGGTAGGTCTCTTTCTTTCCGTTGCTGATGGCCTTGAGAACCAAGGTCAGCGTCGTGTTCGACGCGTCAAGGGCGTAAGCCTCTTCCGGCAAAACGGTTCTGTTTATCCAGGGGTCGTAAACGGCCGTTCCAGAGCCGTCTGACAAGTCAACCCCGTCAACAACGATGTTGAACGTGCGATTGCCGCTGTAACGCGCATCAGCTCCATTGTCGTAACTGCCTGAATCCATGTTGGAACAGGCGACCAAGAACAGCGCAGAGGCAAGAGCCAGCGCCATTCCCAAAGCTTTTTTTGCTTTCATATAGCCTCCTTATGGCTTTTTTTTTATTCCGCTCATGCGGAATTTTTACCAAGTTTTAATACGGCGAAACATATGTTATCGTAAGATACGCAACGTCGCGGTATTCTTTCTTTTGTTGGTCTGTAACGTAAAGCCGCAGCATATAGGAATGGTATTCCTTAAACTGCTCGCTTGACTTCATAGTAAGCGTCATTATTCGACCGCTTCCAACTTCATTCTCCTCATACTTCACTTCCTCGCCCGCTAATTCAGCGGCCTCTTTGTCCTCCTTGTCCATAATATATTGGACGGTCCATCTGTAAGTGACCGCTCCCGGCGGCCCCACAATTGTCAAATAGTCATCCGAGTTCAAGTGGTAATACAACTGTAGCATTTCGCTGGGCACAAAGTCCGGGTCGCCCACGGCCGGAACCGGGGCGTCAAAATCTTTTTGCACAGCGGTGAACTGATCGTTGTAATCGTTTATCATTGAATCTATATCATTCGAGCATGAAGCGCATAAAGACGCGGCGCAAAGGACAAATGCCAAAGCGCCTTTTGTCAAGGCCTTCACTTTTTGTCCTCCTTTGCGTCAGCGGCGGCTTTTTTCTTTCCGCCCGAAAACCTAAGGGGAATTCTGCCCAAGGCGTATGCCCTTGGATAGAACCCAAGCACTGTGTCGTACTCCGCTCCACCTCCAAATTCAAAATATTTCCAGCCAAGGCCAACATTGACCCCGCCGACAAAAGCGCTAAACCATTTTGAAGCGGCGATTTTTCCCGCTCCTGTTTGCGCGAGTTTTTCCAATCTATAAGCGGGATAAATCTCCGCGATAATGCGCGGAGCCTTTTTTCCCAGTTTTACTTGAACGCCGACAGGCGCGCTAAAGGTAAGGCCCACCAGATACGGTGGGCTGACATAAGTATCCGATATCGTGTACTTATATGGATAATTGTCTCCGGGGAATCCTATTCCGACGTCGATTCCGCCGCCCACAAAAATCGGAGTCTTTTTTATCACAAAGCGCGCCCTTGTGTTTATGTCCATTCCCCACTTGTAGGGGCTTGGGCACATGCGTCCGCTAAGGCCCACCAAAATGCTGTGCTCCTGCGGAAAGACCTCCTTATCCGTTCCCGGAATCATGTCCGTGTAGGCGCTGCCCTTGACGACGACTTCGTCAGGGCCGATCATGCGCATGCGCGGGGGCTTTTGGCCGGGCTTTAGGAAGACTTTTTCAAAGCGCAGTTTGTAGACCGAACCGTCCGCGTGGCCGGTGAGCAAGACGCTGTCATCGCGGTTAAAGGCAAAGCTTGTCAATGACGTTTGGTTAAAGGGCGGAACGTAGCCGATGTACTTGCCTGTCTGCAAGTCGTAAAATTCTATGTTGTCCTTGGCGCTCAGCACGGCCAAGTGCTTTCCGTTGGAAGTAAGCTTTAAGGCCTTGGCGCTTTTTCCGTGAGGAACTATTGTCAAAAGCCGCGTTCCGTCAAACTTGCGGACGCTGATCAAGTCGGGCCGCTCCAACGAAATCACAGCCTCCGAATCTTTTGTGAACAGGGCGCCCGCTCCGCTTCCGCTGTAAAAGGGCAAAGAAGCCAATTTGCTTCCGTCGGTGGCGTTCCAAATGAATATTTTGTCGTCCAAGCCGGAGCTGGCCAAATACTTGTCGTCGCGGCTAAAGTCCAGCGCAAAGACGTTTCCCAAATGGCCTTGCAAGTCTCTGTCTGAAATTTTTTGCGTGTAGTGCAATACGATGGATAGGCTTACCGTTCCGTCGTCAAAGGCCACAGCCATGTGGTTTCCGCTGTGGCTAAAGGCGCTGGCGGTGACGCGGCGGTCGTTTCCAAATTCCACGGAATACGACGGCTCAATCTCGCCTGATATGGCAACTTGGTTTGGAAGGTCGTTAAAATTCCACACGCTGAATTTTCCGCCGGAGCTCAGCGCCATGAACATGTCGCTCTCTGTGACGACGTCCCAAGCGAATTGCAGGCTCACCGCTCCGTCGTAGCCGATTGTGTGGATAAGGCGGCTGTCAAAGCCGTCGCGGATAAAAATCGCGTTTTGTTCCGTAAGCGCAAAGTAGCCGTTGTTGTTGCTCCAGCAAAGGCCCAATACCGGGCTTGGAGTTTTAAGCGTCGGAGCCGCTCCCAAGACTGAGGCGGAGGCTTGCGCGTCGGTGGGGCTGTATTGGGATTCAACTGTCGCGTCTTGGCCCTCGTCCTGGCTTGGGCTAGCGCCTTGCGCTTGGGCCGCCACCTTTGCCTGCGCGTCGTCGGACAAGTTTATTACTTGGGCGCAAAGGCCGATCGCGCAAACAAGCATGATCGAATTGAAGAGGAAAATGAATTTCAATGTTCGCGACAGTTGCTTCATCCTACCATTTTTAGCGTCCCCTCTAAAAACCCTCGCCTACTCTCCGTCTCTTTCTCCGTATTCGCAAGACGCGCCAAGAATTTTGGCGTGCTGTATCAACTCCAAAGATTTTTTTATCTGCCTGTAAAGGCGTATTTCGCCGCTTCCGCTTCCGCCGCACAAAACCTTTAAAAGCGTTCCGTCCGGCTGCCAATAGTCTTTTACAAGCATTTCCGACGCGGGGCAAAAAACGTCCACGTCCAAAATGTATTTCTTGCAGTTCACGCTGGCCGACCAATGCAGCTCTTCGCTTCCGTCGTTCGCGGGAGCGCGGACGCATGACCACTGCGCCGTGTACTTCTTTATCTTTTGCTGCGCGCCAAAGGTGTATGTCTCGCCCTCAAATTTTGTCAAGGCCACAAGGCGGCCGTCATAGTTTCCTTCCAACGCAAAGGCCGAATCCTTCATTACCTTGCCGGTAAAAATGCTTGTAAGCCGCGCGGAGGACAAGTGCATAAAGGGAATCGGCATCGCAGGTCCCCAAGACTTTTCCACGTAGCCAAAGGAATGGTCGGGCGACACGGCGTATTCCTGGCCGTCAACCGTCACCATTCCCGAAAATCTAGCCGTAAGGCCGCCTGCCAGCCAGTGGCTTTCGTCCTTGCCAAAAACTTCCGGCGCGTCATAGTCGCGCTCGTACTTTAAATTCCATTCCATGCGGCCGGCGGCAGTTCCCCATTCCGTAAAGGAGCGGGCCTCCACTTCCGTAATCGCGATGACGCCGTAAAGCTCGTTGTCGCTAAAAGCGCAGCCGCTGGCCTTTACGCCAAAGCCCCGCTTTTCAAAGACCATTTCGCTGTTGGCAAAAAACCTGTTAAGCTGCTTGGGCTT
>JBGUQT010000097.1:0-2177 GCA_045131275.1 Treponema sp.
GAGCATTAACAAAGTCGAGTAGGGCAAAAGGTTGTCGCCCAAGAAAAGGTTGGCGGAGTTTCCGACCTTGTTGGAGCGCGCCATCTCTATGTTCAATACGCTAAGGAAAGTGGCGTTGAGCAAGGCGTACAAAACGGGATTGAGCTTTTCCACCTCATGCTCAAGGCGGTCGTTGAAGGCGCCGTCGTCAAGCATTTCGTTTTTCTTGTCGTAGTTTTTAAGAATCTCGTACCATTCGCGGGTCAAGTTGTCGTTGATCGTGTCGTGCAGTTCGTTGCACATTCTTATTACAAGGGGGAAGACCTTTTCCTTGTAAATAAAGTAGCGGGCGCCGCTTGCGGTTTTAAAGACCAGCAAGTTTGGAAGCTCGTTGGCCATCGCGTCGGTGGTTTCCTTTTGCAGGAATTCCTTAAGCGCTTCGTCCTTGTATTGGCCCTGCAAGGGAACGCCCTTCGCGTCGGTGAACTTTAGGATTCCGTCCATCGTAAAGAAGTAGGGCGGCATTTTCATATGGTTTTGAACCGACTTGAGCGCGTTCTCTTGCTGTTGGTTTTTGGCTGACTCGTTTTTGTAGAAAGACGTTACGATCTCGGAAATCGCCACGGCCTGCAAAACGTTTACGTCCTCTTGGGTAAAGTCCTTGACCTTTTCGTAGTCCTGCTTGATAAAGTAGCAAAGCTGGCCCCAAAAGTAAAAGCAGTCGGCGGAATTTTTCAGCGACTGCAAGGCTTCTTCCGGCGACTTGACGAACTGGCTGAAGAAGTTCTTTACAGAAATTTCCTTTCCGGGGTTGGATATGCGAAGCTTTTTCAAATAATAGTCGTGGTACTCGTCCTTTTCCAACATGTGCTGCATCTTTTCCAAACTGGCGTTGACCAAGATTGACACGGGAACGTTTCCGGGAAAGATGATTGACGGCAAGTTCATCGGAACGATGATCGCGTAAAGATTCTTGTCGTCGGGCTTTTGCTTTTTTAGAAGGTCAAAGATGATTTCGGTGTATTCCGACTTTATCAAGACTTCGTTGGGCGTTTGCTTGGGCATGTCCTGAATCGTCGGAAAAGGAACCGTGGCGTTGGACTTTATTTCCTTGTAGCGCTCCGCGAAAATCGCGTTGTAATAGCCTGTGACAAAGATGACTTTTTTTGCGGGGTTGCTGTCGATGATGGCGATTTGCTTGCTTTGGATCAAAGGCTCAAAGGCCTTTTCCAACTGCGGAACGGGGTCTCCCAAATAGGGCACCAAATCCGCTTGTTCCTCGACGTTTTTTGCCGCGTAACGCTTTACGTAATCGACAAACGAGGAATATAAAATAAAAGGCGACTTCTGCTTGCTTGCGTAAAAGCGGAGCAGAACTCCCATGTCGCTTGTGGCTGCCATATTTTGTTATTTTAGCGCGTTTTTGGGAGTTTTTCAAGTGATTTTTTTTGTTGACAGAATTTTGACTGTCAGGTTATAATTAGGAAAGAAGGAGGAATTTTATGAAAAACTTATTTTTGTTTTTGCAAGTTTCTTGGCGCTCGCTTTTTTTGTCGGTTGCAGCAATGACAGCGATTCTGCGGGTTCAGGTTCCAGCGCGCCTGTGCAAACGAGCGGAATTTTTACTGGAACTGTTACTGTTGGAACTGTTGATGAGAATGTTACTGTAAGAAGCGTCAATGTTAATTCTACAAAGAAGGGTAGCGTCACCAAAACAGAGACTGGTTATGACATTTCGTTGCCAAGGGACGTTTCTTATAGAGTTGTTTATCATGAGGACGGTAAAACGAACTCGTCCGGTAGTAGTATTAGTACCTATGCTAATTTTTCTATAACTAAAAAAGGAGACAAATATTATTGCGGAAATACAGTCATTTCTGTGACGGGCTCCTTGGAAGGAAACTTTACAATAAGCTCCATCGATCTGCAATATAATGGCAGCTATCCTGTAAAATTTGCAATTCCTTACACAGTCACAAATTTGACTTATATAAAGCAATAGTCCGCCTTCGCGCGAACATCGCGCTTTAAAATCCAAAAGCCTCGCTCTTGTCGCGAGGCTTTTTTTTTGCTACAATGAAAAAAAATGCCGGAGAAAAAAATGCTTTCCGAACGAATGAAAAACCTAGACCCCTACAAGCCCGGCGAGCAGCCGCGCGACAGGGACTACATAAAGCTCAACGCCAACGAAAATCCGT
>JBGUQT010000098.1:0-24206 GCA_045131275.1 Treponema sp.
TGAACCAATACGACGTGCACGCCGATTGTAGAAAGCAAAACGATGTCTTTCATTACGGCGGCCTTAAGGTCTTCGTTGAGCATCGCGTTTCCGCCGTACTTTACGACGACAGTCTTGCCGACCCACTGCTTAAAGTAAGGAAGCGCCTCGATCAAGACGCTGGACCAACTGTCGTTGTCAAGCCTGGGGTCTACGCTTTTATTTTCTTCTTCCATTTTTATTTCCTCGCAAAAAGCGGCCGCCGTTACGAGCGGTAGTCGCCGTTAATCTTTACATAATCGTAAGTGAGGTCGCAGCCCCACGCCTTTGCCTGCGCGCTTCCGTCCTTTAGTTCAACGACAATCTGAACGGCTTCGCGGCCCAAAATTTTTGTGGCAAGATCTTCGTCAAAGGCAAGCCCAACGCCGTCGCGGACAACCTCAACCGACTCGGCGCCGGCGAACAAGTCCGCGGCCGGATCGTCAAAGTAGCGCGCCGCGCCTTCCTTGCTCAAAAAGCGCACGGTGGTTTTGTCGGGATCAAAGTCCGCTCCCGAATAGCCCATCGCGCAAAGAATGCGTCCGCAGTTGGCGTCGCGTCCGAACATCGCGGCCTTTACAAGATTTGAAGCGATGACTTCTTTTGCCAAGCGGCGCGCGGTTTGAATGTCTTTGGCTCCGTTCACTACGCACTCAACCAAGCGGCTGGCTCCCTCGCCGTCGGCAGCGATTTTTTTGGCCATGACTTCGCTAAGGGCGGTCAAGGCCTCGACGAACTTTTCCCAATCAGAATTTTTTTCTTGGATTCGCGGGTTGCCTGCCGTTCCGTTGGCCATAATCGTAATCGTGTCGTTTGTCGAAGTGTCTCCGTCAACGCTCACGCAATTGTACGTGGCGGGAACGGCTTGGCGCAAGGCTTCCTCAAGCATGTCGCCTGAGATGTCACAGTCGGTCGTTACAAAAGAAAGCATCGTTCCCATGTTGATGTGGATCATGCCGCTTCCCTTGCACATCGCTCCGATTGTGACAGTCTTTCCCGCGATCTCAGTTTGAACGGCGCACTCCTTGTAATGGGTGTCGGTCGTCATGATCGCGGCGCGGGCGCGCTCGTTTCCGTCTTTGGAAAGGCCCGCCGCCAATTCTGGAACGTGGCCAAGCAATATGTCGCGGGGAATCGGCTGTCCAATGATGCCCGTTGAGCAAACGATTACATGGTCGGCGTTTATTTTAAGCTCTTTGGCAACGGCCTGGGCGGTAAGGGCGGCGGTCTCGTAGCCTTCCGATCCTGTGCAAGCGTTGGCAAAGCATACGTTGCAAACGGCGGCCTGCATTTTTTTGCCCTTGATTTTTTGCATCGTGTATTTTACGCATTCGGCCTTAACCTTGTTGGAGGTAAAAAGGCCCGCCGCGTCGCAAAGCTTTTGGCTGTAAACAAGCGCGGTGTCAAAAGTCTTGCGGCTCGCTTTTAGTCCTGAATGAATGCCGTTGGCTGAAAATCCGTTTGCGGCGCAAACTCCGCCCTGAATAAATTTAACCATAATTACCTCCTTTTTTAGGGTTTTATGCAAAAATATACAGTAATTTTAGTGAATTTTGCATAAAATTGCAAGTCCTTTACGCGATTTTCGGCTTTTTTTTAGGCTTTTTACATTATTTTTTCTAATTTCGCGGAGAATTTTCCGCCGTCAGAGGAGACTTTTACTTCAAAAATAGCGGGGTAAACCGCCTGCTTGGGTATTTCCAAACTGTAGGAGTATGGCGATCCCAAAAGCTTTTTGGCGGCCGAGGCAAAAACTTTTTGCAATTTTTCCGCAAAGCCGCCCGATGCGGAATTGGCTTCCGTTCCTTCAAAAAAGGCATGGACCTGCGACGCTTCCGAAAGGCCCCTGGCTCCTGTCAAAGAATGCCAAAAGCGAGGAAGCGGAAAGAGCGCGTTTTTGTCCAACTCGCAAACGCTAAAGTCCAAAAAGGCGCCCTGGCTCTGCGAAGAAAAATTCCATTCCCTTCCGCTGTCGTCGTCGCGGACAAAGGACTCGCTTACGGTGATCGTGTATTTTTGGGGGAGCGGAATTTGTTTGTAAAGGAAAATGCCAAAGGCCAAGGTCCAGGCGATGTACAAAAGCGCCGCGATTGGAAAAAATATTTTTATGCTGGCGGAACAGAAGAATCCCAGCGCAAAGTAAAGCGCCGAGACAAAAGCGTCTTGCGACAAGCGGCTTTTAAAGGCCGCCGCGCTGGCGGACTTTTCGTTCACCACAAACAAAACGGCAAAGACAATCGCCGCCGACAAAAGCAAAAAGCAAAGCGAAAGGCGAAAGTGAAAATACTTTTTATGCAAAAGCTTTCCGCACAAAAGGCAGGCAAGGCTTCCTAAAAAAGCTCCAAAAAAAACAAAAGCCAGATTGATAAAAACGGCTGACTGAAAATTCAATTGCGCGCTCATTTGTAGGTCTTAAAATCCTGGACGACGCTTATGGCCGACTCAACCTTGTAGTCGGGATAAGCCTTTTGGGCGAGCACGACGGCCTTTTCGACGATCGCGCTTGAGTCGGCGATTCCTTGCAAGACAATCTTTTTGTCTATGACAAGCGCGCGCAAAAAGTTGACCGTGATGTTGTGCTCAAAGACCAAAGAGTTTACAAGCTTTTGGGCCAAGAGCATTTCGGCCACCTTCTTTTTGCCCTGCTCCTCGATGTCCTTTGTCATTTCGGTTTCGACGATGGAAACGATCAAGGCGGCGGCGCTCTTTATGTCAAGTTTTCCGGAATTGACGACCAAGTGGTAATGGGCCGGATCTTCGGCATCGGCGTTGAAAAAGCTTTTGTGAAAGCCGCGGCGGTTATTGTCGCTTTCGTCGATGCGCTGTTGGGCTTGCTTTTCGGTAAAGTTGAATTCTTCTTCCAAGCGCTCAAGGCGGGTTTGGTGGTCGGCCACAAAGCGGAAGGACAGCATGTTGGGAAGCTCGCTTAGAACGTAGGAAGCGCCGCGGCCGATTAAGACAACGTTTCCGTCGGAGGCGGACTCCAAAATCGCGGTCTGCAAGTAGTCCAAGTATTCGTCGCGGTCCTTGGCAAGCGAGGCGAAAAAGCCGGGCTTTACCTCGTCGTACTTGTGAAGCTTTTCTTGCGGAAATCCAAGCTCTACGATTTTGGCCTCGATGTCCTTGCGGGTGATGAATTTATAGTTTAAGAGCTTTGCGACTTCGGCGCTGATTTCGTCTCCCTTGGCCGCAACTTGTCTTGCCATGCAAACAATTGCCATAACGCTCCTCCCTTAATGACAAAACGCAAAATTAGGTTTATACTATATTATAAAGCAGGAACGAAAATATGTCAAAGGAAAAAAGCGGCCAAACAAACGACGCGGACTTGGTTTGGAAAATCGGAAACAAAGAAAAACTCTTGGACACGCCGATATTCACGGTGAACAAAAGCCAAAACATCTCGCCAGACGGAAAAGCGGGCGGCTACATCACGATAGACGCTCCCGACTGGGCCGCTGTGATCCCAGAAGTTGACGGCTGCTTTTTAATGGTAAAGCAATGGCGGCACGGAAGCCAGTCGCTTAGCCTTGAATTTCCGGGAGGCGTTGTGGATCCCGGCGAATCGCCCCAAGCCGGCGCCGCCCGAGAACTCTTGGAAGAAACCGGCTGCCGCGCGCAAAGCCTGGTCCACCTAGGAAGCGTAAGCCCCAACCCCGCCCTTTTTACAAACCGCTTCCACGTCTTTTTGGCGCGCGGCCTAGAAGCGGCCGGAGCGCAAAAATTGGACGACGACGAATACCTCAACTGCGTCCGCGTTCCCAAAGAAGAAGTCTTTGCAAAAATGGGCGGAAGCGAATGCCCCCACGCGCTAATGGTCGCCGCGCTGGAATTGTATAGGCAGCGGATGTCGTCGTTTGCAAATTCCGAAAAAGTATGATACACTTAATCCATGAACAAAATTTTTGAAATATTCAAGCAGACAAAAATAATTCCCGTAATCACGATAGAAGACGAAAAGAACGCCGTCCCCCTGGCCAACGCGCTTTTAAAGGGCGGAATAAAAATCGCCGAAATCACTTACCGCACCGACGCGGCTCCCAAGGCCATAAGCGAGCTCAGCGCGCATTGCCCAGACGTTTTGGCGGGAGCCGGAACAGTTACAAGCGTCGCCCAGGCGCAAGAAGCGATCGCGTGCGGCGCAAAGTTCATCGTAATGCCGGGCTTTGACAAAGAGATTGTCGAATACTGCAAAAGCCGCGACGTCGCGGTAGTTCCGGGAGTGGCGACGCCGACGGAAATCTCGGCGGCCATACAATTGGGATTGGAAGTTCTGAAGCTTTTTCCGGCGGAATTGCTTGGCGGAACGGATTTCTTGGACGCAATGGCCGGCCCCTTCCCCAAAACTAAATTCATTCCCACCGGCGGAATCACTGCCGAAAACGCCGCCTCCTACTTGTCAAAGCAAAACGTCTTGGCTGTCGGCGGCTCTTGGATTGTAAAGAAGGAATTCATCAGCGGCCAAAAGTGGGACATCATCACCGCCGAAGCGGAGAAGGCCCTTATGTTTTTGCCAAGAGCCTTCACAAAAAATTAGGCTCCGTGGAAGTCGATCAGCGTCGTGACGTTGGCGGGCGCCAAAGCCTTTTGGTAGTTCAAGTCGGGAAGGCCGATCACGCCAAAGAAATCGGTTACGATTCCCCCGCCCTGCTCTATGACGTTCTTGGCGGCGGAAAGCGTTCCGCCCGTGGCGATAAGGTCGTCAACAATCAAGTAATTCTTTCCGCGCTCAACGTCGGCCTTGTGGGCTTCGATTTCGGCGGTTCCGTATTCCAACGAATACTTGCAAGAATATGTGTCTCCGGGAAGCTTTCCCTTTTTGCGCACTAGAATCTGCGGAATTGAAAGGCGTTCGGCAAAGGGCGCGCTGAACAAAAATCCACGCGACTCGACCGCCGCGACAGCGTCAATCTTTTTGTCTTTGTAAACCTCGACCATTTTGTCGATGCAAAATTTAAAGACATCGGGCTTTGTCAAAATGCTTGTGATGTCGTAAAAAAGAATTCCGGGCTTGGGAAAGTCCGGAACGCGCCTAATGGCCTTGTCCAAAAATTCAATTTCGCTTGAGTTCATAGTTTTTAGTCTAACAAAAAAACGCGCTCTTGTCTATTGCGCGATGGCCAAAGATGGTTTATAATTGGAGCATGTTCCAGCAGAACAAGTGTTTGGCCGAAGGCTGCAAAAAAACGTCTCTTTCCGTCTTTAACTATTACGGCGAGATCGCCGAGGGCGAAAACTATTGCTTGGACCATTTTCCAGACCAGCAAAAAATCAAGGACGACATTTACAATTACATAAACCAGCGGCAAAAAATCGTCGGCCTCAACGCAAGCGGAATCACTTTTGAAAACATCGACCTTACCGACAAGCGCTTTTACGGCTGCAACTTTCAAAACTGCCGCTTTGTCAACATTCACTCGACAAAGCTCCGTTCAAGAATGAGTTTTTTTGACCATTCGATTTTTTCGGACTGCGCGATGCTGGAAAGCAACATGCAATTCTGCTCCTTTGGCGGCTGCATTTTCTCCCACATCCTTCTTACGGGAAGCGACATGATCCACGACAACTTTTGCGGAATCCAAGCCTACCAATCCTCTTTTGACGATTCGGACTTGTACAATTCCCGCTTTATCGGCGCAAAACTCGTTGACACATCGTTCCGCAACTGCAACATCAAGAACACAATGTTCTTTAACATCGAAAAGCAAAACCTTTTGTTCAAGTCGTCCAACCTTCGCGAAGCGATTTTTGACGAGCGCGGAAGCGAAATGTTCCTAAAGGACTCGATGTGAGGCGCGGATGAAACTCTACTTTCACTTGAACTTGGAAGGCTTCTCAAACTGCTACGTAATCGTCAACGAAGAGTCGCGCGAGGCGATAATCATTGACCCGGGCCAAATCACCACGGAAATCATAAACCACATAGAAATCGGCGGCTACAAGCTGACCGGCGTTTTGATTTCGCACAACCATGGAAGCCATGTCGCCGGCTTGTCCACTTTAAGAAAAATCTACAAGCCCCAAGTGTACGCCGCCGACTGGGAAGTTGCCGGAAACGACACCAACGTTTTAAAGGACGACGGAGTTGTCCAAGTTGCCGGACTTGACGTGGAGTACTTTTCGCTCCCGGGCCACACAAACGATTCCATGGTTTACAAAGTGGGGAACGTTCTCTTTACCGGCGACTCGCTAAGCGCCTGCAAAATCGGCTCCACAAACTCCAAGTTTTCGGAGCGAACGCTTGTAAAAAACATCAAGCAAAAAATTCTTTCCCAGACCGACGACACGGTCATAATGCCGGGACACGGCCCGCCGACAAGCGTTGGCGTGGAGCGCGAATTCAACCCAAAACTGTCGCCGGCGCAACAATGACTTTTTACGCGATAAAGCTCAATCCTTCCCAAGAACTAAAGCTGGCCAAGGCCGGCGACTCCTTGCTGGGACCCGGCGGGCCTTTGTCGTTGGACAAGCAAAGCGGCCGCGTCCGCCAAAAAGTCCAAGAGGGCCAAGCGATTTTTTTGAGGCCCCTTTTGTGCGTCCTTCCCCAAGACTTTAGCCAAGAAGAATTTTTGTCAATCCAAAAATTTGAGATTTTCGCGCCTCTTTCAATGTCCGCTTCCACAAGCGCGGCCGCGGCTCCAACCGCCGATCCAAGGGCGCCCGCCTGTTTTTGGGCGCGGATAGCGACGCGCGCGCGGGTTTTGCTCGCGCCGATCCCCTTCGCGCTGGACTATTCGCTGGCAAAGGACTTTAGTTTGGAAAAAGTTTTCGCGCTCGCAGCGGATCTTGCCGACAGTTTTGGGGTTGCCGACGGCGCGGGACCTGCCGACGGCGCGAACGGAGGGCTTTTGGCGGGCCAGAAATTTTTGTTTTGCCCCAGTTCCTTTAAAATATGCCGCGCTCAAGCCACAAAAAACGAATGGCGCCTTTACGACGAAGCCTGGAAAAAATTAAAGATTTAGCCGCATTTTGCCGATATTCTAAGGGAAGAACTTTAAACTAAAGAATAGGCGGCAAGGCTTATGAAATTGAATAAAATTTTATTTTTCGCGGCGATTTTGACAGCCGGCGCGCATTTAAGCGCGGCTCCCTCTTTTAGCGGAGCGATCGGCGGATGCGCGGGCGGAGATTTAAACGTTCCGCTGAACGGCAACAAGGCCCAAGGAAACGTTCCTTTGGCGGCTTACGCGGCGGCCCAGGCAAACCTTGCCGAATGGGCTATCGCGCGCGGAGAAATCGCGGCTTGGTCGTCAAACCTTTCGTTCAACGACATTTTCGCGGACAGCGACGCCAACGTTCGCCTTAACGAGCTTTCTTTTGTGCTGCAAAGGCGAGCCTTTACGGCGACAAACTACTTTTCTTTCTTTGTCGGAACATACGAGCCGATTGGTAGCGACGCCTTTTTGATGAGGCATTTTGGCATTGAACCGATAAGCTCGCGCCTTACAAAATCCTACACCAGCATGGTCGGAAGCCCCATACGCGACTCAAAGGGAGCGGGCGTTTCTTACATCGTCAATTTTGACAAAGCGCCGATCGCGACCGGAGTTTCGTTCTACTTTAGCAAAAACAAAAAAGACGACTGGGCCATAAACCTTGACACTCGCTTTGCTTTGGCCACGAACCTTGTCACCCTTGACTTTTTGGCCGGCGTCGGCTCGCCCCTGCAAGACTCGTACAAAAACAAAGACGTCGTCTTGGTCATCGACACGATCACTTTGCACGGCGGCATCAACTTTTTGGCCGGAAGCAAATACACGCACGGGCTGTTCCTTCAAATTGGATTGGAAGACGTTGTCGTAAAAGGAAGCGACAACATCGGCTTTAACGGCGACGAACTTAGGTTCTTGTTGGAGCCGCGCATTAACTTTAACTCCTTTAACTTTACCCTAACCGTCTACTCTCTTAGCGAAAAAGCCGTTAAGGAATTGGCCTACTTGCGCGACGCTCTTGGCGGCGGCTTTACTTTTTACAAGGACGACATAGAAGGAAAGCGCGGCGACATCACTCTCGGAATCCACACAATTTGTTCCATCGCCGGAATAACAATAAACGACGTAATACAGTCAAAAGACTTGGGCAAGGCCATTTACAATGTTTACGTGACGCCCTACGCGGAGTTCCCTCTTAGCCCCAACGCAAGAATAGAAACCACCGCGCAAGTCGGAGTCTTTGACATAACAGGAAGCCAGTCGCTGAACTTTTGCCTGACAGTCGGCGCGAGAAAAACCTTCTAAAAAAAAAGCCCGCGATGCGGGCTTTTTTTTTAGTTCTTTATATTTTTATATCTTCCACGCGGCCAGGCGCTTGCAGGCTTCTTCGACGTCGGCGCGATGGCCAAAGGCCGAAATGCGAATGAAGGATTCGCCGGCGGGGCCAAAACCAGCGCCGGGCGTTGTGACGACCTGGCATTCGTTCAAAATCCTGTCAAAGATGTCCCAGCTTTTCTTTCCGGGGAACTGAACCCACAAGTACGGAGAGTTGCCGGTCCAGAACACGTTCACGCCGGCGGCCTTGAAGTTGTCGCCCTCCACCGCTTTCTTTATCACGCGAGCGTTGTCCAAATAGTAGTCGATGACGGACTTCATTTCCTTAAGGCCCTCCTCGCTTACCGCGGCAAGGGCTCCAGCCTGCGCGATGTTTGACGCTCCGTTAAAGAGCGTTGTCATTACGCGGTTCCAGTCGCGGTTGACAGACGTTCCATCCTCAAACAAAAGCTCGTTGGGAACGACGCTCCATCCGCAGCGGACGCCGGTAAAGCCCGCGGGCTTTGAGAAGGAGTTGATTTCTATCGCGCACTTTTTGGCGCCCTTTATTTCGTAAATAGTTTTGGGGAGCGAAGGGTCGCGGATGAACTCTCTGTAGGCCGCGTCAAAAATGATCACGCAGCCGTTTGCGAGCGCGAAGTCCACGAGTTTTTTCAACTCCTCTTTTGTGGAGACGGCGCCAGTCGGATTGTTGGGCGAGCAAAAGTAAATCAATGTGTTGGGCTGAACCTTGCTCAAATCCGGGAAAAAGTTATTCTCTGGATTGCACGGAAGGTATGTCACGCCCGCGTAGCCCGAACCATTGTTGGCGCCGGCCGCTCCGATGATGACAGATCCGTCAACATAAACCGGATAGCTGGGGTCTTGCACGGCGATCGGAACGTCGCGGCCAAAAAGAGTTTGAATGCGCGCGATGTCGCACTTGGCTCCGTCCGAAATGAAGACTTCGCTTGCGTCGGCCATTCCAGGATAAAAAACCTTGGCGATTTTTTCGCGAAGCTCGGCGTTGCCCTGCTCGTCTCCGTAGCCTGAATAGCCGGCCGCAGTTCCAAGTCCAAGCGAATAATCGCTCATCGCTTTTGCGATATGGGGAGTCAAGGGCTCGGTCGTGTTTCCGATTCCGAGGCTGATGATTTTAGCGGCCGGATTTTTGGCCTGATATTCCTTGCGTCGGCGGGCGACTTCCGGAAAGAGGTAACCCGCGGTCAAATTGGCAAAACCTGTGTTTCTTTTAATCATAATGACGCAAGTTTATCGAAAATTTACGGCGTGGTCAATTGCAATGGCGCTAGATGTTGCACTGGGACAAAGCAAGCCAACCGGCGCGGGTAAATTCCATCACGTCGGAAATGTAGGCCGCGGCTTGTTTTTTTGTCATTTTGTGAAGAATGATGTCGCAAAAGGCGTTTATGACCGTCGAGGCCATAAAATGAACGGTCATGGAAGAAACTTTTTTTGCGGCAAAGCCCTGCTTTCGCATCCATTTGAAAGTATCCTCGCAATTTTTTGTATACAGCTCGCAAATGGTTTCCTGAAAGCGCTCGTGGGCGCTTCCGCCGGCTTTTGTAAGCAAAAGCGTAAAGGCGTCAAAATTTTCGAACATATAGTCCAAAAAATCAAATGTCATTTTTGTCTCAAAATCAATGTGTTTCTGCATGTGGGGAGAGTCAAAGCCGGCGTGGGTCTTGGAATCCGCGAACATTACGACTTTTTTGGTCGCCTCAACCGCGTCGTCGACAAGGGCGCAAAAAAAGGCGTCCTTGTCCTTAAAGTGGCGGTACATCGCGCCCGTGGTGACCCCCGCGTTGGCGGCTATTGTCCTAAGCGACGCTCCGGCAAAGCCTTTTTGGAGAAATTCTTTTTTGGCGCTTTCCAAAAGCGTTTTTTTTGTTTCTATTGACGAATCCGCCATAAGATTAGTTTGCGCCAAAATCAAAAAAAAGTCAAGAAAAAAAGATAACAATGTTATCAAAAACTATTGACAGATAACAGCGTTATCGCTATGATAACACCGTTACCGCTTTTGGTAACACTGTTATCATACATCAAGGAGCAAAAATCAGTTATGAAAGTTTCAAGCATAAACAAGTTTTTTGAAAAAGTCGGAGCCTGGCAGCTGCGCTTCAGGTGGCAGATTTTGGCCGCCTTGCTCGCGGTGTCGGTTCTATGCCTTGCGGGCCTTCCAAAGTTCAAGATGGCAAGCGACGACGAAGCATGGTTTGAGGACTGGGAGCAAATCAAGGTAGACTCCGACCAATTCAAGGAGATTTTTGGAAGCGACGACGCGATTATGGTTATGGTCCGCGCGGACGACGTTTTTAAGCCGGAAGTATTGCAAGGAATCGAGCGGCTTGGAAAGCGGCTTGAGCAAGAAGTGCCCTACGCCGACGAAGTCACGTCGCTCATGACAGCCGAAATTCCGATTGGAACGGAAGACAGCATCGAAATTAAAAACCCTTTTGAGAGCGGAATTCCTTCCGACCCAGTCGAACTTGAGGCCAAGAAAAAATTCATCCTTAGCCGCGAATCCCTTTGCGACAACCTTGTTTCCGCAGACGCAAAGGAAACTTGGGTAATACTTTCTTTGGAAAACTATGAGGGAGGAGTTCAATTCGCCTCTGAAGGAATCGCCCGATACGCGCAAAAAGTGATTCTTGACGAAGCCCAAAAAGCGGGCGGCGCCTACGAGCTAAAGCCGATGGGAATGTCCTACAGCGAGATGGAAGAAAACGACGTTATTGAGCATGAAACGAAAATCCGCGTGCTGAGCGGCTTTGCCGTAATGATTCTTTGCCTTTTGCTTTTTGTCCGCTCGCTGCGCGGAGTAATCGTTCCCCTTTTGTCAACGACTGTTGGAATCGGATCTGTGCTTGGCCTTAGCGCCCACTTGGGAATCGTGGCAGACTCAAACATGGTCACGCTTCCGATTTTGCTGGGAATGGCTCTCTCGGTCGGATATTCCGTTCACTATGTAAACTCATTTAGAATGCACTTTAGACGCACGGGCTTGCGCAAAGCGTCTGTCGTCAAGGCGGTGGAAGAAACTGGCTGGCCGATTTTGTTCACGGTCATAACGACGATGGCTTCGCTCGTTTCGTTTTTGTTCGCGGGAATCGAGCCGATCCGCTGGATGGGAGGCGCGTCAACAGCGATTGTTTTTGCCGTTTACCTTTACGTAATTTTATTGATTCCGATTTTGATGAGCTTTGGAAAGGACGGAAAAGCGCAAGAAGGCGCGGAGCAAAAAAACGGCGCTACAAAGGCCGACCTTGCCTTTGAGAACTTTGGAAAGCTTGTTGAAAAGCGAAAGGGCCTTACCGCAATTCTTTCCTTTGCCGTAATAGCCGCGCTTGTTCCAGGACTTTTTAGAATCACCGTCAATATGGACTACATCGAGATGATGGGAAGAAAGATCCCTTACGTCGCGCGCATTTTGGACACGCTCTCCGGCCCCTTGGGAAGCCTTTACAGCTACGACGTCATGATTCGCGTTGACGATCCGGACGCTTTTAAGGAAGCGGAAAATTTCAAGAACTTGGAAGAGTTGGAAAACGCGCTTGGAAAACTAAAGCTGACTAAGATTTCCGGAACAAAGCCCCGCGTCACAAGCGGTTGCCAAATGATGAAGGAAATAAACCGAATGTTCAACAGCGACCAAAAGGAGTATTACAGCATTCCCGACGACGACGCGGTTGTCGCGCAAAACCTGGTCTTTTACGCGCCCAACTTTGACGACTGGTTTGACATAGAAGGCGACGACTACGGAACGACCCGCGTTCACGTGGAGCTTTTGGGTTACGACGCCAACATCATCGTTGAGGACATAAACGCCGCCAAAGCAAAAGCGGCCCAACTTTTCCCGGAGGCGAAGATCAGCATCGTGGGCGAGGTTGTCGAATACGCCGAGATGAACCACAAGCTTGTAAGCGCGGAATTAAAGTCATTCTCGTTCTCGCTTGTAGTCATCGCAATCCTTTTGATTTTGGCCTTCTCCAGCGCCAAGACAGGCCTTATAGGAATGATTCCGAACTTGGCGCCAGTAATCGTGGTTGGCGGCGTCATGGGCTACGCTGGCTATTCGCTTGACATGCTTACGATGACGATTATGCCTATGATTTTGGGAATCGCGGTTGACGACACGATTCACTTTATCAACCACATAAAGTACCACTACGAGCTTACGGGAGACTACGCAAAGTCTGTCGCCGCTTCCTTCCGCGAAATCGGAAAGACGATGGGAATGACGACATTCATTTTGTGCGCGATGTTCCTTATGTACACCTTTAGCCCGATGGGCTGTCTCTTTAGAGTCGGCCTTTTGGCGATGATAGGTTTGGCTTCGGCGCTGGTCGCGGACTACACTCTTACGCCCGCTCTTATACTTTTGACAAAACCATTCTCCGCTCGTACCGACGAACGCAAGACCTTAAACGGTTAATTCGAGCGGATTTCGCGCAAGCGCGGCATGGTTGTGAAAACAAATAAACAGGAGGAATATATGAAAAGATTTAGAACTGTGGCGGCTGCGGCCGTCCTTGCAATCGCGGGCTTTGCGGCCTTTGCCCAAAACTTGACCGGCTACGACATCGCCAAGCGCGGCGACGAAGTTGACGAAGGAAAGACTTGCTCTTACACTGCAACGCTCACGCTTAAAAGCAAAAAGGGAGCGGTAAGGACGCGCGAGATCATGTGCCGCAACAAAGATTACGGAGACGTAAAGAAAAGCGTCGTGGTCTTTGTCGTTCCCAAGGACGTAGAGGGCGTCGCCTACCTTTCGTTTGACTATCCCGACAAGGCGGACGGAACCAAGCCCGACGGAGACAGCTGGCTTTTCATGCCCGCGATGAAAAAAACGCGCCGCATCGCCGGAAGCGGAAAGGACGACGACTTTATGGGAACGGACTTTACCTACGCCGACATGGGAGACCGCGGCCTTACTAAAGACGACTTTAATCTTTTGGGCGAGGAAGACGTTGACGGAAATCCTTGCTGGAAAGTGGAACTGATTGCAAAAGACAAGAGCGAAAAAACGCAGCGAAGAATTCTTTGGTACAGAAAAGACAATTACAAGGTCATCAAGGGAGAGTACTACGACAGGCAAAACGAGCTTGCAAGAATCCTCACTACTTCCGACACGACAAAAATCGACGGCATTTGGACTACGCAAAAAATGTTCATGCAAAACGTAAAAAGCGGCCACTCCACTTTGCTGGAAATGAAAAACGTCCGCTACAACTTGCCTCTTGACGACAAGATGTTCACCGTAAGCGCGATCGAGCGAGGAAGCGTAAGATGAAAAAAATCGCCGCCGTCATTGTGACGGCCGCCGCGCTCACGTTTGGCTTGCCAGGCGCGCCGCGTCTTGCATGGGCCGTCGACTTTTCACCATCAGGCAAAATCCAAGGCCTTGCGGGAGCGGGACTAGGTTTTGACAAAAAGAACGCGGGCGACTTTCTTTTGGGAAACCTGCGCCTTGACGGCTCGTTAAAAATGTACGAGAGCGACTGCTCAGCCTTTATCGACGGCTTTCTGATGGGCGACGCGATCGGAAGCCAGTCGTCATTCCAAGCGGCGGACTTTGTTTCCGACAACGGAGCCTTTCGCCTTCGCCTAAAGGAAGCCTGGATGGACTACGACGGCGGCTTTTGGGCCTTGCGAATCGGAAGGCAATCGACCGCTTGGGGAAAGGCGGACGGCTTGCAAGTTGCCGACGTTCTTTGCCCCAAGGACGAAAACACGCTTCTCGCGCGCGAGTACGCCGACAGCCGCCTGAGCGTTGACGCGGCGCGCCTTACCTTTAAAAACGACGCCTTTGTTTTTGACGCGTACTGGATTCCCTTTTTCGCGCCAAGCGCCCTGCCCCTCGCCGAAAAGAATCCGCTCAAAAGAGTGATGATTCCAAAAAGCGTTTCGCTTGGACCGACCGGCGCCGCGATTCCCGTCGCGCAAGTGACAAAAAGCAATTTTGACTTGCCGAGCATTTCGCTGGAAAACAGCGAATTCGCCGCGCGTTTTGCGGCCTTCTTTCCATTCGCGGATTTTTCGCTCTACGGCTTTTACGGCTTTGACCGCGAGCCTTGCCTTACCTACAGCCTTCTTTTGGACGGCAGCGGAAATCCGCAGGCGCTTTCGGTCAACGGCTCTTACAAGCGAATGCTGATGATTGGAGCGGACGCCGCGATTCCGATAAAGGAAGTCGTTCTTAGGCTTGAAGCCGCAATCTTTCCGCAAAGAACTTTCGCCGCGAGCGCCAAGGAACAGCTTATGGGCAAGGAAAAGTTCCGCGACAAAAACCAGCTTGTGGCGCTCGCGGGCTTTGACTGGACTCCAAGCGGCTGGACCATCACAGGCCAATATTATTTGGACGCGCTGCTTGACGGCGACGACCGCTTGGACCGAGAGACTTACAGGCACCAAACAAGCCTGAGCGTTTCAAAAAGCTTTTTCCAGGACACGCTGGACCTTTCGATTGCCTGGCTTTTGGGCCTGAACGATTTTGACAACTTTATCAAGCTGCAAGCCAAGTACAGTTTGACCGACAGCATGGCGCTGACGCTTGGTTCAGACTTGCTTGTAAACGGGCCGGACAAAGACAAAAAAGGCTTTTACGGAGCGTATCAAGAGCTGAGCAGCGTTTGGCTAAAAGCGGAATACAACTTCTAGTTGTCATACAGGAGATTTTAATGAAAAAAAAGTCATTGTTAAATTGGATATTTTCGTTTGCGGGCGAGAAAAAGACGGCGTATTGCTTTAGCGTCTTCTTTGCCCTTTTGCGGGTGGCGTGCGGAATGGCGCCTTACATTTTGATCGCGGACATAGTGAAAAAACTTCTTTCGGGCGTTCGCGATTGGAACGTGTACTTTCACGACTGCGCGATCATCGCGGCCTTTTGGCTTGGAAACGCCCTCTTCCATATGTTTTCGACAACGCTAAGCCACATTGCCACATTCAACGTTCTCGCAAACATAAGAAAAAGGCTTTGCGACAAGCTTTCGCGCGTTCCGCTTGGAAGCGTATTGGACATGCCGTCGGGAAGCCTAAAAAGCATTTTGATAGAAAGAATCGACAGCATGGAAACGACGCTCGCGCACATTTTGCCGGAATGGACATCGAACCTTGTCCTCCCCCTTTTAATGTTCGTCTGGCTCTTCCACATCGATTGGAGAATGGGCCTCGCCTCTTTGGCCACGCTTCCGATCGGAATAATTTCCGCGTCGTTTATGATGGTCAACATGACCGAGCGCTTTAACAACGCGATTCAAAAAACAAAAATTTTGAACGACACCGCGGTTGAATACATAAACGGAATCGAAGTCATAAAAGCCTTCGGCAAGGCCAAGTCCTCCTACGAACGCTTTGTCGTGGCGGCAAAAGAAGGCTCGGACTGCTTTGTGGAATGGATGCGCGACTGCATTTGGCCCTTCACGATCGCTTTTGTAATCGCTCCTTCCACGCTGCTTTCGGTCCTTCCAATCGGAGGCTTTTTCTTTTTGCGGGGAACGTTGTCCGCCGTTGACTTTATCTCAATCATCATTTTGTCTATGAGCGTAATCCAGCCGCTTTTGACCGTCTACTCCTACCACGACGACATAGCAAAGGCAACAGTAATTTTTGGCGAAGTCGGCGGAATCATGGACATGAAAGAGCTTGACCGTCCATGCCGCGACGAGCAAAAGCCCGCCGACAATTCGATTGAATTGCGCGACGTCCGCTTTAGCTACCACAAGGACAAGCAAGGCCAAGAAGGCCGCGACGGCGAAATCATTCACGGCGTAAGCCTAAAGATTCCGCAAGGAACTTGCGCGGCCTTTGTCGGCCCAAGCGGAAGCGGAAAGTCAACCTTGGCGCGCCTGATCGCCTCGCTTTGGGACGTGGATTCCGGAAGCGTGGAAATCGGCGGCGTCAACATTAAGAACCTTTCGCTGGAAGAATACAACCGCCGCGTGGCCTACGTAAGCCAAGACAACTTTTTGTTCGACATGAGCGTTCGCGACAACATTCGCCTGGGCCGACTAGACGCGACCGACAAAGAAGTTGAGGCGATGGCGAAAAAATCCGGCTGCCACGACTTTATCATGTCGCTTGAAAACGGCTACGACACGATTGTAGGCGGAAGCGGCGCCCATCTTTCCGGCGGCGAGCGGCAGAGAATCGCCATCGCCCGCGCGATGATGAAGGACGCTCCAATAGTAATCTTGGACGAAGCGACGGCCTACACCGACCCCGAAAACGAAGCCGTGATCCAAGAAAGCGTCGCGCGGCTTGTAAAAGGGAAGACCTTGATTGTAATCGCGCACCGCCTTAGCACAATCCGCGACGCTGACATGATTTACGTGATTAAGGACGGAGCGATTGATTCATGCGGAACTCACGAGCAGCTTTTAAAGAAGCGCGGGCTTTACAAATCGATGTGGGAAGCGCACGTCAGCGCTAAGGATGAATAAAATGTTTGAGATACTTAATAGATTTTTTAATTTTTGCGACAAGGAAAACCGCGACAAATTTTACGCGGCGATTGTCTTGGGCGTGGTCAACTCTTTCTTTATGGCGCTTAGAATCGCCGCCATCGCGGTGATGATTCAAGGCGTGATTCGCGCGGTTATGGGAACGGAAGCCTTTGCCGTCAAAACGATTTGGCTTTCTTTGGGCATTATGGTTTTTAGCCTAACGGCGGGAATCATAACAAAGAAAAACGTTTCGATGTGGCAGACAGAAGGCGGCTACAGGACTTGCGCCCAAAAGCGAATCCAAATCGCCGAGCATTTGCGCTACGTTCCGATGGGGTACTTTAACCAAAACTCTTTGGGACAAATCACAAGCGTAACGACAAACACGATGGAGCTTATGGGAGACGTCGCCACAAGGGCCGTAATGCTTGTAATGCAAGGCCTTTTGGACTCCGCGCTGATTATCGTGATGATATTTTTCTTTGACTGGCGCATCGCTCTTGTAGCGCTCGCCGGCTTTTGCGCCTTTCAGTTTGTCAACGTCTTCATGCGCCTTGCAGTCCGAGGCGTGTCGATGGAAAAGACTTTGGCCGACGAAGCGCAAATCGAAAAGGTTTTGGAACACATTCAGGGAATCGCCGAAGTCAAGGCCTACAACCTTACGGGAAAGCGAAGCAAGGAATTGAACGCCGTCATCGACCGCGCCAAAAAAGTTTGCATGAAAATGGAATTGCGCTGCATTCCGATCGCGGCAATCCAGTCAATCGTGTCAAAGTTTTCCGGCGTCGCAATTGCGATGTCCTCGATTTACTTTTACCTAAACGGCTCGATGCCGCTGGAAAAGTGCGCTGTGATGTTGATTTGTTCCTTTATGCTCTTTACCGCGCTTGAGGCCGGCGGCAACTATTCCGCCCTTCTCCGCGTGATCGACATCGGCGTTCAAAAAGCGCAGGCGATTTTGGACATTCCAACGATGGACATTGACGGAAAGCAAGAAGTCGCCGTCGCAAAAAAAGCGCCGTTGGACATAAACGCGACGGACATCAGCTTTGCCTACGAAAAAAGAAAGATCATCGACGGCGTTTCGATCCAAATTCCCGAGCGGTCAAAAATCGCGATTGTCGGCCCTTCCGGCGGCGGAAAGACGACGCTTTGCCACTTGCTTTCGCGCTTTTGGGACGTTGACAAGGGAAGCGTCGCGCTGGGCGGCGTTGACGTCCGCGACTGGAGCATGGACGACCTTATGGCAAACTTTAGCTTTGTGTTCCAGAACGTTTATCTATTCCACGACACAATCGCCAACAACATTCGTTTTGGCCAGCCCGACGCGCCGATGAAGAAAGTGATCGCCGCCGCCAAAAAGGCTTGCTGCCACGACTTTATCTCGGCGCTTCCAAACGGCTATGACACGGTGATCGGCGAAGCGGGAGCCAGCCTTTCGGGCGGCGAAAAGCAAAGGATTTCCATCGCCCGCGCGATCATGAAAGACGCTCCGATAATCATTCTTGACGAAGCCACCGCAAACGTTGACCCCGAAAACGAGCGCGACCTTATGGCCGCCGTCTCGGAGCTGACAAAAGAAAAGACTGTCATAATGATAGCGCACAGACTAAAGACCGTGCGCGACGCGGACCAAATCGTCGTAATCGACAACGGAAAGATCGCCGAGCAAGGAAAGCACAAAACGCTCGCCAAGTCCGGCGGCATCTACGCGCGCTTCATCGACTCAAGAAAGCAAGCGGTGTCTTGGAAAATTTAACGCAGGAAAGTAGGAGAAACAGTTATGGAACTAAAACTTGGAGACGTACAGACAACCGCGCTGATTCCGGTTGCGATTAAGGCCAGCGAAAGCTTGCGGCCAAACGCCCGCGTCCGCGACGATGTCGCCGTAAAAATGATTGAGGCGCTTGGAATCGACACCGCGCCCTATGACAAATTTTTGAGCCACGAGGGAGTAATAGCGCGCACCGTGATGCTTGACCGCATGGTAAAAGACTTTGTGGCGCAAACCCCTGATGCGGTAATCGTCAACATGGGCGCGGGCTTTGACAACCGCTTTAGCCGCGTTGACAACGGAAAAATATTTTGGTTCGACTTGGACTTGCCGGACTCAATAACGCTGCGCAAAAAAGTTTTTGAAGAGCGCGAGCGCGTTCAAATGATAGAAGGAAGCGTTTTGGAAGACGGCTGGGTCGGAGCGGTTCAAAAGGAAATAAAAAAGCGTGGCGGCGAAAAAACGGCTCCCGCCCTCTTTCTTGCCGAAGGACTTTTTATGTACTTTACGCTTGAAGAAATCGCGACGCTCCTTGAAGTATTAAAAGGCAATTTTCCAAGCGGAACTTTAATCGCCGAGCAAAACAATCCGATGATGGTCAAAAATCAAAAATACCACGACACCGTAAAAGCGACCAACGCGGTCTTTAAAAGCGGAACCTGGAGCGGACAAGAAATCGCGGCGCTTTGCCCCGGCATGACGCTTGTGGAAGAGCATAGCTTTAACGAAGAGATGAAAAAGCATTCGTTTGGCGGCTGGCTTTTCGCCGCGCTGCTCCCCAAAATGAACGACCGCTGGGCGAGGTTTGTATGGCAATAACCGACAATTTTGGAAACCCGCGCGGCTTTCTTGGCCGACTTATGCTTGTGGCGATGGAACGGGAGCACCTTCCGATGGCAAAATGGGCCTTTACGCAATTCGACGTTCCGCAAGAAGGGCAAATCGCGGACATCGGCTGCGGAGGCGGCTACAACATAAAGCGTCTTTTGCAAAAATCCGCCGCCGCAAAAGTTTGGGGCTTGGACATTTCGGAAGAGAGCGTAAAAAAAGCGCGTAAGGTCAACAAGGCCGCGCCTTTAAGCCGTTGCGAGATTTTGCAAGCAAGCGCTGAAGCCCTGCCCTTTTCGGACGGCCAGCTAGCTTTTGCGACAGCCTTTGAAACAGTCTTTTTTTGGAAGGACATCGAGCGCGGCTTTAAGGAAGTCCACAGAGTTCTAAAGGACGGCGCGGCCTTTGCGGTTGTGAACAATTACGGAGACCCAAAGATTGACTGGGAAAAGAAAGTCCCCTGCATGAAGCGACGGACGGCGGAAGAAATAAAAGAGCTTTTACTGGCCGCGGGATTTTCTTCCGCGACAATAGCCAAGAACGGAAATCTTTTTTGCGTAATGGCGCGCAAATAGGAGAGACAATGAAAAAAACAGTGTGGGATTTTTTCGCGCCGATTTATGAGACGACGATGAAAAGCCAAAAGAACATTTACGATTACTTGTACCAGAACATTTCTCGCGCGGCGGAAGGAAAGACGGTCTTGGAATTGGCGACAGGCCCCGGCATGATCGCAAAGCATATAGCGGCCGCCGCAAAAAACGTCGTGGCCACGGACTTCGCGCCCAAGATGATTGAGACGGCAAAAAAAGGCAAGGTTCCGCAAAACGTGACCTTTGAAGTCGCCGACGCGACAAGCCTTCCTTACGCCGACAAAAGTTTTGACCTTGTTGTAATCGCAAACGCGCTGCACATCATTCCAGAGCCGCAAAAAGCCTTGGCGCAAATCAAGCGCGTCCTTAAAGACGGCGGCCTTTTAATCGCCCCCAATTTTATCTTTAGAAAAAGCGGCGCCAAAAATTTGTGGCAAAAAATATTGGCCCTTGCCGGAATCAAGTTCGAGCATGAATGGACGGCCGAAGAATACCTAGACTTTTTGCGCCAAAACGGCCTTCGCGTCGCCAAAAGCCAAGTCGTCAAAGGCCGAATCGATTTGCTTTACGTCGAATGCGCTTTTTAGCGCGGCAAGGCGTTCTTCAATTCCATTTCCAA
Organism: Treponema sp.; assembly: GCA_045131275.1. GTDB lineage: Bacteria > Spirochaetota > Spirochaetia > Treponematales > Treponemataceae > Treponema_D. The sequence continues at coordinate 20,547 of JBGUQT010000098.1, forward strand.
ATACTCTTGGTCGTCGGTGAACTAAAGAGCAATTTTATCCAATTCTTTCATTCATCTTTTTGCTAGATTTTCCGCAAGAGGTAACAATATGAACAAAGAACTTTTTGAAAAATTTGACGGCGGAAGCCTGCGTTTGCCAAAAGGCCAAATTGACTTTGGCAAAATCGGCTGGAACAAGCACCCGACTTTTGAAGGCGTTGAGCTAAAACACATCGTAACATCAAAAGACACTGGCGGCGACTTTAGCTATCACTTGGTTAGAATCGCTCCCAACAAAAGCATCAAGAACCACATCCACGAAACGCAGCTTGAAACTCACGAGGTTATTGCCGGAAGCGGAACGTGCGTCAATGACGGAAAGCTCCTTGATTACGAGCCGGGCGTGATTTCGATTATGCCCGCGAAGGTTCCGCACGAAGTCAACGCGGGTCCGGAAGGACTTTACCTTTTCGCCAAGTTTTTCCCCGCCTTGTGTTAGGAATCCTTGTCCGGCCTTGCCGCGTTCTGGTATTCTTTGGGGGTAAGGCCGACAATTTTTTGAAAGCATCTGTCCAGATGGCTTTGGTCGCAAAAGCCCGCGTCATAAGCCGCCTCGCAGACGCTTTTTTCTTCTTCAAGCAGCTTTTGCGCCTTTCTCACCTTTCGCTGAATTTGGAATTGATGGGGAGTAAGCCCGTACATCTTTTTGAATTTTCTGATTAAATGAAAAGGGCTAAGATTCGCGTCCCGCGACATTTCTTCAATAAGATAAAGATTTTCCGGCTGGTCGAGAATTGAATCTTTGAGCCCGCCAAGCTCTCCTTCCCCGGCCTTTGTCCGCGCGCAAGTCACCAGCATCGAATAGCCATTTTCGTCAACCGGCTTTATCTCATGCAAAACATTCGGCGGAATTCTAAACTCGTCTCCCTTGCGATAGATTTTTGGAGCGCCATCCATCACAATGCAGACGCTTCCGTCTTCAACAATTCCAAGAGTAAGGTGCTCTGCGTGCGTGTGAGGCGGATAAGACTTAGTCCAGTTTTTATAATGCACGCATTCTATGTCGTTGTTCTTTTTGCGGTATGAAATTTCGTTGGCCATAGGCTTTGGAGCTCAGTTTATGCATCGCTCTTTCTGCTGATTAAAAACACGCCGTCTTTATCGGCGGTTCTTATAAGCGGCTCGCAGAGCGTTTCCTGCATTACAACTTCGCCCAAATACAGGATCCGGCAACCGTCCAACAAATGGCCAGCCCATGTCTTGCTTCCATTTCCTATGACGCCATGAATGTGCGGCTCGCCGTTTATGATTGTTCCGTCAAGCGACGCCAATTCCAAAGGCTCGCTCAGATTATGTACGTCATAGCCCATTGGAAATCCTACGGTATTGGACATTTGAATGTTTGCAATGTCAAATGTCGCTATGCCGGACAACACGACCGCGTCATGAACTTTTTCATTCCGGCATAATTCCGCTATTTTTTCGCGGAGCAAATCGCCTCGTTCCATCCGCAGAATGAACGTCCTTCCCGTATTTTTCGCAACAAAATGTTTCATGGCAAATCCCCCTTGCATTAATTTTAACCAAATAGTAATGCAAGGCGGAAAGAACGTATATCAAATTATTGCTCTTTATTTTCCACCGACGATGAATAACTTCCCGCTGTAATTCCCATATATTTTTTAAAAATATCGTTCATGTGGCTTTGGCTGGTAAAGTCAAGCTCATAGGCGATGTCGCTTTGAGAATTTTTAAGCGCCATGTCTTTTATTTTTCTCACTTTGCACTGTTGATGATATTGTTTTGGCGTGATTCCCATTTCCTTCTTAAACGTTCTAATCAAATGATATTTTGAAACGCAAACGTTTTCCGCAAGTTCGTCTAATGAAAACTTGCTTTGACAATGTTCATTTAAATACCGCGCCGCTTTTTCAGTATATATTGACCTAACAGTATCAGACGCCTTATATAGCTCGAACATGTCTATTATGCGCATTTCAAAAGCGCGCTCATCAATATCATGCGTTCGGAAAGAGTTCGCCAATTCAAGAAGCCTGTCGCCCAAAGAGGGATAAAAGCAACGTTCCGTTTTATATTCTTTCATGACTTCTGCCAATTCATTTTTTAGGCATATTGTAATATAGGAGAAGCCGCTTGTCGGATTAATAGCAATTCCGGTATTCGACGGCACGATATAAGCGTCCCCTTTTTGCAATTCCAATGTCTTGCCGCCAATATCAAATTCTCCGCATCCTGCAAGAACCGCTCCCGCCATAAAACTGCTGTGGGTATGATAGGGAAAATTATGCATGCCAGCGCCTGTAACAATTTCAATATTGCCATCAAAATAAAAGGAAACGTCATTCATATCTGTTAACAATTCAATTCCTTAACCATATATCCGCAGGTAAAAGGAAAGAAATCAAATTTCTCAGTTCCAATATGAACGAAACCCGCATTCTCATACCATTTACGGAGAACAGTATTTTCTTCCACGATTCCAATGTTGATTTTATTGCGCTCATGGGCTTTAGCCTGTCTATAAGCGTCTTGAAGCAATTCTTGTCCAATTTTCTTATGCCGATATTCAGGAAGAACGCAAAGGTTGCTCAATTCGCATTCCCCATTGTCTTGCATCAAAAGTGAATAATAGCCAATTATTTTTCCGTCGGAATCAAAATATCCAAACATGAATCTTGGCTCGTTGTCCATTTGATATAAAAGCCTTTCTTCTGTCGTCGCAAAGGCGGTGAACCTTGGGGCATTTTCAATGGTAAATCCAAATTGCTCGGCAATTGTCATAAAACTTTCCCTTATGACTTTCACGCATTCTGACACATCGTTTTTGCTTATTCCTTTTATCATTTTTTTCTTCCTCGCGGAACGGCCCAGCACGGGCGGCCACATAACTACGCACTTAAGCAGCGGCAAGCTTGACTTGCTTTATGAAATATTCCTTTTTATATTTTCTTGCAGAATTCAACAATTTCGTTCTTTATGCCATTAACGGCTTCTTTAAATTCTATTGAACAGAAACCAATTCTATCAACGCTCTCAATTTCCATGTGACCATAAAAATGTTCGATTGTTGATATCAATCTTTCGCACTCTTTCATATTTGGACCTGTTCGTAAAACTATGGAATAACCTTTTTTTCCTTTTGAAAGACTTGCATGCGGTTCATGAGTATTGCACCACGGAGTGCATCTGTCGATGAAAGCTTTAAATTGGCCGGGAACATCTGCCCAATATGATGGCGATACACATATTACTATATCTGCTTTTTCAAATTCATTTATTAAAGAATCAAAATCATCGTGTTGAATACATTCTGCTGTTGAATGGCAGGTTCTGCAGCCTTTACAAAAATTAAATTTATAATCATCAATACAGACTGTAGTTGTATCGTATTTTTGTTTAATACAATCATTTGCGATTTTTACAATTTCAGCAGTTGCGCCATTTTTTACAGGACTACAATTAATTATTAATGCATTCATTTTTCCTTCCTAACAAAGCGCCTCAAGTAGCGGGCGTCCACATAACAATACGAACCTTTGTTATACGTTTTTTATTCTAACCAAGCGTTTATAAATTGCTTAGTAATCATCATTTTACCCTTAAGTTGATATTTTTGGAAATTCCATTTTCATTTATTTCCATTATTACAATATAATTTTC
>JBGUQT010000099.1:0-14579 GCA_045131275.1 Treponema sp.
CCAAAGCCCCGCTTTTCAAATACCATTTCGCTGTTGGCAAAAAACCGGTTAAGCTGCTTGGGCTTGGGGCCAAAAACTCCCGCCCTGACGCACGCGTAGCTGGGAACCAGTTTTGAGCGGACGGCGGGCTTTACGTCTATGTTTCCCGCCAAGGCGGCCTGCAAGTCGCTTGAATCCAGCTTTTTCTCTTCGCCGCTTTCGGGCAAAACCGTATGCTCGTAACTAATTCCGGGATTTTCCGACATCAATTCTATAAAGAACAAGCGCTCTTCGCCGCTGACTGTGTTTATTCCGTTAAAATAATAACGCCAGCGGTCAAAGCCGCATTTTTTGAGAGACCCCTTTAATTTGTAACCGTTGTTCTTAATCGCTTTCTTTGAAACGGCCATTTTTCCACCTTTAGGCGATTTTTCGCCAATTCTTCTTTTTCATTATCGGCGCTTAAGGCGGAAAAGTTGAGGAAAAATTTGTGTGAAAAGATTATCGCGGGTTGATAACCAACCCGTTCTTACTTGAGAAGGCTGTCGATGGCCTTGATGATTTCGTCGCGGTTTGTGAAGTTTTCGTCCAAGTATTCAAAGGCGTTTACGGCGTCGCGCTGGGCGTGCTCGTACCAAATGGAATACAATTCCTGCGAAAAGTCGTCTCCAACAAAGGGAGCGCCCTGTATGTCGCTGACCAACAAACGCATCAATTCGATGCATTTTGACATTTTTTTATCCATAAATCGCCTCTCTATGCTATTCTTGCTGAACGTCTTTATTTTAGCGCGCTTTTTGCGAAAATGCAAGAAAATTTGACAAATCCCCAAAGCGGGTGTAAAATTATAGGCCTAGACAAAAAGTCGGAGAACTGATGAAAAAGTACCAATATGACAAAGAGGAGCTTTCCCTTTTAGAGCGCGCTTGCGTTCCTTTGGCCATATACCAGTACATAGACAAGCAAATCGTCACGCTGGCCATTTCGGACGGCTTTTTGGACCTTTTTGAAATTCCCGACCGCGAAAGCGCCATAAAGACCATAAGCAAAGACTTGTACTACGGCTGCCACCCGGACGACCTTGCGATGCTGGAAAACGCGGCCCACCTCTTTGCCTCGACAGACCAGCCCTACAACATCGTCTACCGCACAAGAATCGGCGGCAGGTACAAGATTCTCCACGCCCGCGGAACGCACGTTCAAAAAGGCGGCGCAAAGCTGGAGGTGGTTTGGTTTTCCGACGAAGGCGAATACCAGGAGGAAGGCGAGCAAAAGGGAGACTTTTTGGCGGCGGCCTACTCCAACCTTTTAAGGGCCAACACGCAGGAACGCCTTTTGCAATACGACTACCTTACGGGCTTTCCGACAATCAGCCACTTTTTCTACATGTGCGACACAAACTTTTATCCAAAAAGCTTGGAAGCCGGCGAAACGCCAATCATGCTCTTTTTTGACATGAACGGAATGAGGCGCTTTAACGCCAAGTACGGCTACGCCGAGGGCGACAAGCTGATCCACGCCTTTGCCCGCCTTTTGGCGCAAACTTTTTCAAACGATTGCTGCAGCCGCTTTGGCATGGACCGCTTTTGCGTATACACCAACGACAAGGACTTGGAAAAGCGCCTTTGGCAATTTTTTTCCGACTGCGAGCAAATCAACGGCGGAAGGTCGCTTCCGGTGCGGGCGGGCATTTATTCCAAAGACGTAGAGGTTTGCGGAGCCAGCTTTGCCTGCGACCGAGCCAAAATGGCTTGCGACTCGGGCAAGGGCGCCTTTGTCTCAAACTTCACTTGGTTTGAAAAATCGATGCTGGTCGATGCCGAAAAGCGCCAATATATTGTGGAAAACATCGACCGCGCCATCGCCGAAAAATGGATAAAGGTTTACTACCAGCCGATCATCCGAGCCGCCAACGGCAGGGTTTGCGACGAAGAGGCGCTGGCCCGCTGGATTGATCCGCAAAAAGGCTTTTTAAGCCCGGTCGACTTCATTCCGATTTTGGAAGACTCCGGCCTAATCTACAAGCTTGACTTGTTCATGCTGGAAGAGATTCTAAAAAAACTGGAAGAGCAAAAAAAGGCCGGCCTATACTTGGCTCCGGTTTCAGTGAACCTTTCGCGCTCGGACTTTGACTCTTGCGACATCGTGCAGGAAATTTACCAGCGCGTCAAGGAGTCGACGATTCCAATAGACAAGATTACGATAGAAATCACCGAAAGCATTTTGGGCGGCGACTTTGACTACATGAAAAGCCAAATCAAACGCTTTAAAGATTTGGGCTTTAAGGTTTGGCTTGACGACTTTGGCTCAGGATACTCTTCGCTTGAAGTCTTGCACGACGTTCCCTTTGACCTGATAAAATTCGACATGAAGTTCATGCGCGAGTTTGAGCGGAGCGAAAAGTGCAAAGTCATGCTTAGCGGCCTGATAAAAATCGCCGCCGAGCTTGGCTTGGAAACCGTTTGCGAAGGCGTAGAGACAGAAGATCAAGTCGAATTCCTAAAAGAAATCGGCTGCGTAAAGCTGCAAGGCTACTATTACTGCAAGCCGATTCCCTTGGAGGAAATATTCGAGCGCTACAAAAAAGGCGTCCAAATCGGCTTTGAAAATCCAGACGAATCCGAATACTACGCGCAAATCGGAAACATAAACCTTTACGACATTTCGTCCGTGACAAGCTCAAGCGGCCAAATCTGCAAAAACGTTTTCAACACGCCTCCGATGGTCATACTTGAAGCGACAAAAAGCGAAATTAAAATCATTCGCGGCAACAAGTCCTACAAGGAATTTGTAAAAAAGAATTTCAGGCGCATGGCGGCCGAGGGCAGCGCGATCGGAAAAATCATTTACATCAACGAAACAAACCGCAGACGAAACGCGCTCTTTTTTGAAGTGATCCGAAAGTGCTGCGAAAGCTCCGAGCCTGTCATCGTGGACCAAGAGTTGAGCGACGGAAGCAAGGCGCACATTTTTATAAGGCGGGTGTCCGTAAACCCGGTGACAAAAGTCGTGGCTCTTGCCGCGGTAATTCTTGCCGTCTCAGACATATAATAGCGAAAAAAACAGGTCAAAATTTTTTCCACTAGAAAAAAGCCGCAGTTTTTAGTAGAATGTTCGGCATGAAAAAGATTTCTTTGTTTATCGCCATCGCTTTATTTGCGGCCTTGGCTTTTGCCGCAAAGCCCTCTTCCGAATACCCAATGCTAAAAATCACGCCCGTCCGCCAAAAGATTTGGGACGGCGTTCCCTCAATGCAAGGAAAAAGCAGCCGCTTGGACTACTACAAGCCGATAGACAAAAGCTCCGACGCCGCGGTGATCGTTTGCCCCGGCGGAAGCTACCACCATCTTGGAATGTACCACGAAGGAAAGGACGTGGCCTTATGGCTTTGCTCAAAGGGAATCAGCGCCTTTGTCCTAAAATACCGCGTCAGCGGGAACGGCTGGGCCCACCCCGCAATGCTTGAGGACATCCAGCGCGCGATCCAAATCGTTCGGCAAAACGCAGCCCAATACGGAATCAACCCCAGCAAAATCGGCGCGGCAGGCTTTAGCGCCGGCGGCCACTTGGTTTTGATGGCCGCGGAATTTTCCGAGCAAGACGAGCTAAAAAAATTGGGAGTGGAGCGGACGGTCAGCCTTGCGCCAAACTTTATCGTTCCGATTTACCCGGTCGTCTCGATGCAAGACCCAATCGCGCACGTTCGTTCCCGCAAAAGCCTTTTGCGCGACGACCTAAGCCAAGAGCGCAAGGACATGCTTTCGCTTGAGCTTCACGCGGACAAAATAAAGTGCCCGGTATTTTTGTTGGCCAACAAAGACGACCGCACGGTGGACTACCGCAATTCGGTGGAGATGGACAAGGCCATGAGCCGCGCCGGCGTCCAACACATCTTTATCCTTGGCGAAAAAGGCGACCACGGCTTTGGAATGGGCAACAACGATTTTGTCCACACCACCAAGTGGAACGACGAATGGCTTCTGCCGTGGCTGCGCGAAAACGGCTTTGCGCGATAATTGTTCGCAAGCCTAGAATGCGGCGGCGATTACTTCGCTAACGTCCGTTACCGGAACAAACTTAATGCCGGCCTTTACGCGATCCGGGGTTTCCTCCAAGTCGCGCAAATTGGCTTTGGGAATCAAAATAGTCTTGATTTTATTGCGCTTGGCCGCCACCGTCTTTTCGCGAAGTCCTCCAATCGGAAGCACTTGGCCGGTTAGGCTAAGCTCTCCGGTCATCGCAAGATTCGGCTTGATGGTCTTTCCAGTCAACAGCGAAACAAAAGTCGTGGCCATAGTGATTCCGGCGCTGGGTCCGTCCTTGGGCGTGGCGCCTTCGGGAATGTGCAAGTGCACTGTGTTTTCGTCAAACCATTTTGCGTCTTTTATTCCGTTGGCTATCAAGTAGCGCCTCGCCCAGTTAAAGGCGATTTGCGCGCTTTCTTTCATAACGTCGCCCATCTGGCCGGTAAGCTGGAGGCCTCCGTTCTTTCCGGGGAAGCAAACTGATTCCAAAAGCAAAGTGTCGCCGCCCATGCTGGTCCACGCAAGGCCTATCGCGGTGCCGGGCTTTGCCGCGCGCTTGATTTGGCTTTCGTCAAAGACTGGCTTTCCAAGATACTTGTCAAGGTCGGCGGCGTCCACCGTGACTTTTTTGTTCGCCACGGCTTGGACGGCGGCGCCGTTATCGGCGGTCAAAAGTTCGGTGACGATTTTGCGGTTGATTTTGTCCAAGGCCTTTTGATAATCGCGGACGCCCGACTCGCGCGCGTATTCCTCCGCGATTCTAAGCAAGGCTTTGGGCGTGTACTTTATCTGGCCTTTTTTAAGTCCGTTCTTTTCAAGGTTTTTGGGAACCAAGTAATTGCGGGCGATTTCGATTTTTTCTGGATCGATGTAGCCTGGAATCCTAATGATTTCCGCGCGGTCAACCAAGGGCTCCGGAATGGAGTCCAAAGTGTTAGCGGTAAGGATAAAGAAAACGTCGCTTATGTCAAAGGGCAAATCCAAGTAGTTGTCGCGGAAGGCAACGTTCTGCTCCGGGTCCAAGGCTTCCAATAGAGCGCTAGAAGGATCTCCGCGCGAGTCCTGCCCCATCTTGTCAACTTCGTCAATCAAGAAAACCGGCGCGCGGCTCTTTGCGATTTTTAGTCCCTGAATTATTTTTCCGGGCATCGCTCCGATGTAAGTGCGGCGGTGGCCTTTGATCTCGGCCTCGTCGCGCATTCCGCCTACGCTAAAGCGGTAAAAGGGCTTGTTCATCGCGCGCGCGATGCTGCGGCCAACGCTGGTTTTTCCAACGCCCGGCGGTCCCACCAAAAGCAAAATCGAGCCCTTGTTGTCTTTCTTTAATTTACGCACCGCCAAAAATTCCACGATGCGCTTTTTTACGTCGTCCAAACCGTAGTGGTCCGCGTCAAGAATTTTCTTTGCCTTAAGAATGTCGTAGTCTTCGATGACGGCGCCTTCTTGCTCGCTCTTCCACGGAAGCGCGCAGACAAGCTCCAAAAAGTTTCTTGTGCCGATGTATTCGGGCGAGTTGGGATCCATCACTTGGAATTTAGAAAGCTCGCTTTCAACGCTTTCCTTTATCTCGCCTTCAAACTTAAGCGCGTCGATTTTTTCCTTGAATTTTTTGTAGTCGGTCGCCGTTCCTTCGGCGTCCGTTCCAAGCTCTTCTTGGATGGACTTTAGTTCCTCGCGCAAAAAGTAATCGCGCTGGTTCTTTTCCACGCGTTCGTTGATTTCGTTTTGAATCTTTTTTTGGATGCGCAAAAGTTCCTGCTCTTTTTTGATAAAGACAAGAACTTGTTCCATTCTTTGGCGAACGTTGATCGTCTCCAAAATTTTTTGCTGGTCGTTTTTATCGATGTTCAAAATCGACGCGATAAAGTCCGCGATTTTTCCGGGGTGGTCGATGTTGACCATGTTCAAGCGCATCTCCTCGCTGAACATCGGATTGTTCTCGCTGATTTCCTTCATCTCGCTGATAAGGGCGCGGGTCAAAGCCTTTACTTGGAACGTGTTGTCCTCTTCCTCGTCAAGGTAGTCAACCATCGCGGCCATCGGCGCCTGCTCATGCAAAGTTGAACGGATTTTAAAGCGCTTTATCGTTGAGATAAAAATGTTCACGCCGCCGTCGGGCAAATTTATTTTCTTTATGATGCGGGCAGCCGTTCCAACGGCGCAAAGATTTTTTATCGTTCCCTTTTTCTTGTCATCCTTGGTCAAAACGATTCCGATAAAGCCGTCGGCCTTCATCGCGGCCTCAACGGTCTTTTGGTCGTCCTCGTTTGATATTTGAAGGGGCGCGAAAATTCCCGGAAAAATGGGCCGCCCCTGAATGGAAAGCAAGTTTAGCGACGGAGGCAAAATCTGCTCAACAGGCAAAATCTGCGTTGTCTCGCCGTCAACAGTTTTATTGTCATTGTTAGTATTTTTCTTCTTGGCCATACCTTTAAATATAAGGAATTTTCGCCCCAAAGTCAAATTTTGCGCTATATTAATAGTATGAAAAGTTTGACACGCTCGGTGATTTGGCGATACGCCGTAGGACAGTTGGGATGGCCGATTTTGAGCGGCCTTGTAAGCTCTTGGCTGGTTTACTTTTACCAGCCCGACCAAGCGGAATTGGCCAACGGAATGCCCCTTTTTATCCCCCAGGGCCGCGTCGTTTTTGGCCTTTTGACGATAATCGGCCTTGTGGGAGCCCTTGGACGCCTTTTTGACGCCGTCACCGATCCCTTGGTCGGAAACCTTTCGGACAAGTGCCGGTCTCCGCTGGGCCGCCGCGTTCCTTTTTTGCGCCGTTCCGCCCTGCCCTTTGGAATTTCCACCGTCTTGATTTTTTGCGCCCCTATACAAAAGATTAGCGCGATAAACACGGCATGGCTTTTTGTTTTTGTCCTCTTGTATTACTTTACGCTCACTTGCTACTACACGCCCTACACTTCCCTCATCGCGGAACTGGCCAAAAGCCAAAAGGAAAAGCTCGCGCTTTCCACTTGCATTTCGCTGACTTTTATCGTGGGAACGGCTATCTCCTACTTGGCGCCGGTGGTGTGGACCGCATTCATCTCTGGCGGAATGGAACGGATTTTTGCCATGCGGCTTACGTTCGGAATTTTCAGCGCGTTGGCGGTAGCGCTAATGCTTGTTCCGGCCTACACGCTCAACGAAAAGGAGTATGTCCAAGATTGCGGCCAGCAGGACCAGCAAGCGGGAATGTTCTCGTCGCTGGCCAAAACTTTTTCAAACAAGGACTTTAGGTTTTTCATCGGCCAAGACGTCATCTATTGGTTTGCCCTGACTATGTTCCAAACAGGCCTGCCCTTCTTTGTAACCGCGCTTCTAAAACTGCCCGAAACATACGCCACAATTATGTTCGTCGGACTTACCGCCGCCTCGCTTGTATTTTATCTTCCGGTAAATGTCCTTGCAAAAAAATTCGGAAAGAAAAAAGTCGTCGTCGCGGCCTTTTGCTTTTTTATGGCCGACTTTTTGTTCACGGGCTTGTGCGGACAGGCTTTGGCCATTCCGGCGCAAGTTCAGGCCGCTATAATCGTTTTGGCGGCGGCCTTTCCAATGGCGGCCTTTGGCATTTTGCCGCAAGCGATGGTGGCCGACATAGCCCAGGCCGAAACCGCCTCCACAGGCCAAAACCGTTCGGGAATGTTCTTTGCCGCGCGCACCTTTGCCTTTAAGCTGGGCCAAAGCGCCGCGATGCTCGCCTTTGCAAGCCTTGCCACGATTTCGCGCTCTTCCGGCGGCGGCTACAGAATCGTCGCCGTCGTCTCCTCCGTTTGCTGCGCCCTCGGCGCCGCCGTCCTGCTTTTCTACAACGAGCGCCGGGTTGTCATACAATTGGATGATTAAAAAAAAACGCGAGAGCGTTTTTTTTATTCATCCGCATTGCTTGAGTTCAACACAAAGTCGCCGTACTTGTCGGCGATCTTGGTCTTGATGCTGTCCATCGGGCGCCATACGACCGACAAAGAGAAGAAGGGCGAAAAGTCATAGTATTTGCTGCCGTTGCTGTTAGTGACAAGGCGCGGCGAAACCTTAAACTTCATGTTAAAGTCCCAGTCGTGCAATTCGTGCGTCATTTGAATTATAAAAGACTTTAGTTTAAAGCCGCTTGATTTTCTTAGCGCCTCGTTGTCAAACCTAAAGCCGTTTATCAAGTCCAGGATTGGATTGGTTTCGCCGGGAATGCGGCCCGGATGCCCCGCCGCGTCTTGGAAGTAACGGTAAATTACGTCGTTGCGCGACTCGGCGGCGAATTTTATGTAGAACATTTTGTTCAGCCTAAAGGTGACTGACGGCGTAAAAATAAAGTAAGACTGCGTTGGGCGAATAAAGTCGTAAGAAATGCTTGTTGACAAGCCGGGCGTCACTTCAATTCTGTTCTTCCATTTTTTAAATGTCTTGCTGGGCGAGCTGTAGGCAAGCGACAAAGAGTAAGGAACAAATTCCTTTTCGCTGTTGGCCACCCAGCCCTTTCCGTAAGCGTTGATGGTTCCGTCAGGATTGTATTTGTCTCCGTCAAAGTCGTAAGTCGTCGTGTAGCGCATCGTGTACGAGGCCTGCAAGCCTTCGTAAGACAAAGCAAGCTTCATGTCTTCGTGGTGCCCGTCTTCCATGTTGTAATTGTAGGACTCGGTGAATTTTAGCTTTGAATTAAAAAGCGTGACGGACGCGGATTGCCTAAAGGGCTCTTTTTTCCAAGTGTCGTCCGTGGCGCTTGTTTTTGAAACGCCAGTCTCGCCAGTCACGGAAACGTAAGGGAAAGTCAAATTCAAGGTTCCGTAATACTTGTCCACTTGCGGCGGAAGCGTCGCGGTAAGAGAAAGGCTTTGCTTAAAGCGCTCGTCCATTTCGTTGGCCGCCAATGTGGCGCTCATCGTGTGCGACGTGATCGACTCTTTGTCCGTCCAGTCTACGGTAAGATAATCCCATTCAGGATTTTCCGCGTCGCCGATGAATTCCGTGCGCAGCCAGTTGATGTTTGTGTTCCAAGAAATCGAAGTTTCCTTAAAATGCTTAAAGTAAACAAGCGGCTTAAAGCTTACGCTGTTGGAACCGTAAAGCTTTAGATACGTGGCCTTGTAGTCGGTAAGGATAAGGTTTTTGCGGCTGCTTTCGCTGTATCCGCCGTTGGTGCCGCCCGACGAAGTTTTTTCCTCGCCCAAAATGTAAGGGTGCTCTTGATAGTAATGCTCAAGCGAAATATTGTTGGTCACAGAAAAAAAACTGTCAAAAAAACTCAAGTTGGAGTTAAGCGTGAGCGGCGTTTTTACCTGAAAGTAAGAAGCCTTGGGTTTTGCAAAGTCAAAATCTTTTGACGTTTCCAACGGCTCCGAAGCGTAAGTTATCTGCGAAGAAAAGTCCGGATTCACGGAATAGTCCAGCGAGTAAGAAAAAGGCGTCAAAGTGTTTGAGCTGGGAAGCGAAAAGGCCAAGTCGGGCAAGGCGTTTAAGGCAAGCGACTCTTCCACCTCGGTCCTTTCGTTTGAAGCGCTTTCGGATTCAGCGACTTGCGATTCAGATTCCGCCGCCCCTTCCGACTCATCGCCCCCCTTCTTTTCTTCGGACTCAAAATCGGGTCCGGCCAATTCAGCCGCCAAACTTTTGTCGGAATTCTTCACCCTGTTTCTTGTGGTCGAGGTTGAAAAAATCGTTCCCGAAACTCTCAAGCTTGTCTTAAGCGGAACGATTTGCGACGGATAAAAGAATTTTCTGCTTGGAGTGTAATCCGCCCAAGAATCAGCCTTTTCCTGGCTTGGCAAATCCTTGAACTTGGCCGTGGCCTCGCTGAATGAAATCGAAGAGTTAAAGGAACTTATGGAAAGCGTAGAAATCCAAGGCTTTATGACTTCCGGCAACGGAATGGAATACGAGGCGCTGCTGTCCCAGACAAAAGAATTTATCTCCGCGGCCTCGCGCTTTTCGTCTTCCGACTTTGTCGTGTTTTCCATATTGGGATTATTCAACAAATAGCTGAACCAGTCCATCGTTTCGTTTCTGTTGCCAAAGTCGTAGTCAAAGTAAGGGTCGGAATAAATCGGAAGCGACAACGAATAACTAAAAGGAAAGCTGCCGCTAAACTTTAAGCCGCCCTTGTACCTAAAAGGCGTGTGAAAGCCCATAAAGTCGGAGCTGTCTTTGTAAGTCGTTCCGCTCTTTCCGTACGGATGCCAATAAGAGCTCGCAGAGTCCTTGAACACCGTGTTTGAAAAACCAAAAATCGCGCTCGCTTCGATTGCGGGAATTTTATCCGCTCCCTTAAAGGCGCCCGCCAAACCGGTTGAAAAGCCCAAATTGCTGTAATAGTCCAAAAGTATTTTTAAGTAATTTGACGTGTCGCCCTTGTATTCCGTGTCCAAGTTGTGCAAAATCAAGCCCTCGCGCTCTTGCTCCATAAGCTTTGTCGGCTTGATCAAGATAAAGTAATCGCCAAGAATGTCGTCCTCTTTTTTTGTGTCCTTTTGGCTTGCGCTGCTTGTGTCCAAAGGCTTTCGGCCAAACAAGTAGGTCGATGTTTGGAAAAAATAGCCCGCGCGGTTTCTGTAGCCAAAGACGGGATTAAAAATCAACTCGTCCTTTGGATAATAAAAGGCCGGCAAATACATTACAGGAACGGGGCCTACAAAAACAAGCGCGTTTAAAAAGGCGAACTCGTTTCCAGGCAAAAGCCAAATGCGGCTTGCCTTGATGCGCCAGTGCGGATTTTCGTCGTCGCAAAAAGTCAACGAGCCGTTTTTGAACGAAATCGTTCCGCTGTCATCGCGCGCGAACAAGTCCGAGGCTACGGAAATCTTTGAGCCGCTTGGCAAATTGATCGCGTTGCTTTCCGCCTTTACTACGCGCGAATTGTCAAATACGCCCTCAAGCGTTTGCGTGTTGAACAAAAGGCTGTCGGACGAAATTGTCTGCGTGCCGCCGTTCGCTTCGGTTTGCTCAAGCTTTACGGCTCCTTCGGCAAAAAGCATTTCGCGCGCGCGGTTGTAAGAAACCCTGTCGGCGCTGATTGTTGTCTTTGTTCCGTTTTTTTCTACGGAAATCTGAACGTTGCCCTCAAAAGTCAAAAGCTCGTCGCCGTTGTTGGGATCCTTGGCGTTGCCGCTCTTAAGCGCGTTCATAATCGTGATGACTGTTTTTTGCGGCTCCTCTTCTTTTTCTTCTTCTCCTTTCTTTTTTTTGCTTGCGCAAAAGAGGCCCTCGCTTAAAAAGCAAAAAGCGATTAAGAGAAGAATGACTTTTTTGAACCACGTTTTTTCAATCATCAATTTTTATTTTAAGCCTTTTTTATTTTTGCGCGGCCCGCTCCAAAGTTTCCTTTATGTATTTTCCCGTCCAAGAATCCTTTCGCTTGGCGACATCTTCCGGCGTTCCAGTCGCGACGACCGTTCCGCCGCCGCTACCGCCTTCCGGCCCCAAGTCGATTATCCAGTCGGCTTGGCAAATAACGTCAAGGTTGTGCTCGATCATAACGACGCTGTTGCCCGCGTCCACAAGGCGCTGGATCACGCCCATCAATTGCTTTACGTCGGCAAAGTGAAGGCCTGTCGTCGGCTCGTCCAAGATGTACAAAGTCTTTCCGGTGCTTACCTTGCTAAGCTCGTTGGCAAGCTTAACGCGCTGGGCCTCGCCTCCGCTCAAAGTCAGCGCCGACTGCCCCAACTCGATGTAGCCCAAGCCGACGGACTTAAGCGTTTCAAGTTTGCGCGAAATGTGCGGAATAGAAACAAAAAAGTCGCAGGCTTCCTCAACCGTCATGTTAAGAACGTCGTTGATGCTCTTGCCCTTGTACAATATGTCGAGCGTTTCCTTGTTAAAGCGCTTTCCGCGGCAAACGTCGCACTGAATGTAAACGTCGGGCAAAAAGTTCATCTCAATTTGAATCGTTCCCGCGCCCTGGCAGTTTTCGCAGCGGCCGCCCCTTACGTTAAAGCTAAAGCGGCCCGGCAAAAATCCCTGCGCCTTGCTTTCGGGCAGCGACGCGAACAAGTCTCGGATGCCGTTAAAGACTCCGATATAGGTCGCCGGGTTGGAGCGCGGAGTCCGGCCAATCGGGCTTTGGTCAATGTTGATCACTTTGTCGATGGCGGCCAGGCCTTCAATCTTGTCGTAGGCGCCCACAGGATACTTTGTCCGCATCGTTTTGTTGCTGGCGGCCGGAAATATTATGTCGCTCAAAAGCGTTGACTTTCCGCTTCCCGAAACTCCCGTTATGCAAGTGAAAGTTCCAAGCGGAATCTGAACGTCTATGTTCTTTAAGTTGTGCTCTCGCGCTCCAGTCACTTGAATAAAGTTTCCGTTACCGGCGCGGCGCTTTTTTGGAACGTCCATCCTTAAAGTTCCGGCAAGATATTGGCCGGTAAAACTTTGCTTTACCTTAGCGACTTCTTCCGGCGTTCCCGCGGCGACAACCGTTCCGCCGTTAACGCCCGCGCCGGGGCCCATGTCAATCAAGTAGTCGGCGGTGCGCAAGGTTTGCTCGTCGTGCTCAACAACGATTACGGTGTTGCCCAAGTCGCGCAGGCGGGTCAACGTGTCGATCAAGCGCTGGTTGTCGCGCTGGTGCAAGCCGATGCTGGGCTCGTCAAGAATGTACATTACGCCGGTAAGCGCGCTTCCAATTTGGGTTGCAAGACGAATGCGCTGCGCCTCGCCTCCGCTTAAAGTGCCCGCGCTTCTGTCAAGCGTAAGATATTCCAAGCCGACGTTTTTAAGAAAATCCAAACGCGCGCGGATTTCTTTAATCACTTGCGCGGCGATTTGCAGTTCGGTCTGCGTGAACTTTATCTTTTCAAAAAATTCTATCGTTTCCAAAACGCTAAGCGAGCTCAATTCAATTATGTTTTTTCCGCCGACGGTAACGCCAAGAGCTTCGGGCCTTAGGCGCGCGCCGCGGCAAGAGGAACATTCGCTTACCGACATAAACTTTTCTTCCATGCGAGCGCGCTGCGACTCGCCCCATGCTTCCGCGTGGCGGCGGGCCATGTCGGCCATTACGCCAAGCCAAGGCCGCTTGTATTCGGAATAGCCTTCGCCGCTTTGCTTTTGGTAAACCCAACGCAAAACTTTTTTTTCGTCGCCGTTCATCAAATAGTCAAACTGCTTTGCGGTAAGCTTTTCTAGCGGCGTGTCAAGGCTAAAGTCCGCCGCCTGCGCCACCGCTCCAAACATCGCGCGCGACCATTCGCTGTCTGGATTGTAAAAGGCCAGGCCTCCCTCGTTAAAGGACTTGGACTTGTCGGGAATGATTTTGTTCAAATCCCATTCCATCTTTTGTCCGATGCCGGTGCACTCCGGGCAGGCGCCAAAGGGATTGTTAAAAGAAAAAAGACGCGGCTGCAATTCCGGAATCGAGATGCCGCAGTCTGGGCAAGCGTTCTTTTGGCTAAAGAAAACTTCCTGCTCTGTGTAATCCTTCTCTCCGCCTCCCTCAAGCGGAACGCGGCGCAAAACGATTACGATTCCATTGGCGGCCTCAAGCGCGGTTTCCAAAGAGCCGGCCAAGCGCTTGCGCACGTCCTTCTTTAAGACGATGCGGTCAACGACCATTTCTATCGTGTGCTTTTTTTGCTTGTCCAGCTTTACCGTCTCGTCAAGGTCGGTCATGATTCCGTCAACGCGGGCGCGGGCAAAGCCGGCCTTTTTGGCGTCTTCAAAAACTTTCGCGTGCTCGCCTTTTTTTCCGCGGATCACGGGAGCCAAAATCGTAAGGCGCTCGCCTTCACCCCAGGCCAAAATCGCGTCTATGATTTGGTCAACGCTTTGCTCGTTGATTTCGCGGCCACAGTTGGGGCAGTGCGCTTTTCCAATGCGCGCGTAAAGCAAACGGTAGTAGTCGTATATTTCCGTCACCGTTCCTACGGTGGAACGGGGGTTGTTGTGAGTTGTCTTTTGTTCGATGGAAATGGCGGGACTAAGGCCTTCGATCAAGTCAACGTCGGGCTTGTCCATCGCTCCCATAAACTGGCGGGCATAGCTGGAAAGGCTTTCCATATAGCGCCGCTGGCCTTCAGCAAAAAGCGTGTCAAAGGCAAGCGAAGACTTTCCGCTTCCCGACAAGCCGCTAATGACGACCAACTTGTTGCGCGGCAAATCAACGCTGACGTTCTTTAAATTATGCTCTCGCGCTCCTTTTACGGAAATGACATCCGCTCCCAAAGCGCTCTTTTTCTTACTTGTTGCCATAATTCTACTATATTAGCGCGCTTTGCGCGCTTTTGCTAGTGGTAATATCTACTGTCCGCTCGCGCGGACTGCTGGCAATAGCATTCTTAAACTCTTTCCGCAAGCGAAGCGTGGCGACTTTTTTCTTGACATTTAGGCATTCGCGCGCTAATATAAATAACATAGAGAAGCGCCACAGTGATGCGGCCGCCTCTTGTTGCTTTATCTAAAAGCCTGTCCGAGACAACACACCTACGGGCAGGCTTTTTTTTCACGCTACTACTTCTTTCGGTTGAAGAGAGCGACCGCATTTACAATTAAAGTCAAAATAGCAATGACAAGCATTGCAAATTCATACTCAGTCATGTTCTGCGATTCCTCCCGATATTTTTAGTATCAAGAGGCGGCCTGCCAACA
>JBGUQT010000100.1:0-9286 GCA_045131275.1 Treponema sp.
GAGGCGCACAAAAACGGCTCCACCTTCCACATCGTCTACGAGTGCTCGACTCCCGCTCCCGAAATCGGCCGCAGGACTTACTTTGAATGCCGCCCCTTTGAATTGGCCGGCGTGACGATCAGCCGCCTTAACATGAAAAACTACAACAAGGATCCGGTCAACGCTCCGGCGGGAAAGGCCTTGATAGAAGTCAAAGTCCTGGAAAAAGAGGAGCAGTTCCTTTACTGGAAAAATTTGCGCGAGACCGACAAGGCCGCCTACGACGCCGCAAAACAAAAGGCGGCTGACGACATTTTGGAGCGGCTTTTGGAACGGGTCCCAAGCCTAAAGGGAAAGCTTTCTTACTTGGACGCTTGGACGCCCTTTACCTACACAAGGTACTGCAACTCCTACTACGGAAATTTCATGACCTTCATCACGACAAAGAAAAGCTCAAACCTTTTCAACGTCAAGGGAACGATTCCGCAGATTCCAAACCTTGTCCTTGCGGGCCAATGGCTTTCAATGCCGGGAGGGCTTCCGATGGCGATGACCAGCGGAAAGTTCGCGGTCCAAAGGATATTGCGTTCCCAAGGCAAAAGCATTAAAATAGAGCCATAAAAGGGCGTTTTCGCGCCCACGAGTTTTAAGCCGCCATGCGTCTTAAAACGTCGAACGTTTTATGGAGCTAAAAAATGATTGAAGTGTCTCACCTTTCGCGCCAGTTCGGAACTTTCCGGGCTGTTGACGACGTAAGCTTTTCAATTCCCACCGGACAAATCGTAGCCCTTTTGGGACCGAACGGCGCCGGAAAAACCACAACGATGCGAATGATTTGCGGCTTTTTGGGAGCGACAAGCGGCAGCGTAAAAATCGACGGCAAGGACATCACTGAGGACCCCGTTCAGGCAAAGAGCAAAATCGGCTACATGCCCGAAAGCGCCCCCCTCTACTCCGACATGATCGTCGAAGACTACCTTAACTATGTGGCGCAAATGCAGAACGTGGACGCCGCGCAAAAAGTTCCCGCCCTTTGCCAAACTTGCGGCCTTAAGGAAGTGATGCACAAAAACATCTCCGAACTTTCGCGCGGCTACCGACAGCGCGTAGGACTTGCCCACGCGCTTATGAACGACCCCGAGATTTTGGTCTTGGACGAGCCGACAAGCGGCCTTGACCCCAACCAAATCGAAGACGTCCGATCCTTGATAAAAGAAATCGGAAAGACGCGCACTGTAATAATTTCGACCCACATCTTGGGCGAGGTGGAAACCTTGTGCCCGCGCGTAATCATCATTTCAAAAGGAAAGCTGGTCGCCGACAGCCCGACAAACGAGCTTAGGGAGCGCGTCGGAAATTCCTTGTCGCTCAACCTTACGCTTGGCGGAACGGGAATCAGCGACGCGCAAAAAGTTTTGTCAAAGATTGACGGAGTTTGCGGCGTGACAAAAGTGGAGACGGCCGAAAAAATCAAGGGCGAGCGAAAGCTTTGCGCAGTCCGCCTTTCGGTAAAAGAAAACGCCGAAGTCCGAAAAGAAATTTTCGAAGCGGCCGTAAATAACAAGTGGACCATTTACGAAATGGGCGTCCAGAAAAACAGCCTTGAAGACGTGTTCCACGCGTTGACCCAAGGCAAGGAAGAAAAATAAAATGAAAAAACGCAACTCAACATTCACAATAATGCGCCGCGAGCTTTGCGCCTACTTTACAAACCCGGCGGCCTACATCGTAACCGGCCTTTTCTTGATTCTTTCGGGAATCCTTTTCTTTTCAACTTTCTTTTTGAACGGAAGGGCCGAGCTTAGAAATTACTTTAGCATCCTTCCGCTTTTGCTAAGCCTTTTTGTTCCAGCCTTGACAATGCGCCTTTTTAGCGAAGAATTGCGAAGCGGAAGCTTTGAAACGCTTTTGACGCTGCCTGTGACCGAAACGCAAATCGTTCTCGGAAAATTCTTGGCGGCCTTTATCACAAGCGCGGGCATGCTATGCCCTACGATTTTTTACGCAATCACCGCGCGCGTTTTTGGGCAAGTTGACGCAGGCCCGATTTTCTGCGGCTTTTTGGGATCGCTCCTTTTGTGCGCGCTTTATTCGGCGATCGGAATTTTTTCCAGCGGAATGACAAAGAACCAAATCATCGCTTTCTTTACCGCCCTTGCGATAAGCTTTGCCTTGACTTTGGTTGGAACGCTTCTAGTGTTCTTGCCCGCTCCGCTCGTAAAGTTTTTCGCTTGGGCAAGCGCGACGACGCACTTTCAGTCAATCGCGCGCGGAATCGTTGACAGCCGCGACATAATTTACTTTGCGGCTCTCACGGCGCTCTTTTTGCTTTTGACAATAAAAAAGTTCGTCATCAACTGGACAAAAGAACATTCAATCGACTTTGCCTTGGCCGTCGCGATTTTGATTTTGGCCAACATCGCCGCCAGCGGAGCTTTTGTCCGCGCCGACCTTACCGGCCAAAAAATGTATTCGCTTTCAAAGGCCAGCAAAGAATTGGTAAGCTCGCTCCAAGAGCCGTTAAGCGTGAACGTTTTCTTCTCAAGCGACCTTCCCGCTCCCTACAACAGCGTTGACCAATACCTCCGAGACCTTTTGCAGGAATACAAGAGCCAGGCCAACAAAAACTTTAGCTACAAATTCTTTGACATGAGCAAAGAAGAAAGCGAGGACGCGGCCCGCTCTTACGGATTGAACCAAACGCAAGTCCAAAAGGTTGAGACCACCGAAGTAAGCGCCAAGGCCGTTTGGATGAGCGCCGCGATCGTTTACGGCGACAATATAAAGACTTTTGACAACCTTAACAATTCGTCCGGCTTGGAATACAAGCTTACGACGGCAATGTCAAAAATGATTTCCGCAAGCGACGCCTTGGCCCAGCTAAAGGGAGGGCTTGACTTAATCTTGTTCCCCGCCGAAGAATTGAAGGGCTACGGCATCGCGGGCCTTTCAAAATTGGAAGGCCTTGCCCGCCAAGCGGCCGCCGAGCTTAACAAAAAGTACGACGGCCAGATTAACTTTAAGGTTCAGAACGCCTCTGGCGACGAGGCCAAAAAACTTTCCGAGGAGTATGGAATCCAAGCGGTAAGCTACGACGACCCCGACACAAGGGAAAGCAAAATCACGGCGCTCGGCTTGGTTCTTAAATTGGGCGACAACTTTAGAATCATTCCGCTAAAATTGCAAAACTTTTTTGGCTGGCGTTTGGCCGGAGCGGAAAACTTGCAAGAAAGCGTTTCGTCGTCCATAGAAAGCCTTCTTTCTAAAAGCGTGCAAGTGGCTTACATCACAGGCCACGACGAGCTTGCGCTTTACGGCGACCGCTACAAGCAAAACGACTTGTCCGCAGAGAACTTTAGGAACGCTCTAAACGACATTTACACGTTAAAGGAAATCAACCTTAGCCAGGACGACATTCCCCTTAACATAAAGTGCGCGATCGTCAACGCTCCAAAGACAAAGTTCAGCGAAAAAGAGCTTAGAAAGCTTGACCAATTTGTAATGGCCGGCGGAAACATTTTGTTCTGCCTTGAACCGCTTTCAGAGTCAACGCAAGGCGGCGGCGCCCCAAGTTATTCCAAGCCCGACACAGGCTTGGAAACCTTGCTTGACGCTTACGGAATCGTTCCCGGCGCCAACTATGTAATGGACCAAAACTGCTTTGTTCAAAGGCAAAGCATAGGAGACTCGCAAAAGATAAACTGGGCGCCCTTGCTTGAAAAAAGCCAGCTTGACCAAAAGAGCCCGATAACAAAATACATCGCAGGAATGATTTTCTTGCAAAACGGCTCGATTGACGTCAGCAAGGCGCAAGAGGACGCCGACCTAAAGACGACAATCTTGGCCCGCTCGTCGGACAAGTCTTGGACGCAAAGCGAGAACATCATTTTGTATCCAGGATACATTTTCCCGCCGCAAGAAGCCGACAAGCTTGGAAAGAACAACTTGGCCGTTTTGGTCGAGGGAAAATTCAAGAGCGCCTACGCGGGAATCGCTCCGACAGTCGAAGAAGAAAAAACAGAAGGCCTTGAAGAAGGCGCCAAGCGCGACGACCTTGCGGCCGCCCAAACTTTGGACAAGGGAATCCAAAACGCGAAAATTCTTTTGATAAACTCATCGCAAGTGACGACCCAGCAGTTGATTGACGAAAACGCGTCGGAGCCGATGTCGCTCTTTATGAGAAACGCGGTTGACGTTTTGAACGGCCAGGAAGACTTTTGCCAAATGCGAACAAAGGGAGCGGCGCTCAACTTGCTTAACGTAAAGAAGCCGACCATTGCGACAATCTTTAAGCTCTTTAACCAATTTGGCTTGGCAATCTTGGTCGCGCTTGCCGGCTTGTTGGTATGGCGCCTAAGAACCGTCCGCAGGAACGAAATTAGAATCAAGTACAACCCCAACGACGAGCGCGAGATTTCCGCCGCGTCAAAAGACAAAAAAGAGGAAGAGACAAAATGAGCGATATATTCAATTTTTCAAAACGAACAAAAATCTTGGCGGGCGTCGCGGCCCTTCTTGCCGTAATTTGCGTCGCGCAATTTTTTCTTAGTCTAAAGTCTCCGCAAAAAACTTTTAAGGCCAAGGGAGATCCAGACTACATCAGCGTTGAAAATTCCGGCAACACGATTGTCCTTCAACGGAACGGAAGTGATTGGTTTTGCGGCGCGCAAAAATTGGATAAAAGCAAAATGGATTCGCTTGTAAAAAGCCTTTCTGTCGTAAAAACGCTGAACGTCGCAAGCCGCTCCGACAGCGCCGCGACGCTTGAGCGCTACGGATTGGACCAAGCGATTTCGATTCAAGCCAAAATGGGCTCAAAGGACTTTCAAAAAATCTTGGTCGGAAAGGAAAGCGTAAGCGGCTCGCAAGCCTATGTTAAAGTCAACGGCAAAAAAGAGATTTACCTTGCGCAAGGAAACCTTCGCCGCGACTGGACCTTTAGCCTTGACGACCTAAAGGAAAAGGAAGAGGAAAAGGCCCCCGAAGCCGATGGAACGGCAGAATCCAAAGAAGATTCCGAGCCGAAAGAAGAATAGGCGCGCCTGCCCGACAGGTCGCCAGACGGGCGTTTCTTGCAACTATTCTTTTTTTGCGCTAAATTATAGAAACATATAGGAGATTGGAATGAAAAATTTTAAGTTTGTTCTTACAACCATCGCAGTTTTGGCGGTAGGAACTCTTGCCTTTGCCGACGCGGCGGCCGAAAGCTACCTTTCTAAATTCACGAACCTTGTGACCGCGGCCGAAAGCTACGCCAAGAAAAACGAATCTTCAAAGGCTCAAGAAGTCGCGGCTCAAAAAACAGAAATTGACGCGCTTAGAAAAACCGTAACGCTTTCCACAATCCAGCGCTTTAGCGACTGGCGCCTCACAAAGCGCTACGACACGGCTTACACAAAACTTAAAACCGCCAAAAAAGACAGCTCGTCAGATTCCGCAACCAAAGTCGGAGAAGCCGTAGGCGACGCCGCCCAAAAAGTCGGCGGCGCTGTTAAAGACACAACTTCTGACGCGGTAAAGAAAACAAAGGAGTCAGTTGAAGGCGCCGTTTCTACCGTAAAAGACAATACAAAGAAAAAGGTTGACGACACAGTAAAGGGCGCCAAGGACAAGGTTGACCAAACCGTTACAGGCGCCGCCGACAAGGCCTCGGAAAACATAAAAAAAGGAACCGAAAGCTTTGTTGATAAACTGAACAGCCTTTTCAGCGGCGACAAGAAAGAATAAAATTATCGCGCCGCAATAAAAACGAAAGCCGCGCAAACGCGCGGCTTTTTTGTTAGTGGTGGAACAAGCGGATGCCGGTAAAGGCCATCGCGATTCCGTGTTGGTCGCAGGACTCGATTACCGCGTCGTCGCGGACCGAGCCGCCCGGCTGCGCGATTACGCTCACGCCGCTCTTGTAGGCGCGCTCAACGTTGTCGCTAAAGGGAAAGAAGGCGTCGCTTCCGACGGCGACGTCCTTGTTTTTTGAAATCCATTCCGCCTTTTCAGCGTCGGTGAACACAGTCGGCTTTTCGGCAAAAATCTTTTCCCACTTTCCGTCGGCAAGAACGTCCATGTATTCATTGCCTGTGTAAACGTCAATCGCGTTGTCGCGGTCGGCTCTCTTGATGTTGGGCGCGAACTTAAGGCCCAAAACTTTGGGGCTTTGGCGCAGCCACCACTTGTCGGCCTTGTCGCCCGCCAATCTTGTGCAGTGAACGCGGCTTTGCTGGCCGGCTCCGATTCCGATGGCCTGTCCGTCCTTTACGTAGCAAACGCTGTTTGACTGCGTGTACTTGAGGACAATCAAAGAAATTATCAAGTCGCGCTTTTGTTCCGCGCTAAAATCCTTTTTCTTTGTGACGACGTTCTGCAAGCAGGCTTCGTCAAGCTTGATAAAGTTGTGGCCCTGTTCAAAGGTCACGCCAAAAACTTGCTTGCGCTCCAATTCCGGCGGAACGTAGTTTGGATCGATTTGAATGACGCAATAGCCGCCGTTTTTCTTGGCCTTTAAAATTTCCAAAGCGTCGTCGTCATAGCCTGGAGCGATGATTCCGTCCGAGACTTCTTTCTTTACCAAAAGCGCCGTCGCCTTGTCGCACTTGTCGCTAAGCGAAATAAAATCGCCAAAGCTTGACATTCTGTCGGCGCCGCGGGCGCGAGCGTAGGCCGAAGCCAAAGGAGTAAGCTCAACATCGTCGGTAAAATAAATCTTTTTTAGCGTGTCGCTAAGGGGAACGCCGACAGCGGCGCCGGCCGGAGAGACGTGCTTAAAGGAGGCGGCGGCAGGGAGTCCTGTGGCTTCCTTTAATTCTTTTACAAGCTGCCAGCCGTTAAGGGCGTCAAGCAAGTTGATGTAGCCCGGGCGGCCGTTCACGACAGTTATAGGCAAGTCGCCCGACTCTACGTATACGCGGGCGGGTTTTTGGTTCGGATTGCATCCGTATTTTAGTTCAAGTTCTTTCATATGGAACAGTTTACCGCAAAACGCCGCCGCGGTCAATTACGCAAATTTTTTCGCTTTTTTTTTAAATTTGCGCGAATTTTTTGCAAAAAATTCATATCTTATAGTCGAGGTGATAAAATGAATTTTTACAAAAAAAAGTCGGGCCGAGCGGCCGCTTTTGGATTGGCGCTTTGGCTCTTGGCGGCGGTTTTTGCGGCGCAAAGTTTTTGCTCTTGTTCTGCTCTTGGCAAAAAGGAACGGTCGCTAAAAATCGTCAATTGGAACGTCCAAACATTTTTTGACGGCAACAAAGACGGCGTGGAGTACACAAACTTCATTAAATCGCAGCGCTGGAACCAAGAGGCTTACATGGACCGCTTGCAAAAACTCTGCAAGGCCATAAACCAGCTTGACGGCGACCTTGTGATTTTGGAAGAAATCGAAAATCTTGGCGTTGTCTACGACATTTCAAACGCGCTTGCGGGGAACAATTGGAACCAAAAAAAAGTCTACCGCTACGCCTGCTTTGCCAAAAAGGAAAATTCCTCAATCGGCTGCGCGGTCCTTTCCCGCCTGCCCCTGCAAGGCTTAAAAGTCCACTCGCTGGACATCCAAGCCGAACAAGCCCAAGCGCCGTCAATGAGGCCGCTTATAGAAGTGGACCTCCTTGCGCCAAAGCGCCTTAAACTTTTTGTGAACCATTGGAAATCCAAGGGCGGAGGAAAATCCGGCGGCGCGGATTCGGTCCTTTGGAGGCGCTGGCAAGAAAGCCTTTTGGCGCAAAAAATAATAGAGGCAAAAGAAAACGGCGGCGGCATCCCTATAATTTGCGCCGGAGACTTTAACCAAGACATCAAAGAGTTTAGCCTTGTCCAAGACGGCGACATTGACGGCGGAGCGGCCAACGTGGCGCTTTTTTGCCCCTTTTCAGGCCAAAAAGCCTTGGTCTACTCGCCATGGATTGACTTTGCGGGCCAAATCGGAAGCTATAACTTTCGCGATAAATGGGAAAGAATCGACCACTTTTTTACAAGCGGAAACTTAATGCTGGAAGACTTTGCCCCGCAAACCGGCGAATGGTCCTACGAAGACGGCAGGCCTAAAGTCTTTAGGCTTTACTCGCTGAACGGCTGGTCGGACCACCTTCCGATCGCCTGTCGCGTGAGTTTTTAGGCTTTAGAAGGACTTGCTTGACTTTTTCAACAATCGCAAAAAAGGGGCAAAAAAAGACGAATTTTTTGCAAAAAAAACTTGCATTATTAAGAATCTATGCTATCATTAAATCGTGGGCAGGAAAGAGATGAGGACTTACACCGCTCGCGCGACAGGAGGCGTTATGCAATATCCGACAAAGAGAGCTAGCCTTGCTGGGGCTATAAATCAGTAGACAAAAGCGTCTGCGGCTTTTCGCAGAAACTAATAAGTTCTTCCGCTGAATTGTCAGCGTCGTAATAGAAGAACGTATAAGGCTCGACAAGTTCGAGCCTTTTTTTTTCGCCTATAAAGTTTTTTTTTACCGCTCCGATAATAAAAACGGAGCGATAATATGATTTCAAATATTACAAATTTGAACCCATACAGCTATCATGTCTCATCAAGCGGTGCCAGCGGAAAGCTTTTTGTTCCCGTAAGCCCCTCGGCTGTAATTTACGCTCAATTCAACCATATTTCTGGAATCGCGGCTTCAAAGGGACAGAACGGCGTTTCCATCTCAAAAATTCAAATATTAAATTCTTTGATTGAGAACCTTAGCAGGATTAGGGGAACTCAAAACTCGCCCAAAAAAAGCGTCAAAATAACAGAAGCGCAAGCGGACGCTTTGATTCAAAAATTCCAAAAGCAAATCGCGCAAAGCATCCAGGCCAATCCCGCCAACGCAATGCTTAACGGAACCATTCCCCAGGCCGGCGCCCTCTTCTCGGTAAACGCCTAAAACAGTTCCGCTGTTCGCGCGATTTTGCCTCGCCGCTATTTAACTTCTGAATCCAAGAAATCCGCATAGCGTTCGTTTATGCTTTTCTTTTTGGAATCGTCGCCGGCGCAAGAAGCCATAATATACGGCTCCACGACTTGCTTTTTTATCCTTTCCCAATTGGCGGGAAAGGCTTGAGGAGCGGTCAATCGTTCGGCGACAGGCGTGTTTGAAATCATCACGCGATAATACAAGGGGAATATTTTTTCAGTTGAATTCTTGAGCGACGAAAAGCCGCCGGCGATTCCAAAGGAGTCGGTTTCCAAATTCATCTTGAATTTTCTTTCCAGAATTTTTCTTTGAGACTTTTCGTTCAAAAGCCAAAGCAAGAATTTTTTTGCGTCGGCTTTTCTTTTGCTTTTTGAATAAATTCCCGCGCTGACAAAATCGTCCTCGATTTGAAT
>JBGUQT010000101.1:0-17552 GCA_045131275.1 Treponema sp.
TGATGATGTCGGCGTTTGAAAGCGAAGAAAACTGGGTTGCAAAATAGTCAAGCTCGTCCTTGCTGAGGTTGGCGATTTTTGAGAAGCCGTTCGCGCCGGCGATGAATTTGATTCCGTATTCAGAATCCAAGATGATTTCTTGCATCGTCTTTTGCTTGTTGATTACTTGAAGCAAGTTGTATTTGGGAACGACGCTAAGAAGCACGTTTACGTTGGCCATGCCCAAGTCGCCGTCGATCAAGATAACTTTCTTTCCCAACTGGGCGTAGGCGATGGCCATGTTTACGGCCAAATTTGACTTTCCTACGCCGCCCTTTCCGCTTGTAATGGCGATGACGCGGGTCTTGTGAACGTCGCGGGGCTTGGCTTGGTCGGAACCGCCTCTCATAATTTCTCTAAGTTCGCTAATCTGGTCTTCCATTTTATTTTTCTCCAAATTTTTCTTCGATATGAATTCTGTCCACAGTAAAACCTGCGAGACGAATCAAAAAGTCAACGACACCGGCGCGCTGAATGTTTCGCGAAATCACTTGTCCGTCAGTCCAGTAAGAAATCGACTTTCGCTTTTCGTTCAACACGCTTATTATATTGCCCAAGCGCGTCGTTTCGTCGCACTTGGTGACAATCACAGATGAATAGCCGAAGGGCTCGTAGTTTTGCATTATGTTCTTTAGGTCGCGCGCCTTTGTGGAAGCGGTTATGGCAAGGTACACGTCGGGATGCAAGCCGTCAACGCTAAGAGTGCTTTTTAGGCGGGCGATGTTCTCCGAATCATTGGGGCTGTAGCCGGAGGTGTCGATGTAAATCACATCGTAGTCTCCCTTTATCGATTCAAAAATGCTCTTTAAGTCTTCGGCGTTCTCGGCTTTTTGAACCGGCAAGTCCAAAACCTCGCCAAAAGTCTGCAACTGCTTTTCCGCTCCGATTCTTGTCTTGTCGATTGTAATCATCGTTATACGCAAGGGCGGCATGTCGGGGCTTTTTTTGCGGATGATCACGTTTTGAGCGGCAAGCTTTCCGATTGTCGTTGTCTTTCCGACGCCGGTAGGGCCTACGATTACGATTACGCGCGGAGGCCTGTGCGTCTTGGGCTTTGCGATCTCAATCGATTCGCCAATCCAATCGACGACTTGCCGCTCCACTTTGTGAAAGTCGTTCAAATCGTCAAGCGAAAATTCTTTTTTTAGGCGGGCGGTGATTCCGTTTATAAAATCGCGCGTAAATTCGTTGTCGTCAAGCATCTCTTCGATGCGGTCGATGGACTCAATCCGCTCCTCTCCGGAAGAGCGCGGAATCTTTTGCATCGCGGCGGCAATCTCGTTGACCTTGTTGCTGATTTCGCTGATTTGAATTTCCGTTTTTGTTTTTCCGCCTGTCGCGCGGGCCAATATCTCGTCGCGAATCAAGCGCTGGGTTTCTTCGTCGCTCAGGCCGTCGTATTTTTTTTCGGAACGGCGGTTGACGACATAAGTCACTTTTACGCCGGGCTTTTGAAACAAGCCAAAGGGGCCGTAATTTTGAGTCGTGTTCTTGCGGTCCATAATTTCGTAGTCGGTTCCGTAAAGTTTTCCCAATTGTTCGCGGCAATCGTCTATCGTGTCCGCCGTAAGATATAAAAGTTCCTGCTTTTTCTGATCGGCAAGCATCAACCTACCCCCTCAACACTTTCTTTAATTTCGCCAACCGCTTCAATCTCAACGCTGTTTTCCGCGGCAACCACTTCATTGATTGAAAGAACGACGATTCCCGGAAGCTCCCGTTCCGTCGAAGACTTGACCAAAAGACGGACTTCGGCGGGACAAAGGATTATAGGCGCCAGGCCCCGGTCCTGCATGGCCGCAAAAGCCGCGCTTACGTCCGAAATCCACTTGCGTCCGTCAACAGGGTCAAGCGCCGCAAATGGCTTTGAGCCGTCTGCGGGAATCACTTGGTGGTTAAGCAAAAGCTCGGCGTAGTCCTGGGACAATTTCATCACGCGCAACTTGTGGTTTTCGTCGGCGTACTGAAGGCATATTTGCTTTCCCAAAGCCTCGCGAACCTTTTCAGTCAAAATCCACGGCCCGACGCCGGGACCAAAGTTGGCGAGCGTTTCCAAAATCAAAACGATATTGCGGATTGAAACTTGCTCGCGCAAAAGGTTTTGCAAAACCTTTTCTATTTGTCCGTAAGAGAACTTGGCCGTTTCCATAACTTCGTCAACGACAACTTGGTCAGTTTCCTTGATCTTGTCGATGATTTGCTTGACTTCCTTGCGTCCAAGAATTTCGGCCGCGTGGCTTCTAATGATTTCGGTCAAGTGGGTTGCGATTACCGTAAGAGAGTCGACGACGGCGTACCCCGCCCGCTCCACCTCGGCGCGCTTGTCTTCGGGAATCCAAACGGCGGGCATTCCAAAAGCCGGGTCGCGCGTCGCCTCGCCCTTCACTTCCTCGCGGACGTCGCCGGTGTTGATGGCCATGTAGTAGCCCATCTTAAGCTTGGCGCGGCCCGCCTCTATTCCGCGGATTTTGAACGTGTACTCGCTGGGATCCAGCGTCATGTAGTCTACGATTCTTATGCTTGGAACGACAAGTCCCATGTCAAGAGCGATTTCGCGCCGGATCCTTGTGACGCGCTCCAAAAGCTTGGCGCCCTTTTCGTCGTCAACAAGGGGAATCAAGGCGTAGCCGATTTCAAGCAAGAGCGGATCCAACGGAACGACAGGAGAAGTGTCCGCGGGATTTTGGCCGGTCTGAGTCTTTCCGGCGGCCGCGTCCTGGGCCTGCTTTTTGGCGGCCTCTTGCGCCTCAAAGTGTCTTTGCATTCTAAGGCCGGCAAAAACGCTTGTCGCGCCAAGGGGAACCAAAACATACCAAGGCATGCCCGGCAAAATTCCCAGCAAGGCCATCGCGGCGCCGGCGATGATGTATGTCGTTCCGGAGCTTGAGAACTGCTTCTTTAAATTTTCGTCCAAGCGAACGTCGGAGTTGCTTGCGGTTACCAACATGCCGGTTGAGAACGAAAGCAAAAGAGACGGAAGCTGGCTTAAGAGGCCGTCGCCTATCGTCAGGCGCGAATAAGTCTCAATCGCGCTGCCAAAAGGCTCGCGGCGCAAAACCATTCCCGTTATAAGGCCGGCGACCAAGTTGACCACCGTGATGAAAATGCCCGCGGTGACGTTTCCGCTTACAAATTTTGAGGAACCGTCCATCGCGGAATAAAAGTCGCTTTCGTTTCTTATTTCGGCGCGCTTTTGGCGGGCTTCCTCTTCCGTAATCGCGCCAGAGTTGAGCTCTTGGTCAACCGCGAAGTTTTTTTGCGGCATGGAGTCCAAGGCAAAGCGGGCAGCGACTTCGCTTACGCGGGTGGCGCCTTTTGCGATTACGATTGTTTGGATTACAATCAAGATGATGAAGATTACCATTCCGACCACAAGGCCGTCGCTTCCCTTGTCGCTTCCGACAACGAAGGTCGAAAAAGCGCGGACCATGCGGCCGTCAAAGCGTTCGCCCTGGGTCAAAATCAACCTTGTCGAAGAAACGTTTATTCCCAAGCCAAAAAGAGTGACAAGCAAAATTATTTGCGGAAAGGTCGTAAGGCGCGACGGCTTGGGCGTCGTAATCACCGTAAGTAAAAGCAAAACGGAAATGGCCAAGTTCATCGCCATAAAAACGTCAAGCAACACCGTCGGAAGCGGAATGACCAACATAAGGAAGACAAGAATGGCAACGACTGGAATGTAGTTCTTTCCTGCAACCGTGAGAAAATTATTTTGTCTTACTTGCGCTTGCGCCATAGGTCCCCACCCACTTTTTGTTTAACGCCGTTAAGACGCGCTTTTATTAAACTTTTTCAAATGGCTATAAACAACAGAAATAGCCTTAAAATACGTATCTGGTATTATAGCGCCAAGTTCGACGTCTGCATAGAGGCCTCGGGCCAATGGCCGGTTTTCCACTATCGGAACGTCGTTCTCGCGCGCGATTTCTTTTATGCGCTGCGCCATAAAGTCCTCTCCCTTTGCGTTGACCATAGGAGCGTCCGTTTGGGCCGCGTCAAACTTTAGGGCCACCGCAAAGTGAGTCGGGTTTGTTATGACGACATCGCTTTCGGCAACGGCGCGCGGAATGTTGGAGGCCAACAATTGGCGCTGCGCCTGCTTGATGCGGTTCTTTACCTCAGGATCGCCTTCCATTTCCTTGTACTCTTCCTTTACTTCCTGCTTTGTCATCTTGAGGGAATCGATGAATTCCTTCTTTTGAATCACATAGTCAGGAATGGAAATGACCAAAAAGAAAATCGCGGCCATGAACAAAAGCTTAAAGGCTATCGACGCGATCTTTCCAAAGGCTCCCAAAATGTTTCCGTTTTGGTGTATGATGAACATAAGCTCGCCCATGTTGCTTCTTATGATCGCGTAGGCGGCGCCGACCAAAAAGGCCACCTTGGCCAAAGACTTCGCGATGTTAAAGGCGCCCTGCCGGGAAAAAATCGTTTTCTTAAAGTATTCGCCGAAATGCGGAAGGATTTTCTTAAAGTTTGGCGTTATCGGCTTAAGGCTGAACATCCAGCCGCGGTTTTGGATTATGTTTCCAGCAACGCCCGCGACAAGGGAAACAAAGGCGATCGGGAAAACCATCTTTACAAAATAGTTAAAGAAGACGACGGCGCTCGTTCCGCTAACGGCGTTTCCTTGCGCGCACCTTGTAAAAAAGAAAACCAAGATTTCCTCAAAGTTTTTGAGCAGCCACTTGCCCAAAAGCAGCAAAGACAAGACGGAAAACAAAAAGACAAAGCCGCCGTTGACTTCCTGGCTTTTCGCGACGCGGCCTTCTTTACGGGCTTTTTCAAGTTTAAGGTCTGAGGGCTCCTCGGATCTTCCCTCGTCTTCGGCGGCAAACCACTGCAAGTCTATGTCTTCAAAGCTCATATCCTTTTGCCCCCCAAAGCCAAAAACAATTGCTCAACGCGGGCAAAGCCGCCGTTAAAGCACCGAGTGAACGCGTCTATCAAGCTTGGCATCAAAGCCGTCAAAATAAAGAACGAAGTCAAAAGCATAACCGGAAAGCCTTCGCTCAAAAGGTTCATTTGCGGAGCGGCTTTTGAAAGTATTCCGGTGGAGATTGTGATCAGCATCAAGGTTCCCATAATCGGAAGCGCGATCACAAGCGCGTTGGCAAAAAGTTCCGTCAAGCTTTTCATAAAAAAGCGCGGCAAGACGGCGCCGGAAAGCATGTCGTTCACTATGGAAAAAGCGTTTAAAGTCTTAAAGCTTGAAACCAAGCCGCCCAAAAAGAGTTTTTGAAAAAGCCGAGTTTGCATGAAAATCAGCATCGCGACCAAGTTAAAGTATTGGCCCATCAAGGGGTTTTCAACCTGGCTCAAGGCGTCGTAAACTTCGCTGGCCGAAAAGCCCATTTGAAAGGCAAAGAACTGGCCGGCCGTGCTAAAGGCGGCGAAAATTATTGAAATGTAAAAGCCGGTTATGACGCCGATCAAAGCCTCGCCGACCATGAGCATTACGAATTCCAACGTAAATGTTTGTTCCGGAGCGAGCAAGTTTTTGTAAGCGGCAAAGTCAACCTGGCCAAAAACATTAAAGGCCATAAAGAGCGCCAACGCGACCTTTGCCGCGCTGGGAATGTTCCTCATGCTGAACAAAGGAAGCGTCATCAACAAAGAGAAACATCTAACCGCTACAAGCAGGAATACAGGGGCCTGCGACAAAACCTGGTCCAACAAAAACTACTTTCTCCTACAGCCTTGGTATGCTCCTAAAAAGCGTTATCGTGTAATCGCGCAGCTCGGCGAACATCCAGCCGCCCAAAAGCGCCAACACGGCCAAAATCGTTATCATCTTTGGCAAAAAGGTCAAAGTCTGCTCTTGGATAGAAGTCGTCGCCTGGAAAATCGCGACAATCAAGCCGATAAGCAGGGCCGCTCCCAAAACAGGAGCTATCAAAATCAAAACCTGCATGATGCCGGCGCGCATTAGATTTGTAATTTGTCCTATGTCCATACGCCTACCTCAAAACCGAATTGAAAAGCTGCTGTGTCAAAAGGCCCCAACCGTCAACCAAAACAAAGAGCATCAGCTTAAAGGGCATCGAAATCTGGACAGGAGGAAGCATCATCATGCCCATGCTCATCAAAATGCTCGCCACAACCATGTCTATGATAATGAACGGAATGTACAAGTAAATGCCGATTTTAAAGGCCGCCGTAAGCTCGTGCAAAATGTACGAGGGAACCAAAACGTAAGTGGGAACGTCGTCCAAAGTTTGCGGCTTGTCCAAGCCGCGCATGTTCATAAACATCTTGATGTAGCTTGTGTCGTCCGCCATTTGCGAATACATAAAGTAGCGGACTGGCTTTTGCGCGGCGTCAAAGGCGGCCTCGACGCCTATCTGGCCGTCGCGCATAGGTTTGAAGGCATTGTCATAAACATTGGTGAACGTCGGCCACATTACAAAAAGGGTCATGAAAAATGCGATGCCGTTCAACACGCTTGTGGGCGGAACTTGCTGCAAGGAAAGCGCTCGCTTGATAAAGTCCAGCACTATCGAAAAGCGCAAAAAGCAAGTGAGCAAAATCAAAAGGCTTGGGGCCAGCGTCATAAGGGTGAGCAAAATCAAAAGCTGCACGCTAAAAGCGACTTCCTCGCCGCTTTTTGGCTGCCTTATGTTCACGTCAATGTTGGGTATTTGAACGGGGTTGACGTTTCCTTGCATCTGCATCGTTCCGCGGGTTGAGCCCTGCGGAAAGTTGGGGTCGTCAACCGCGCGGCCGGCGGCTTGCGACGAAACCGGGAAGGCGCAAAGAAGGACAGTCAAAGCGAACAAAGCGAGGCGAGCAAAATGTTTTCGTAAAAAAGCCGTCTTACTTTCCATTGTTCAACTTCTCTTTTGTCTTTTTGAAAAAATCGCTTATAGAATTGGAAGCGTTTCTTTCGCCTTCCGTCGCGGCGGGATTTTTGGGATTTAAAAAAAGCGAAAGCACGTCGCCAAAATTCCGGGCGCGCGCGGCGTTTTGGTTTCTGTCCGCGTTAAGGTTCATCGCGTCCACCAACTCCTTGTCGTTGATTTCGCCAAGCAAGTCTATCGAATTGTCGGTGACTCCGATTAAATAAGCGTGTTCCAAAAGGGTTACGATTTGAACCGTCTTTCCGGGAGAGACTGTGACTTGCGCCACTTTCCGCAAGAAGGTGTCGTCGTCGGCGATCGAGCCGCCCATTTTTTTTCGCATAAAATTCATCACAAGGTAAATGCAGACGACAACGACGATCAAGACAAAAATCATTCTAAAGAAAACCCAAACAGTGGAAGCCGGCTTGGGTCTTTCCGCGTCCGCGCCGCTCGGAGA
This sequence comes from Treponema sp., assembly GCA_045131275.1. Taxonomy (GTDB): domain Bacteria; phylum Spirochaetota; class Spirochaetia; order Treponematales; family Treponemataceae; genus Treponema_D. Next base: position 7,342 of record JBGUQT010000101.1, read on the forward strand.
AAGGGTGTCGCCGATAGTCAGGGTGGACTCGTCGGGCAAAGAAGCTCCCGCCGAAACCGCGGCGTTGGAAACGTTTGAATCGTTAGAAGAATTCGCCTGCGCGCGCGCTAGGCCTAGAAAAAGAGAAAAAGCGCAAAGAAACGCCAATGTGATTTTTGAGACTTTCAATGTTTCCCCCACCACTTTTTTAACGAACGGAAAGCGGATTTCCCCTTTTCCGCAAAAACCGTCCGTAATTATTGCGGCGCGACAATTTTTTCGCGCCGTCAAAAATTATCTAAGCTCTGAGACGCGTTCCTGCGGAGAGAGAATCTCCGTGATACGAACGCCGAAGTTTTCGTCGATAACTACAACTTCTCCCTTGGCGATAGGCTTGTGGTTGACCAAAATGTCAACCGGTTCGCCGGCCAACTTGTCCAGCTCTATGATCGTTCCTTCGCCAAATCCAAGGATTTCCTTGATCGGCTTTTTTGTGCGGCCAAGCTCTACGGTCATCTCCATGAAAACGTCCATCAAAAGACCGATGTTTCCTTGGTCTGTCGGAGAAGCTCCGCCCATCAAATTTGGATACTGCAAAGACTGTACGTTAGGAGTCTGGCCCATCATCGCGCCCATGCCGCCCATAGGCATTCCGCCCATCGCGCCGCCCATTGGCATACCTCCCATTCCGCCGCCCATCGGCATTCCGCCCATTGGCATTCCGCCGCCCATCGGCATTCCTCCCATCGGAGCGGCTCCCATGCCGCCCGTCGGAGCGCCGGCCATTCCGCCAAGGCTCGCCATGTCAGCGGCGTTAAGAGATCCGCCGGCGGGAGCGGCCGCAGCGCCGCCGCCCAAAGCGACGGCGATTGACTGGGCTGGATCGCCGCCAATGGCTTCCCACAAAGTGTAAGCTTGGCCGTCGATAGTCAACGGGAAAGTGAACAATGCGAAAGTGTTTTGCGGAATGCGGACCATCGCCTTAGGAACGCTGATCGACTCCGCGGGATTGCAGGCAAGGCCGGCCAATTTTCCGGTCTTGTCCAAAGCCGTTATTTCATCGTTTGTGTGCGTGGAAAGCGTTTCGTTGATTACGCTCATCGCCATATCGTCAAGCGCGGCGTTCTCCTCTTTGTTCACGAGGCTAACCAACTTTTGAGCGCATTCCGTCGAGATGACGTAAAGGTGGTCGCCCTTGAGTCCGTTGGAGAAGTCGGCCGTTGTCGCGATTACCATCTCCGGCAGTTTTGCAAGGAATTGGTCGCGCGTCGCGCCTTCAACCGCAGGCTCGCCGGCAGAAACCTCAGCGCCTGTCATTTGCTTTAAGTTTTCTACGAGGGGATCCTTTAACTCGCCCGCGAACTTTGTCAAAGTCGCCGCGTCTATGTTAGCCGACGGCGCGCCGGAAACTTGACCTGACGCGTTAAGGCCGTCCATTGGAACGCCCGAAAGCAGCGCGTCGATTTCATCTTGGGAAATTACGCCATCACTCATACTGTTTCATCTCCTTCTACGGAAAGCTCTTCAAATTCATCAGCGCCCTCGTCCGCGAGTTTGCCTGTAACCTGAACCGCCATTTTTTTGCCCACAACGCCGGGCTGGCAAAAGTATTTTTTCTTGTCGCCAATATTCAATGTCAGCTGGTCGCCGACCTTTGTGTTTGAAAGTTTTACAACGTCGCCGCACCTTAAGCTCAACACGTCTCGGATGGGCAAGTTGATGGAACCAATCTCGGCCACAACGTCCATGTCAACCGTTGAAATCTTCTCTTTCAACGTTCCAAGGTACTGGGTTGTGGAGCTTCTTCGGACAGAACTGAACCAGAACTGTGAAGAAAGCTTTGAGATGATCGGCTCGATCGTCAAGTAAGGGATACAGAAGTTAATCATTCCCTCTTCTTCGCCGACCTTTGTTTCAAGCGTAACCAGAACAACCATTTCTGTCGGAGGAACGATCTGCGCGAACTGGGGGTTTGTTTCGATTTGTCCCAAGCGGGGGCGCAAGTCGATTACCTGTGTCCAGGCTTCGCGCATGTTGGCCAAAATGCGAACGATGATTCCTTCCATTACGCTTGACTCAATGTCGGTAAGGTCGCGGCTCTTGTTTCCCGTTACCGCTCCCGTTCCGCCGAACAAGCGGTCAATCATGCTGAATGTAATAGCCGGGTCGATTTCCAAAACCGCGTTTCCCTTAAGCGGGTCCATATTGATTACCGCAAGGGTCGTCGGCGTCGGAATCGAACGGATAAATTCCTCGTAGGTCAACTGGTCTACAGTGGCTACGTGAACGTGAACCAAAGAGCGCAGCTGGGCCGAAAGCGAGGTTGTTGTAAGACGGGCAAAAGTTTCGTGCATGATCTGCACGGTGCGGATCTGTTCTTTTGAGAATTTGTCAGGACGCTTAAAGTCGTAAATCTTGATTTTACGAGTGTCGGAAACCGCTTTATAGTCGTCGGTTTCTGACTGGCCCGTATTAATCGCGTTGAGTAACTGGTCAATTTCGTCTTGCGAAAGAACGTCTACCATCTAAAATGCCCGCCTCTTTTTTTACTGCGCAACGACGTTCAACTTGTCAAAGGACACGGCCTTGATTTTTCCTCTGTTCAAAATCGTGTCGTTTATTTCGTTGCGTATTTCAATTTTAATATTGCCTTCGTTTCGCGGAGTCAACTCCTCTGCGGTTTTGGCCGCAAAGTAATTGCGCAAAAAGTCGCGAATCGGAATTCTTTGGGCTGTGATTTCGGTTGAAGTAACCTTGTCTTCTTTTTTGTAGCCCAAGAAAATGTTCACGACAACGCTCGCGGGAGTCGGATCGCTAGTGCGAGTCTGGATTTCGCTAAGCGAAGTGTACCATTCCAACTCTTCGGCGATTTCCTTATAGTCCTCGCTTACGGGAATCGCGGCCTGGGCCGGTTTGTTGCTTCCCATAATGTTCATAGTAATGATTACTACCGTAACTATAAGAATTATCGCGCCCAAAGCGAGCGCTATGTATTTTAATAAAGTCGGAAGCAAGCCTCCAATTCCGCCTTTTTTGGCTGGGGCCGCCGCGGCGCCTTCTTCGTCGCCAAGGTCATCGTTTACACTGTCTTCGTCAGCCATTTTTTACCTCCGTTATAATCTAGCATTAAAAATGCCCTTCGTCTAGAATTACTATGTCAACGCGACGGTTGTAGGCCATAGCCTCTTCCGTGTCGCCTTCAAATTTAGGCCTGGTGTCCGCGTAGCCCGCGACTGAAAACTGCCGCTCGGGAGCGCCAAAATCGGCAAGGTAATGCAAGACGTTCATCGCGCGCGCCGCCGAAAGCTCCCAGTTGCTTATAAAGTCTGAATTTTCAGAATCCACCGGCGTTTTGTCGGTATGGCCTTCTATCCTAAATCTTCGGTTTTTTTCCAATAAATCTTTATCACTAAAAAATTCGCTAAGGCGCAAAAGCGTGTCGCGAGTGTCCTCAATGTCCAAGTCCGCGCTGCCCTTTCTAAAAAAGGAATCGGCGGCCAGCGTTATGATCAAGCCGCGCTCGTCGCTGGTGATTGTTATTCGGTTTGACTTTACGTCTGGAGCGAAAAGCGAAACCGCCTTTTTCTTGGCCATGCCAAGAGAGCGGCCTTTTTCTACTGAAGGAAGAGCGCTGATTGTGTTTCCCAAATCGGCGAGACGGCCGGCGCTAAGCGACATGCCGCCCGAAGTCGTTTCAGTCTGGTGCATCTGAAGGCTTTCGGTGATTGTGGCCAATTGGGTTATGTCGATTTCTGAAGGGTTGTACAACATTACGAAGAAGCAAAGCATCAAGGTGATCATGTCGCCATAGGTGCCTTGCCAGGCTGTTGACGGTTTTTCAGGCTCTTTCTTCTTACCCATTTACTAATCCTTCAAGACTTCCGAAGCCACGGCCTTTCTTGTGACCGGATCAAGGTAAGTCAAAAGCTTTTGCGCGATTACGCGAGAGTTTTCGCCGGCCTGGATGGCCAAAACGCCCTCGATTACCATTTCCTTTACGCGCATTTCCATCGTGTTTTGGCCGATAAGGTTTTGTCCAAACGGGGTCAAAAGCCAGTTGGCCATCATTGAACCGTACAAAGTAGTGATCAAGGCTACGGCCATGTTAGGACCGAGCGAGCTCTTGTCTTCCAAGTTGTTCAACATACCAATCAAACCAAGAACGGTACCCATCATTCCAAAGCCAGGGGCAAAGCCGGCCCACTGGTTTACGCAGTTTACCCATTCCATATGGCGGGCTTCGGTCTGGTTCATTTCGTTTTCCATGATTTTGCGGACGACCGCTCCGTCAGTGCCGTCGATTACCAAGCGCAGGCCGCTCTTAAGGAAGGGGTCCTCCAAATCCTCAAGGCCGTCTTCCAAGATCAAAAGGCCTTCGCGGCGCGCTTTGTCGGAAAGATTTACTATATTTTGGACAAGTGATTTTTCGCCAAAATCCGGAATCTTAAAGGCTTTTCCCATAACCTTAAAAAGACCTATACACTTATTTAGGGGAGAAAGGATGAACAAGGCCGCGTAAGAACCGCCTACAGTCATGAAGACAGACGGAATGTCGATGATTCCGCCCAAGGTGCCGCCTGACGTCAATACTGACATGACGATACAAGCCGCGCCGCCCGCAATTCCGATTATTGTCGCTATATCCATTTTATACCTCTTGGGTGTTTATACCGATCCTTTTTCGATAATTAACAATTTTGTTTATAATGTCTTCAGGGGAATTCTTTACGATAACTTTTTTTCCGGAGAGCATCGTAATCGTCAAGTCAGGAAGGCTTTCCATCGACTCAATCATATGCGGATTTAAAAAATACTTTGATCCGTTGAGACGCTCAACTTCTATCATATCTAAATTATTTCCCCACTAATAAAGATATGGAAGCATGGACATAAATTTTGCCTATGCTACTATTCTTTATAGTAACACACCTTGCCAAAAAATGCAAGTTTATTCTTATAAATTTTCGGATTTTTTTTATTGAATATTAGAACAAAAATAGGGTATAATCTCTTGTATGGAAAAAGCCAAAATCCTGATTATCGAAGACGTTCCCGAAATGGCTGACTTGATCGCCCTTTACGTTCAAAACGCGGGCATGGAGCCGCTTGTCCACTCCTCTGCCGAAGAAGCGATGCTGGCCTTGCGCGGCCGAGCTCCGTCGGCGCTTTTGCTGGACCTTAACTTGCCTGGAATGAGCGGCATGGATTTCCTAAAAAAATTCCGCGCGGAATACAGGGACTCGATTCCCGTTATAATCGTAAGCGCCCGCAACACTGACGAAGACATAATAAGCGCCTTGGATTTAGGCGCCGACGAATTTGTGACAAAGCCCTTTAGCCCCCGCGTTTTGATAGCGCGCTTGCAGGCAAACCTAAGGCGCCTTACAAAAACCGAGGCGGCCGCCGAAGAGTCGATACAGTTTGGCGAATACACGATTCTGGAAAATTCATGCGTGCTTAAGCGCGGGGTGGCCAAAGTCCGCCTTAGCGCGAGAGAATTTGACGTCCTGGATTTTTTGGTCCACCACCAAGACGAAAACCTGTCTCCCGAAAGAATTTTCAACGCGGTTTGGAAGGTTCCCTTTGGAGACGTGACCGCCGTGGCCGTTTACATACAGCGCCTTAGAAAAAAGATTGAGCGGGATCCGCGCAATCCAGAATACATAAAGACTATCTTTAGGTACGGCTACCGCTTTGAGGATCCGCTCAAAAAGAAGGCGGCGCAAGAAGCGGCAAGCCAAGCCGCCCCGCAAGCGGCCGGCCAATAAGCGACAAATGAAAATAAGAAGCCACTTTGTCCTAATCCTTGTCATATTGACCGCCGTTCCCATTTTGTTTTTGTCCGGCTTTTACATTTACCTTTACGCGACGTCGCCGGAACGCTTTTTGTTCGACAATTTGGCAAAAATGAAGTCCTTTGACGTAAAGTCCTTGACAAAAAAAGACCGAGCCGCGATCACCAAATACTTGCGCGAGCGTTCGCCAAACCTTGAGGAGGCCTTCTTTTTTTCAGACGGCATCGTAATCCATTCCACAATTCCGTCGATTCCAGACAAGGGAAGAATCGACGCGGAACGACTTTCCGCCCGCATTTTTGAAAAAGCGGAAGATTATTATTACCAAATAAGCTCGATTCCAATCGAAAGCTACGCAAGCCAATTGATCCACTTGGTCCGATATCCCAGGAACGTGGCTCAACGGGGCGCGCTAAACAACGGCTCCCTACCCCGCCCCCGCGACTTTGTCGTGTTTTTCGCGGCGATTTTCGAAGGCTTTTTTGTAATCCTGTCGCTGCTCATGTTCAACAAAATCGAAAAATCCCTGAGCTTGGTGGAAAAAGAAGCCCGCAAGCTAAAGGAAGGCGACATCGACAGCCCCATAAAGATTCCCATGAACCAAGGCTTCTCCAACGAAATCACGAGCCTTTTGGTCCACATGGAAGAATTCCGCAAAGCGTTCAAGGAAAAGAAAGGCCTGCATGACCTCTTTGTCTTGGGCCTTGGCCACGACCTAAAGACTCCGCTGGCCGTAATCAAAGGCTACACCGAAGGAATCGCCGACGGAATTTTGGACGCCCCCAAAAAGAAAAGCGACGCCCTGCAAATAATACTCCAAAAGACTTCGCAGCTTGAGGCAATGGTAGACAACATGGTCAACTTTATAAAGCTCAACGACTCCGACTGGTCCAAGACTTTTGAGGAGCGCGACCTTGCCGTCTACATTTTGGAATTTGAAAAGTACGCCAAAACAACCGGAGAAGTTTTCAACAGGACAGTCACGGTTTCTTGCGCCGTTCCGCAAGGAATAAAAGTCAAGATGGACGAACAGCTTGCCTCGCGCGCGCTGGAAAACATTTTCTCAAACGCGATTAGATACACAGAGCCCAACGCGGAGATAGACGTAAGCGCTTGCGTTGAAAACGGCGTTGCGAAAATTGTGATTTCAGACAAGGGAATCGGAATGAGCCAAGAAGACACCGAGCGCGCCTTTGAGCTTTTCTTTAGGGGAACGCATTCCCGCCGCGAGCAAGGCCAGGGAATCGGCTTGGCGGTGGTAAAAACCGTTATGGACATTCACAGTTGGAAAATCGACGTCAAAAGCGAAAAAGGAAAGGGAACCAGCTTTACGATCGCGATCCCAATCACTTCCTAGTCCAAGCGACGTCAACGCTTGCGGGCTGAACGGAACCGCCAGACAAAACCAAAGTCTTTTTCTTTCCTACAAGAGATCCGTTTTTGGAAAGCGTCAAGTTCCATTCAATCGGAGCGGCGCTGTCGGCAAAATTCAATATAGTCTGCCTGTCGATGTCCGGATAAAAAGACGCGTTGAACTTGTCTTTTTGAACAATCTTAATGGTGTCTCCGCCCTCGCCCGCCAAAACGGCCACGTTCATCGTGGCGCCGTTGTTAAAGACGATAAAGCCGCGGCCGCTTCTAAGCAAGATTATTTTGCTCGCGTCCTTTTCGCCGCCCCAAGAGCCAGCGATGTTGCCGGTGCCGCCGTCCGCGCCAGCCGCGGCGGGTCCGCCCGGATTTTTTTGGGCTCCGCCCGCGTCCGTGTCAAAGTTTCCCGTGGCGCCGGCCACCACGCTTTGAATCAAAACCTTTGCGTCGGTCAAAATCTTGTAGTAGGAGTCGTATTCCTTGCCCTTTGAGCTTACGGCGCCGGTCGCCATGTTCTTTGCGATAAAGGCGCACTGCCACTTTTCGTCGCTGCGGGGCCTGTAGATTCTTGCCACAAAGACAATCGGATTGTCGCCCTTTGCCTGTCCTTGGACAAGGTTAAAGAAAGCGTCGCCGCTTTCGTCCGTTTGGATTTGGCTGTAGGAATCCTTTATGTCGTCGTCGCGCATGTCTTGGGTTTCCAAATAGCTTATGCCCCTAAGCTGCGCGTAGAACAAGTCCTGCGTGATGTTGAGCATGTTTTGGTCGTTGACGTTCGTTACGACGCCGTAATAGTAAAGGCTGAATTTTTTCTCCTGCGCGAAGCAAAGCCCCTGCGCAAAAAGGCACAAAGCCGCGAGAAAAATCGTTTTTGCAAAAAACTTGCCTTTAGCCATTCAGCCCCTTTCTAAATTCCCTGGCAATAAGCCTTTCGTTGTCGCGAGCCTTTATAGTCTCGCGCTTGTCAAAGGCTTTCTTTCCTTTGCACACGCCCAGCGTGACTTTCACCCGTCCGTTCTTTAAATAAAAGTCCAAAGGGATCAAAGTGTAACCCTTTTCGTCAACTTTTCTGGCAAGACGCTTTATTTGGTCCCGGTGGAGCAAAAGCTTTTTGGCGCGGTCCGGATTGTGGTTAAAAACGCTGGAATACGAGTATTCCGCGATGTGAAGCCCCTTTACCCAAACCTCGCCGTTAATAATTTCGGCAAAAGCGTCCGGAAAAGACATGTTTCCGCCCTTGACGCACTTTACCTCTGTACCTTCAAGCGCTATTCCGCATTCAATCGAGTCTTCTATAAAGTAATCGTAGCGGGCCTTTCGGTTTTCCGCAATCTTTTTGGCGCCTTCTGCCATAACTTACTATTATATCACCAAAAACGATAGTTGGCAAGACTTAAACGCTCCCGCCCGTCTCGTTGACCTTGCCCCCGCCTTTGCGCTAAAATGCGCTCATGAGCAAAAGCACAAACATCTACGAGCTTTCGTATTCCTTAAAGCAGGAAAGGCGGCGCTTTATCCGAAACGCCATATTATTCGTCCTTTCCTTTTTTCTTGCGATGAACGCTCTCCTTGCCTTTGTCATTTGCCCGATCCAACAAAGATCCGAGTCGATGGAGCCGAACGTTCCCAGCGGAACATGCGTTTTTGCCACGCCGCTCGGAAAAAAAATCAAGCGCGGCGAAATAATCATCATTTCACACGGAGAGTCAAAGCTTTCCTTTAAGCAAAAGCTCCTGAACTTGACGGCCGGCGCCTTTAGCTTTCAAAAAGCGCATCCTTGGACAAACGAAAAATTCTTGATGCGCCGAGCGGTCGCCCTGCCCGGCGACACGATTTACATGAAGGACTTTATCCTTTACGTCCAACCCAAAAACGAAAAGCATTTTTTCACCGAGTTTGAGTTGAACCAAGTTCCGTACAGCGTTGACATCACCGTTCCGCCGGCGGGATGGTCGCCGGAAATCGGAACGCGCGGATCTTTTGAAACGATGACATTGGGCGACGACGAATACTACGTTTTGGGCGACAACCGCCTTTCTTGCGCGGACTCGCGCCTTTTTGGAAAAATCAAAGGCTCCAAAATTCAAAAGCGGGTTTTGATGAGCTATTATCCTTTTAGCCAGCTTAAGATTTTTTCTTTCATAAAGTGAGGCCGCCCCTTTACATCCACATTCCCTACTGCCTCCAAAAATGCGGCTACTGCGATTTTTTTTCAAAGCCCAGCGGCTCCGTTCCGCCAGAATACGTAAAAGCCGTCTCGCGCCAGATTGAATATTTGGCGCGGGAGTTTTGCGCGGAGGAATGGAAGAGCGTTTACATCGGAGGCGGAAGCCCAAGCCTTTTGAGCGCCAAGGACTTGGAATTTTTATGCCAGTCCATAAAGGCCGCCGCCCCCTTGGCCGCAAAGTGCGAATGGACAATCGAGATGAATCCCGGAAGCATTTCTAGGGAACTGTTGGATGCCGCGCGCGAAAGCGGAATAAACAGGCTTAGCCTTGGAATCCAATGCAAAAAGCAAAAGGTCTTGGACACGATAGAAAGGCGCGCGACCGTGGCGCAAATTGAAGAAGCCGCCTCGCTTGCCAAAAACATTTGGGCCGGCTCTTGGTCGGCCGACTTGATCGCGGGCCTTCCCTTCCAAACAAAAGAAGATTTAGAGCGGGACATCGATTTTATCGAAGCGAACGGAGCCAATCACATTTCGCTTTATTCGCTCACTTTGGAAGAAGGAACTCCTCTTGCAAAAAAAATTGAACGAGGAGAAATCGCCTACGACGATGAGGCCGCCGAAGAGCTCTGGCTTTACGGCCGGGACCTTTTGGAAGCGCGAGGCTTTTTGCAATACGAGGTGAGCAACTTTGCAAAACCGGGCTTTGAAAGCCGACACAATGCGGCTTACTGGGCGCAAGAAAGTTATTTGGGAGCGGGAGCCGGCGCGACAGGAACGATTTACGGCTTGCCAAAGGGCTTTAGATACACAAACGTTTTGGACGCGGCGACGTACATAAAGTTTTGGTCGGAGGAACGGTTGCGCAAACAGGAAGGCTACACCGACCATAACGTCCGCGC
>JBGUQT010000102.1:0-5466 GCA_045131275.1 Treponema sp.
AATCTTTACCCTTGTCAAAAATTTCTTTTCCATGATTAAAAATTTGAGAACCATGTTCTGTTATAATTCCGCCTTTGTCTTTTATTACATCGAGAATTTTCTTTATCTTAGGCATTTTACAACTCCGAATTTAACACTTTTTCTGTTTTGGCTGCAACAATGTTTACTTGCTCGTTTAAATTGCCATCATTATCAAGAATTGGCACTTGAGCCAACTCACTCATTGACTTTATCATAATGGCGGATTGCTGGAAAATCTTGGTGTGCTCTACATTGTTGGCGTCAAAAGATTCAACAATATCTCCTAGTTTTTGAAGCGACTCCAAAGATTTGAATTCTAATTGCTGTGTCAAACCTTGCAATTCAAGAACTCTTTGTTTTATCCCTCCTATTACTATCCAACTTTCTTTTACTTGTTCTGCCCATTGTTGGATTTCGGCTAAATACTTTGTTGCCTCTGTATTTTTTCTTGCATAAAAAGCAGAAGCGAGCGTGCCAACAGCTATAATTGCAACGCTTGTTGTTGCAGCTGTTGTAATGGCCGCTAAAGTAGCAGCGCCAGCGGCCATTCCTCCGCCGCCTGCGGCAAGGGAGCCACCGCCCAACCATGCCAAAACAGCGTTTGTTGCGGCAGCTCCAGATAAACTACTTATAGCGGTTCCTGTAGAAGCGGTGGCAAAAGCCGTTACTGCCGAAGTAACCAATGGTCCTGTTCCAGCTAATGCAATTGCCGCAAAACCTCCGCCTACAGCAGCAACTTTCAAAGCATCAGATGCTTTCATATCCACTTTTTTCATTTCTTGTATTTCATCATAAGAAATATCAATTTCTTTCAAAAAATCATATTCCTTGGATTTTGCTTTTTGATTAAGTTTGTCCAAATACGATAAAAATTTGCCTACAGTATTATGCAGAGCTTCCAAACGAACTTTGCCAAAATCTTCCAGAGTTTCGTTTAAATCATCTCTAATGCTTTCGTTTGTCGATTCAATTTCTGCTTTGAGTTTATTAGCTTCTTCTTTTGTCGCAATAGCTTGCTTTCTATTTGTTACAGCAGAAATTCCTGTAATAACTTTCAATCCTTTTATAGTTGTCTTGCCTACTGCTGTGGACACTTCCGTTGTCTTATTCCAAACAGCCAATACATCTTCATTATTGGCTATTTTATTAAAACGATTTCCAACAACTTCTACAATTCCATTCCCTTTATCAAGAATGCCTTTTACTTGTTTATTTTCTTGCAAGGTGCTTATATATTTTCCCGCTTTTGAAATTGTTTGATTTTTGATTTCCTCCGCTTTGTGAATAATTTTATTAACAGATTTGGACTCTTTAATTTCATTGACCTTGTTTCGTACATACTTTGCTGTTCCGATAGCGCTTTCTTTTATTTTATCTAAATTGAATACAGCCATAAATATATACCTTTTTTATTTACAATGCAGGGCTATGCTTTCCCTGAAAATTTCCACTAGGATGTTTCAAGCACTTGTTCGCTGTCAAAGATGAAAGGGAAGAGTATTTCTGGCCGCAATATTTGCAGACATATTGGCTCTTTTCACTTCCTTCATACAACTTATGCTTTCCTTTAAAAGTGCCATTTGGATGACGCATGCACTTGTTAGCGGTTAAAGACTGGACAGAGGTATATTTTTGTCCGCAATATTCACAGTAAAAGTTCGCCATAATTTTCTCTCCTGCAGAAAATGATTTAAGAGCAGTTTTTATTATTATATTCCCAAAAGTTAGTTTTTTCAATAATTAATTTCCTCCTTTCACCAATCAAAATAACTCCGCCCCCAAACCGCCCAGCCGTGCTCACACCTCAAACTGGTTCTGCCACGCAAGTCTCTTGTCCGCGTCGCTTGCGATTTTTTGAATGATGTCGTCCAACAATAAATACGCTTTCCATTTTTCCAAGGCGGACGCTTGGGAAATTTTTGCCGCGACCAAGTCTTCCAATTCGGGGACGCGGCTGCCTTTCCAAATTTTGTCCGCGAGCGAAACAAAAAGCGATTCGATTGCGGAGCGTTCCGACCACGACGAATGATTTTTTGCGAACGCCGCCATTTGCGCGCTGGCTCCAAGCGACAGCAAAAGTTTTTGGCCTTGCGCCTCGTGCTCGCGCCCCGGTTGCGTCAGCTCGTTTTTGCAAACGCATTTTCCTATGTCGTGCGTCGCCGCTCCAAACAGCGCAAGCTCCTTGTCGATTTTCACTTTTGGAAACGCTGCCTCCATTTCTTTTAAAAGCCTTTTTTCCGCGTCGTGAACAAGCGTAAGATGCGCCAACAGTCTTGGCGGCATTTTAAGCCGTTCAAATATTTCCAAATGAACAAATCGCGCGCCATGTTCCATCACAGGCATTATACGCGGGCGGTCTATCAAATCACGATAGAGCGGAATTTCTTTATGACAAAAGGCTTGCTCTCTATGTCATTTTGTGGTAAAATGACATAGAGAATTCCATTTTGGGGTAGAGAATGCATAAATTTGAATATTCCGAGAGCGCAAAGCGCCTTTTAACGCCGGAAATCGTTCAGCTTTTAAACTCAATTTACGAGCACAAGGGCCGCCAAGAGTTGTTTGTAGAGGCAAAAAAAGACGAGCTAAAGACGTTGATGGAAATCGCAAAAATCCAGAGTGCAAAATCCTCAAACAGAATCGAAGGAATTTTCACCACGGACAAGCGCCTGAATGAATTGATGCAAAAAAAGTCGGAGCCAAAAAACCGCAACGAAGAGGAAATTTCCGGCTACCGCGACGTTCTGAACACAATCCACGAAAGCTATGACTATATTTCGCCGACCGAAAACATAATTTTGCAGCTTCACCGCGACTTGTATTCCTACAGCAAATCCGGCGTTGGCGGAAAATATAAAAGTTCCGACAACATAATCGCGGAAACCGACGCTGCCGGCGTTCAAAAAGTCAGGTTCGCGCCTGTTCCCGCTTTTGAGACAAAGGAAGCGATGGGGCAAATGTGCCAAAATTTTTTGGCCGCGTGGAACGAAAACAAAACCGACAAGCTGCTTTTGATTCCCATGTTCATTTTGGATTTTTTGTGCGTTCATCCTTTTGAGGACGGCAACGGCAGAATGAGCAGGCTTTTGACGCTGCTTTTGTTTTACCGCGCGGGCTTTATCGTCGGAAAATACATAAGCGTCGAAATGTTGATTGAACAGTCAAAAGAAACTTATTACGAAGTTTTGCAAGACTGTTCCGACGGATGGCACGAAAGCAAAAACAGTTTTATGCCGTTTGTTAAATACTATCTTGGCCTCTTGATAAAAGCGTCCAACGAATTTGAAAGCCGCGTGGAATATCTTTCTTCCGCAAAAATCTCAAAGCCTGAGCGCGTAAAAAAGCTTGTCCAAAACTCTGTCGGCAAAATCAACAAAAAGCAAATCCTGGAAAAATGCCCGGACATCAGCGCAAAAACCGTCGAGCGCTCTTTGGCGGATTTGTTAAAGCAAGGCTTGATAGAAAAGGTCGGCGCAAGTTCCGCCACAAGCTACGTTTGGATTCAAAAGTAAACGGTCACAAAACATGATACGCTTCTCCCTCTCTATTTCTTCTCGCTCAAGAACAAGCCTGCGATTGTTATTGCCGTTCCAGCGGCACTAAGAAGGGTGACGCGCTCGCCTAGGGCAAAGAAGGCAAAGACTGTGGTGACGATTGGAATCAAGTACAAGCCGCAGCTTACTTTTACCGTTCCGATAATTTGGCATGCCTTGCTCCACATTGTAAAGCAAAGGCCGCTGGCAAAGACGCCCAAAAAAATCAGGTTGACCCAATTGAGCAATTTTGAAAAGCGCGCGGCGTTGACGCTTTTGTCCATGTCAAAGCTAAAGGACTTGATAAAGTCTCCGGCTTGGCCGCCGTTCGCCGCCGCGACATTCGTTCCGCCAAAGACGACAAGAGGAATCATAATAAGGACCGCAAAAAAGAAAATGCGGCGTGTGGAACAAATCTTGTCGTAACTTTTTTTGTTCAAGATGGAAATGAACATTGAATAAAAGCCCCAGCAAACCGCGGAAAAGAGCGCCAGCAAGTCGCCCTTTGGATTAAAGCTGAGCGCGTTTCCGTTAAAGCAAACGAGGCTCACGCCAAAAATCGCGACAAAAAATCCGACGACAAACCAAACGGAAAGATGCCGCTCCTTTAAAAATATTTGGCTTACGATGGCGGTAAAAAGCGGACAAATGCTTACGATTACGCTTACGTTGGAAGCGTTGGTAAAATGAATCGCAATGTTTTCCGAAAGCTGGTACAAGACCACGCCCGAAAGTCCCGCGAGCGCAAAATAAATGTTGTCGCGCGCGGCGATTTTTTCAAACTTGGGCCGCATAATCCAAAGGCCGACGTAAGCCATCAAAAACCTAAAGAAAAGAATTTCCAGCGACGAAAAATCCTTTAGCAAATATTTTGTGTTTACAAAAGTTATTCCCCAAATAAAAATCGAAAGAGCCGCAAGAAAGAGGCCCCAAACTTTTTGATTTTTTTCATTCATGCCACATACTATATCACAAAAAAAATCTATTGACAAATACCCGCGGCGCGATTATAATAATTTCATTATGTGGAAAACACCGGTTTTATTTTTGTCAATGGGATCCTTCTCTATCGCGCGATAGGGGTAGTGGGTCCTTTTCATAAAACTGTGGCTTCCAAAAGTCTTTTTTGAAAAATCCAAACACAGTTAAAATCCCGCTACGTTTTAATTTTCATTAACAGGGGATTTATATGTTCAACATAAAAAAACAAATCAACAGATTGTATTCTTCCGCGGTTTTTGGGCAGATTTCGCTTTCGGGAGCGTGGGTCGCGATTCTTGCGGCGCGCGGTTTTTCCCTCGCGCAAATCGGCTTTGCGGAAACGGTTTTTCATATCGTAAGCATTTTGTTCGAGATTCCTTCGGGCGTTTTGGCGGATGTTTTTGGCCGCAAAAAAACTTTGGTCATCTCTTGCATCATGCGAACGTTAGGCAACATCGTGATGATTTTCTCAAACAACTTCGCGATGGTTTGCCTTTCGATTGGTTTGCACGCGCTGTGCTACAACTTCTCTTCCGGTTCCGGCGACGCTTTGGCCTACGACTCGTTAAAATCCGTGGGGCAGGAGGAACGCTTTGACCGCTACGCTTCCAACCAGCTTGTGATTTACCGAGTGTGCGAAGGCCTTTCCACGCTGACGGCGGGATTCGCACTTGTCATAGGCTACAAGATGGCTTACGCGACCGGAGTTTTCGCAGCGCTGATTCAGCTTGCGATTTTGGCGGGCTTGGTGGAAGTGAGGCTTTCGCCCTTGCCGGAAAATTTCCATGTTTGGAAAGAAATCGGCAATTGCTTTAAGCAAAGCTTTTTGTTCCTAAAGGAAGCAAAGAAAGCGATGCTCTTGATGTTCACAAATTCTTTTGTGGGCGCCTTGGACATTTTGCTTTTGTTCTTCTTGCAGGCAAAGCTTCCG
>JBGUQT010000103.1:0-6900 GCA_045131275.1 Treponema sp.
CAATCGGGCCAAATGCCTTTGGTAACTGCAGTAAACTTACTGGCATTGTCCTGCCAGAAGGCTTGCAGGAGATTGATCGACACGCATTTCAGTCTACTACGATTTCCAGCATGACAATTCCGTCTTCTGTTATTACGATTTACGATGATGTTTTTTCAGGAAACGCTTCTTTGACTTCCTTGACCTTCAGCGACAAGACAGGCTGGTATTCCACAAATAACAGCGACAACTTTAGAAAAAGAACCGGTGGAACTGCAGTCAGCGCAGGCGACATGAATGCGGGAAATTTTAAAACTGGCAATTCAAATTTTTATTATAAGGACGTTCCTGTAAGCGACAATGTGACAGCGTTCGCGCAGGCTGTAGCCGCCCTGACCGAGAATTCCACAGTAAGCTTGTCAGGACAGATAAAGCAAACTGACTTGGGCGTGATTTATAACGCGATAAATACGGCCCAGTATAAAGTAAAGCTTGACATGAGCGGCGCGTCAGGCCTTTCTTCTTTGCCGCAGGAAGCTTTTATAGGCTGCGACAACTTGCAGGAAATCATCCTCCCTCAAGGAATTACGAGCATTGGAAACCAGGCTTTTAGTGTATGTAACGCGCTTGAAAGCGTTTCGCTTCCCGCTTCTGTTGCAAGCATTGGAAGGGATGCTTTTGATTCCTCGAACCTTTCAAGCGTCAACGTTGCCCAGGGAAACGCAGTTTATTCAAGCGTGGACGGAGTTTTGTTCAGCAAGGACAAAAAGACTTTGCTTTTTTGTCCAAAAGGAAAAAGCGGTTCCTTTGCAATTCCAAGCGGCGTAAAAGTTATAGGAAAATCTGCGTTTGCGTGGTGCAGTAATCTTACAGGCCTTACAATTCCAGACGGAGTGGAAAAAATAGAAGAGAGAGCGTTCGACAATTCAGGAATTACAAGCCTTGAACTTCCTGACAGCGTTACCGTTATAGAAAATGAAGCGTTGATAAACTGTTCCTCATTGACCAGCTTAAAGCTTTCGGCAAATCTTACAACAATTGGTTCTTCTGCTTTTTCTGGAAGCGCAGTGGAAAGTATTGTGATTCCAGCTTCAGTTACTAAAATTGGTAACTATGTGTTTAGCTCATCGCTTACTTCGTTGACGTTTGAAGATCCGTATGGCTGGAAGTATACTATGAATGGAGACAACTGGGAGAATAGGAGGGATGGAACACCGGTCAGCGAAACAGATTTTTCTAACCCGACCACAAATGCCACTAATTTCAAAAAAACAACCCCCGGCAGTAATCCCTGGGGTATGTTCCTTTGGTACAAGTAGCGCTTTTTTGGCTGCGGCAAAAACGCCGCGGCCAAAACGCCGTAAGGGCGGCTTTTTCCGCAAGGAAGACCGCCTTTTTTATTTGCCAAGCCGCTAAAAGCGCGCTACAATGGTTCCTATGAGAGAAAAAAAGTCTTCCGGTGGATTCGCCGCCTCGCTCGCCACAAAAGTGATCTTGCGATTTGTCACAATCGTTTTAATAGTCGCCGCGGTCTTGGCGCTGGCGGCCTTTGCCTTTTCTAAGTTGCGGGAGGCGCGCGTCCAAAACAAAAGGACGGCGGTGGAGCGGGAGCTGGCCGAATGCGCCGAGCTTGTTTTGTACAAAATGCGCTACAGCGACATAATCACGCTAAAAAAGCGGGGAGCGATAGCCAAGGCCTTTAGCATCGTCCGCTACGAGGGCGTTTTGCGCGCCGGAATAGAAAACATCCGCGACGCCGAGGTGATCGTCTCGCCGGACGCCAAAAGCGTAACGGTAAAGATTCCGCCCACGGTTTTATTGGGGAACGACATTCAGTCGCAGGAAGTGTTTGACGAGCAGCAGCGGCTTTTTACCCGCATCGGAACGCAAGAAATATTCGACCAAATCGAAATCGCCAAGCGCGAGGCCGCCGACGAAATTCTTGCCGACGGCCTTTTGGACGACGCCGACGAGCGCGCCAAGCAAGTCATCGCCGCCCTCCTAAAGTCCCTAGGCTTTACGACCGTAACCGTAGAATTGAAATAATAATAAAAAAAACGCGCAGCGAAGGGCCGGGCGGAGCCTTCGCGAGAGCGTTTTTTTTGTTATTTTTTTTCTATATTTTTCTTGCATTATTTAAATAAGCGCGCTATAATTGTATAATAATATTATTGTAATTCGTTCACGGGAGGGGACGCCCTTCTGGTGGGAGGATAGATGAACGAATGGCTCAAAAAACTTGGCGAGAGCGCGAAAGCGGCTTGGGCCAAGTGGTCAAAAATTCAAAAAGGGATTATCATAGGCATTGCCATAGCGATCATTGTCGCGGTGGCGGCTTTGTTCCGTGTATCTTCAACTCCAACGACAGTCCGGCTTTTTAACGCTCCTGTTACAGGCGACATGCAGTCGCAGATTTTGACGCGCTTGGACCAAGAAAACGTTCAGGCCACTGTTAACGACGCGGGCTATATTTCCGTTCCGGACGAGAAAACCGCCATTAAAATGCGGGACATTCTAATCACGGAGGGCTTAGTTCCCGCTGTCGTGGATCCATGGGCCTCCTTCTTTGACCGCGGCTGGTCAACCACCGACGCCGACCAAAACGAAAAGAAAAAGCTTGCCATAGAAAGGGCCTTGACCCAGCACATTCAGGCCATTGACGAAGTCGCTAGCGCGGACGTCCGCCTTTCGCTCCCGGAAGACAAGCTTTTCGCGTCCGAGCAAGACCCCGTAAAGGCCAGCGTTCTCATTCGCGCAAAGCCGATGAGCGACCTTTACACCAACCGCCGGAAAATTTTGGGCATCCAGCGCCTTATCATCAGCGCGGTGGAAGGGCTTACCGCCGAATGGTGCGTTATCACCGATTCCGAAGGAAACATTCTAAACGACTTTGAGGGCATGGCCGAAAGCGACCGTCTTGACTTGGTCAAAAAGCAGGAAAAGCTTATCAGGGAGGGTGAGGCCCACTACCGCGCCCAAATTCTCAAGGCCTTGCAAAACACGCTTTCAGCCGACCGCGTCCGTGACCTTAACATAAAGATCAGCATGGACTTTTCCAAGGAAACTAAGGATTCCGAGGTTTACCACGCCATCACGATCCGCGAAGACAACCCGGACACGCCTTACGACGATTCCGAGTACCGCGACGTTCTTCCGATAAGCCAGCAGACCGTCACCCGCGAATGGCAGGGAACCGGCTTTAACCCGCAAGGCCCCGCCGGAACCGAAGGCCAAAATCCGCCGGTTTACTCCGACATGTCAAACGTAATCGGAAAGCAAACCGAGACCGGCGTGACCCAAAACAACGCCCTCAACAAGGACGTGATTCACCGCGAGGAAGCTCCCCGCTACAACAAAGTCACCGTTTCGGTCAACATTGACGGCATTTGGACCAAAAAATACGACAAAAACCACAACCCGGTCTTTAACGAGACTGGCGGAATCGAGCGCGACTACGCTCCCGTTCCCAAGGAACAGTTGGAGCAATGGGCCGACTACATCCAAAGCGCCATCGGCTATGACCGCGCCAAGGGCTACAAGGTCACTGTGACCAACATTCCCTTTGACCGCAGCGCCGAATTTGAGGCGGAAGACGCGGCCATCCTTAAGGCCCGACAAACCCGCTTGACCATAATCCTTGTTTTGATCGGCTTGGCGGCGATTTTGGCGGTCTTTATCCTTTACCGCTTTATCAGCCGCGAGATGGAGAGGCGCCGCCGCCTTCGCGAAGAGGAATTGCTCCGCAAGCAGCAGGCCGCCCGCGACCAGGCCCTTTGGGAAGCCAAAGAAGAGGGCGTGGAAGTCACAATGTCGGTCGAAGAGCGCAAGCGCGCCGAATTGCAAGAAAACGCCATCGCGATGGCAAAAGAGCATCCTGAGGACGTCGCGATGCTCATCCGCACTTGGTTGATGGAGGAGTAGTATGACAAGAGAAGAGCTTAACTTTGAAATGACTTCCGAGAAGGGGATTCTCGGAAAGAAAAAGGCGGCCATCTTGTTCGGCGAGCTTGGTTCCGCCGCCGAAGACGTTATGGACTACCTCAACGAGGGCGAAAAGCGCAAGCTTTTAAAGGCCATGCGCAAGCTTGGAAGCAGATACAACCCCAACAATCCCGCCGAAGTTCGCGACGAAATTCGCGTGCTTGAGACTTTAGAAAGGTTCGGAAAAGTCCGAAATATATATAGGGACGTGGCGGGCGAAAGAAAAGCCTTTGAAAAGAAAATGGCCGCTCCTACCGCTCAAATTAGGAACGCGATCGACAACTATCCGGATCAAGTGGCCTCCGTTTTGAGCGCCTGGTTAAAAAAAGACGAGTAGAGGTAGTTAAATGTCAGACGAATCGGCAAAACCAAAGTCATCGCCAAAGCCTCAGTTAAAGCCCGCCGGAGCCAAAAAGGGCGGAGCCAAAGATTTTAAAAGCCTCACGGGCCGACAAAAGGCGGCTATTTTCCTTGTTTCTGTAGGAAGCGACGTTTCATCCGAAATAATGAAGCACTTGCGCGAAGACGAAGTCGAAACATTGACTTTTGAAATCGCGCGCTTGGAAACAATCGACGCCGAAATAAAAGACCAGGTCCTGGAAGAATTCCAGGATCTTATGAACGCCCAAAACTTCATCACTACGGGCGGCATCGACTACGCGCGCGAATTGCTCGAAAAGTCTTTGGGAAGCCAAAAGGCCATCGACATCATCAACCGCTTGACCTCAAGCTTGCAGGTCCGCCCCTTTGACTTTATCCGCCGCACTGACCCGGCGCACCTTTTGAACTTTATCCAGCAGGAATATCCGCAGACAATCGCCTTGATTTTGGCGTATTTGGAACCGGCCAAGGCCGCCGTTATTTTGCAGAACTTGCCTGAAGAAATTCAGCCCGAAGTTTCAAAGCGCCTTGCCACGATGGACCGAACTTCTCCTGACGTTTTGCGCGAAGTAGAGCGCGTTTTGGAAAAGAAGCTTTCAACCCTGTCCAGCGAAGACTACACCGCGGCGGGCGGCGTCGAATCCATCGTTGAAATCCTTAACCTTGTTGACCGCTCTTCCGAAAAGGCCATCATCGAATCTTTGGAAGAAGAAGATCCCGATTTGGCCGAAGAGATCAAAAAGCGCATGTTCGTATTCGAAGACATCGTTATGCTGGACGACCGCTCCATCCAGCGCGTTCTTCGCGAAGTCGACACTCAGGAATTGGCCAAGGCGCTCAAATCCGTCGACGCCGAAGTTCAGGACAAGATTTTCCACAACATGTCAAAGCGCGCCGCCAGCATGCTCAAGGAAGACATGGAGTTTATGGGACCCGTGCGCCTCAAGGACGTCGAAGAATCCCAGCAGAAAGTTGTATCCACAATCCGCCGCTTGGAAGAAAAAGGCGACATTGTTATCGCTCGTTCCGGCGAAGACGAGCTTGTATCTTAAAAGTTTTAGAGGAAGTAAATGGCAAAATCTGTATTTAGGCCGCTTGAATTTAAGGACGACAAAAAAGACGTTGTTACTTTAAAGCTTTATCGCGACTACGCTCCGGTAGTGGAGGAAGTCGAGGAAGAGGCCGAGCCTGAATACACAGGTCCAACCGCCGACGACCTTAGGCGCGAGGCGGAAGAATTCAAGAAAAATTGGGAAATCGAAAAGCAAAACATGCTGGCCGACGCCCAGTCAAAGGCTGACGAAATCGTAAAGAAAGCCGAAGACGCGGCCTTTGCCGAAGTTAAGCGCCAGACAGACCAAGCGCAAATCGTAAAGACCGAAGCCGAGACCGCCGCGCAAGAAACGTTAAAGTCCGCCCAAGAAGAGGCGCAGAAAATGCTTGACGAAGCGCGCGCCCAGGTTGAAAAGCTTAAGAGCGAGTCGTCAAAAGAGGGCTTTGAACAAGGCCACGAAGAAGGCTACCAAAAGGGATACGCCGAAGCCCAGCGTCTCGTTGAGCGCATGCACAAAATCGTCGATTCCGTAATGCAGCGCCGCGAAGAAATTCTTAACGAAACAGAGCGCCAAATAGTCGAGCTTGTAATTTTGATTACGCGCAAGATTGTAAAGGTTATCAGCGAAAACCAAAAGAGCGTGATTTTGAGCAACGTTCTTTCGGCGCTCAAAAAAGTCAAGGGCCGCGGCGACGTCACGATTCGCGTTAACCTTGCCGACGTTCAGCTTACCACCGATCATATCCAGGAATTCATTCAGCGCGTGGAAGCGATCAAGGGCATCACTGTTATGGAAGACTCTTCGGTTGAAAGCGGCGGCTGCATAGTCGAGACGGACTTTGGCGCCATCGACGCGCGCATCTCCAGCCAGCTTACCGAGCTTGAAGAAAAGATTATGGAAGTTTCGCCGATCAAGAGCGTCGCAAAGTCGGACGTTCCGGAAGCGTAAATCCAATGCGTAAAATAGCGCGCGGCTTTTTTTGGCGTTTGGGGAAGCGCTTGCAGCCGCCGCGTTTTTTTGGGTGGGAAAGTGAAATCATCGTACAACGTAGAATTCAATCTTAACAAGTATCTCAACAAGGTAAAGAACGCCGAAACGATTTTGTACATCGGAAAAGTAAAGGCGGTTAACGGCCTTGAAATTTTGAGCGACGGCCCCCGTTCCGTTATCGGCGAGATTTGCACAATCCGCGTCGCAAGCTTAAAAAAAGACATGTTGGCCGAAGTCGTCGGCCTTGACGGAACCACTGTAAAGCTCACGGCTTTTGGCGACACCCGTGGAATCGAAGTGGGAACGGAAGTCGTCGCCTCGGGCCAAACGCTGCAAGTGCCTGTAGGGCCGGGGCTTTTAGGCCGCGTCATCGACGCGACTGGAAAGCCTATGGACGGAAAGGGCGACATAAACCCGGAGACCACTTATCCCGCGCAAGCCGCCGCTCCCGACGCGGTTAGCCGAAAGGAAATCAATAAAATAATAACGACCGGCGTCCGCGCCATTGACTCCA
>JBGUQT010000104.1:0-7457 GCA_045131275.1 Treponema sp.
GTGCGAAAATACAAATCGAGTTGGCTGAAGTTGAGTTGAAAAACGCGGAACGGGACTTGGAAGCCGTCAACGCGCTGATTGAAGGCCTGACGGTAAGATCGCCTTGCGACGGAATCGTCGGCGCCCTTTACTTTGAGGGCGGAGAATGGGTAACTCAAAACGAAAAGCTTGCGACAATCATAGACATGGAAATTCCCTACGCGAAAGTTTCAGTCCAGGAAAAGGACATGGAAAAAATATGCCTTGGCGCCAACGCCCTTATAGAAATTGATTCCGCGGCTTTTAAAGAGGAAAGCGTCATTGATTTTATAAGCCCCCTAGCCGACTCCGAAACTGGAAATTTTTACATAAAGGTTCCGGTCAACAACCAAAGCAACAAACTGAGGCTTGGAATGTTCGCAAAATGCTCGATACAAACAAAGTCTTCAGGCGAGTACTTTGCGCTGCCGGAGAGCGCCTTGTTCCGCCGAGACGGAAACACAGCGTTCTTTTATTGCGTTCAAAATAATTTTGTCTACAAAAAGGAATGTCCGATCGAAATGGAGCGTGACGGAAAAATCTACGTAAAAAGCGGAATTAAGGACGGAGACAAGATCGTCGATTCGCCATCGACAACGTTAAAGGAAGGTTTGCGTGTCAAATGCATTTAAGTTTTTACCGGCAATAATTTTTTCCCTTGCGCTTGGCTCTTGCGCTTTTGTGTCTTTTGAGGAATTGGACGCAAAAATCTCTGTGCAAGAAAACCAAACGCATTACAAAAATGAATATGTAAAGATAGACTTTTCGTTTGGAATGGAAAAGCCTTCTGTTGAAAATTTAATATCGCTAAAAAAAGACGGTCAGCGCCTCTCGGCAAAAATCGAGTGGCAAGACAACTCTTGTCTGGTAAAAGCGGCAGGCGACTTTAAGAAAGGCTGTAAATACGAGCTGAGCCTGCAAGGCGATGTTTACGCAAACGACGGAAGAAAATATTCGTTGAATCTTTACAGGGAATTCACTTTTGGAGGCGAAGACGAAGCGTTTAACCTGATCGGCGTTGAAGAAAAAAAGGACTTGAACGGCGACATAAAAAGCTTGGTCTTTTTGTTCAACAAAGCGGCGGACGCGGCTTATTTTGAAAGAGAATTTACTTTAAGCCCCTATGTTGAGGCAAGAAAAGAATGGTCCAAGGATTTTTTAAGCGTGGAAATTTGGCCAAAAGACAAATGGAAGGCAAATGTGTTTTACGATTGGTCGCTGGGGAACATTTTTAGCCAAGACGGCGTAAAAATATTCAAGGATTTCAAAGGCTCCTTTTTGGGCGCAAAAAAAGAAAAAGTTCCAAAGCTTTTAAAAGTTTGCCCGGCAATCGGAGAAACATTTTTGGAAAGCCAAAAACTTGACGATTTGCTTGAAAGCCAAGCCGTGGGCTTTGTGTTCGACTGCGAAATGAACGCCGAAAGCATTGAGCGGGGAATTTATTTTACCCCTTCCGTTCAAGGCTATTGGAAAAGCGTTGACGGCCGACGTTTTGCGTTCACTCCGTATGATAACTACAAAAGCAACGAAGAATACAGGATTGCGATAACAGACGCAGTGGAAGACAAATGGGGAATAAAATTCAGTGAAGAGCAAAATATCTTTTTTAAGACAAAGACGGACTTTATTAAAATTCAAAGCGCGTCCTTTAACACGGAAGAACTAAAAAAGGACGTTATAAACCAAATAAAAGTTGACAAAGACTGCCCCGCTTATATAAGAATCGTCTTTTCAAAAAATCTTTCTCAAAAATCGCTGGCTGAGATAAAGTCCGCCGTAAAATTTGAAGGCGTGTTTCCGCCAGGCGTTCAAAATCCAAAAATGGATTCATTAAACGTCATAAGCCCAAATTGCCTTGAGATTTCATATTCAAACATCAACGCGGCGGCATTGGAACAAGAATGCCTATACAAACTGACTGTTAAAGGCGGAGAAAAATTTGTTTACGACGGCCAAAATGAATGCCTTAAGGAGGACGAATGTTTTTACATGGACATAAGAGAAAAAAATTGAGGCTAAAATCTATTGGACGATTTTTTTGCCTTCTTGCGCTTTTTTTGGAACTCTTGCTTAACCAGTCTTGCGCGGACCAGTTTTTTCCGGAATTTACGGTTGAGGACTCGCGTTTGGACGGCCAAAAAGCGCTTGTGTCATTTTCCGCGCAAGTCGATCCTTCAAGCGCAAAGAAGAATTTTTTGTTCGCGGAAGACGAAAACGAAATTGAAGGAAGGCTTGAGGTTCAAGGAAACAAAGCGTTTTTTTATCCAAAGGAAAAAATCCGCGAGAACCGGCGCTATAAAATAACGGTTTATTCAGGCGCCCAAGACATAAACGGCAACACTCTGCAAAAAAATTACATAAAAGTCTTTTACACAAAAAACGATTTGACGCCGCCAAGCGTTCTTGGAATAAAAGCGATTGAAGGCTCAGAAAAACGCGCCGAGGCCATTGAAATATCATTCAACAAAATGATTGACCAAGAATCATTTGCGGCAAATTTTTCGATTGAACCGGATTGCGATTATTTTATAAATTGGTCCGACGACAAAAAAACAGTCCAAGTAAAATTCATGGCTCCCCTTTTGGAGCGAACCTTGCATTCCGTAAAAATTGAAAAAGCGTTGAAGGATTCTTTGCGCAATGAAATGGAAAATGACTTTTACTGGTCTTGGACCAACATGCAGGACGCGGAAAAACCAAGTTGCAAAGTTTACGCCAAAGAATTCGCAAAGAACGAGCGCCAGGAAATACTTGAATTGTACGAAAACGCGGACTATTCAAAAGAAATCGAAATTGTTTTTGACAAAAAAGTTTTGGCCGAAAGCCTTTTTCAAGGAATACAAATCGAACCTCAAGTTTCGTTTGACGTCAAGCCGGTTTATGAAAGCGAAGGAAAAACTTGCAAAAGCGCCAAAATTGTTTTTAACGAAAGGCCAAAGTGGAATTCAGAAAAAACATTGACAATAAAAGACAAAATAACGGACTTAAGCGGCTTTTGCGTTCCGCAAAGAAAAATATTGATAAGAAACAATTCGCCGCTTGCAAGGCCGCCTAAATTAGAATGCGCGGCGTTAACGGTTGACCAAAAAAACTTTTTGCTGACCGCCGACGACAACTTTAAGACAATAGATTTTCCGATTGAAAAATATCCATGCTCCGCTTTTAAGGAACTTCCGATATATTTTATTTTTTCAATAAGCTCAGGATCAAACAAGATTGACAAAATATCAGCCTGCGAAGGACTTTCTATTTCATCATATTACGCCGGAAGCATTGAGCTTAAATCTTTTGCCATTTTACAGGAGGAAGATTTTACAACTGAAGCGGAGTTTTTTGAAAGCGCGGAAATTAAAAATTTTCTTGATTCAATCAGAAAACCGCAAACAAAACTATGCGCGGTCAAATGCTCCGCTCTTTATAAGAACGCGGAAATAAACGAAAAGCCCAGCGCGGGATTGATAGAGTTTGCGGCAAACGAAAGCGTAAAAGACGACAAAAACAACTTTATGGAGGAAAGCGCGCGGTTAACCTGCAACAAAATTTAGCATGAAAAAGATAATTGATTTTTCTATAGAGCATCCTGTTTCTGTCTTGATGTATTTTTGCCTTGCAATGCTTTTGGGAATAGTCGCTCCATTTTTGATCGACTTAAATTTCTTGCCTGAGGCGAAAGACAGATTCATCATTGTCAGCGTCAATTACCAAGGCGCGAGGGCAAAAGAAATCAGGCGCTTGATAACAATTCCGCTGGAAGAGAATCTTTCCAGCGTCAAAGGCGTTAAAAACATCGATTCTGTCTCCCGCGACGGCAAGTCAGTCATAAAGATTGAATTAAAATGGAACGTTGACGCTGACAACGCCTTGCTTGAGACAAAAGCGCTGTTGGACGCTTGCGCGGACAGCCTGCCCCAAGACTGCCCAAAAGCGACGGCGCAAAAAGCTTTTGAAAGCGACGAAAGCGCGATAAAAATTCTTGTAATGCCGCAAAACAATGACATAGCGCAGGCAAGCGCCTTTGTCAAAAGCGAGCTAAAACAAAAAATTCTTTCGATAGAGGAAGCGTCGCGCGTAAAATGCTTTGGAATTACATCTCCCGAAATCAAAATTAGCGTTGACCCAAACCTTTCGTCCTATTACGGCCTTTCGATTGAAGAAATCGCGCAAAACATAAGCCTTTCCAATTTTGACTATCCCGCTGGAACGGTTCAAGACGGCCAAAACGACATTTTGCTAAAAACGGAGGGAAGCTTTAAAAACTTTTCAGACATTTTGGAAACAAGCCTAAAAACAAACGAAGGGCCGCTAAAGCTAAAGCATTTGGCGACGGTAAAAAAAGCCGACAAGGATTTTGACAGTTTTTGCTTTTACAACGGAGAGCCTTGCTGCGAACTTTTGGCTTTTTGCAAAAAGAACCGCAGCCCTATCGCGCTTTCCAAGCGAATAAAGAAAATCATAAGGGAATGCCAAAGCGAAAATTCAAACTACAAATTCATCATAGAAAATGACAGTTCGGAAGAAATAATGAAAACGGCGAAGAATCTAGCCTTAAACGCGCTTGTCGGCGTTTTTGTCGCGGTCTTGCTTTTGCTTGCGTTCTTTAAGTCAATTAAAATCGCGCTTTGCATAGCGGCCGTAATCCCATTCAGCCTTTTATTTACAAGCGCGGCGCTTTTGGCCCTAAAAAGAAGCCTGAACATAATGTCAATTTCCGGGATGACAATCTGTCTGGGGATGATTGTAGACAACAGCATAGTGGCTATAGAAAGCGCGACAAAAAAAGTTAAAGAAAAAAAATTCATTGAGGCGCTAAAAGAGGCGTTTTACAGCATAAGGCTTTCCAACACAGCCTCGACAACGACAAGCGCCATTGTTTTTTTGCCAATCTTCTTTATTGGAGGAATAATAGGAGAGCTGTTTTTAGATTTGGCGATAAGCGTAATGTCAGGCCTTTTTCTTTCGCTTTTGCATTCTTTTACAGTCCTTCCGGCGCTTTGCGTTTTGTTCCTCAAAAAGGACTTGCAAAAGGCAAAGGCCTTTGACATTTCTTGGTTGGAAAAACACAGGCAAAAAATCTTGCAAAGGACGAACAAAATCAACTTCCTCTGCCCCGCCTTGGCCGCCTTGTTTTTGCTTTTTTGCGCCGCCATTCTCATTCCAATAAAAAAAGAATTCCAGCCAAAGACAAGGGAAAAGTTTCTTTGCGAAAAAATTCTTTTTCCTTGCGGAACAAGCCTAAAGCTTGTCGCAAGCAGAACAAGAGCGCTTTGCGGCCAGGTTCAAGAAATAGACGGAGTTAAAAGCGCCTTTGCTTGGGGCGGCTGCGAAAAAGACGACTTGGAATTTTTATCCGATTGCGAAAACAAAAAAGAAAGCGTTTTTATAAAAATCCATGCGGAGGACATAAAGCGCTGCAAAAAGGCGGTCAAAGAAATTCTTGACGGCCTGAGACTGGACCACGCAAGCCTAGAAAGCGAGGATCTGATTTCGGAACGATTGCAAATATCCGACAAATGCATTTTGACAAGCCAAGACCAAGACCAAGACCGGCTTTTGGCTGAATGCCGAGAATGTTTTGGCGAAAAGAACTTTTTCCCCAACGAGATTTCAGCGCAAAGAACTTTTGTCGCCAACAAGAATTACATGAACAAGCTAAATGTGTCGCCATACGCCTTGGCAAAAAGCTTAAGGGATTCCTTTAACGGGGCGGCGGCGTCTTATTATTACGAAAACGGGATTGAGATTCCGATTACCGTCAAATACGACAAGAACGCTTGCGCGAATGTTCTTTTGGGAAAGTCGCCGGCCGCCCTCTTGGCCTTTGGGGAATGGAAGAAACAAACGGAAGAGGCCGCGCTTTTTAGGCATAACGGAAAGGACGCCAAAATAATTAAAAAGGCCGCCGCAAAAAAGGCGCCCAAAGAATTAAAGCCGCGGCTGCTATGGATTCAAGGAGAAAACTTAAAGGCCATATTTTTGGACGGAGTCTTTTTGCTGGCGCTTGTTCTTGTCTTGTTGTATTGCGTTTTGGGAGCGCAAACGGAATCCCTAAAGCTTCCGCTTTATTATTTGACCGCGGTTCCGCCAAGCTTTTTTGGAGCGGCCTTTGTTCTTTTTGTCTTTGGATCGTCGCTAAACATAAACACAATCATAGCCTTTATGCTTTTGTTCGGAACGTCGGTAAACAACGCGATCATTTTGCATGAAAGCGGCGGAAAAAGCGTGTCCGCGGTTTTTATCACCAGCGCGACTTCAATCGCGTCGCTTTTGCCATTCGCCGTTGACCCATTTAGAATGAACCCGCAAAGCTCGCTTTCTTTGGCGGTGGCTGGAGGACTCGCTTTTTCCGCCGCGGCAGTTTTGGTCATGACGCCGAACATTTTGTTTTGGAGCGAAAAATGATTTTTAAAAGCAAGACAAAGGCCGCTTTCGCATTGGCGTGCCTTGCGGCTCTTTCGGTTTACTCGCTGAAAAACCTGCGTTTCGCGACTGCGGTTCCAAGCGAAACGGAAAACTACGTCGTGGAATTTGAATGGTTCGGAATGGACGCTGAAAAAATCGAGCGCCTTGTCGCCGTTCCCTTTGAGGAAAGAGCCGCAAAACTGGAAGGCCTTGCGGCCATTTCTTCCGTGTCGGAATACTCAAGTTGCCTTATAAGCCTTGCCTTTGAAAAAGGAAAAAAATCCGCCTACGCTTCCGTCTCGGACGCCGCCTGCGAGCTAAAAAGAAGCCTTCCGCAAGACGCGCAAAATCCAAAAATATACGCCCTGTCGCAAGAATCCAAAAACGCCTTTTGCGCGGCCTTTGACAAAAAATCGTTCACCTATGAAGAACTGCAGGGAAAGCTTTTAAAGGCTTTGCAAGGCCTCCCAGGAGCCAGCCAAGCGATTCTTTCGGGCGGGGAAAGGATGGAAGTCCACATGGCCTTTGACGACAAGATTGCGGCCCGACACGGCTTTTTTCCATGGGACTTGGCGCGAAAAGTCCAAGAAAGCCAGGCGCGGTTTTTTAGCGAAAACAAGGGCGGCTACGAAGAAAAGCTTTGCGGCGCCGCGGACATAAAGGCCATTCCCGACGCGGACAAATGCTGCGAAACGCGCGAAGGCTTTCAAAAAAGGGACTCGATCGCCCGCGTGAACGGAAAGGAATGCCTTTTATTGAGCCTAAAAAGTTCGGAAGAAAGCCAAAACATGGCGCTTTGCAAAAAGGCCGCCAAAACTCTTAAAGAGACTCTAAAGGGCAAAGACGGCTGGCAAATCGTCTACGACAACGGCGCGGAGCAAGAGGCGGCCGCAAAGAAAATTCTTTTGGCTTTTTTGGAAACTATTTTGGCCTTGGCGCTGGCGGTTTGGCTTATGTTCCGCTCGATAAAAAAGACCGCCATCGCCCTAGCCTTTACGGCCTTGGACACTCTTTTTACCGCGGGAACGATTTCCGCGCTG
>JBGUQT010000105.1:0-22683 GCA_045131275.1 Treponema sp.
GCTCAGACCGTTCAAAGTCGTTTGACATTGCGTAAATGTAAGCCAAACTTTCCTTTGCGCTTAAATTGTTTTTGTCTTTTTTGGCGATCTCTTCGTAAACTTGCGCCGCCTTGGACCAATCCTTCGCCATGGCGTATGAACGAGCCGCCTTAAAGTACGCCGCGTTGTGGATGTCCTTGTTTGACGCGGCCTTTATGTAATAGTCCGCCGCCTTTGCGTAATTCTTTAGCTTAAAGTATTCTTCGCCAATATTGTAATACTCAATAAAAATGTTGCCGACCGCGACTTTCTTTTCGCCGGGAATAATGAATTTTGTCGTCTTGCAAGACGACAAAACCATTGCGACGGACAATAAAGAAATCGCGGCGAAGTTCGCTATAAAGGCGGCGCGGATTGACATCAGTTCTTGTCCAAAACCATAGACTCAATTTCGGCAAGCTGCGAGTTGTACAAACCGTTGATCGTGCTTCCGTAATTGGCGATAAGTCGAATGATGTTGCGGGGATTTTCCTTTTTGTCGCAGCCGTTCAAGCGGTCGCCCGCGTCTCCCAAGCCCGGCATGATGTAGGCGCTTTTGTTGAGCGCGGGATCCATCCACAAAGTGTAGCAAACGCAATTGTCAAGCGCGCGGCTAATGCGGAGCGATCCTTTAAGGGCCGAGATGATGTTAAAGAACTTGATTGAGCGCGGCTTTACACCTTGGCTCTGAAGATATTTTACGACTGTGACCAAAGAGCCGCCTGTGGCATTCATCGGATCGGCGAAAATCAAGTCCTTTCCGTCCAACTGCTCAAGGTTAAAGAAAGACTTTTTAAGGTCAAGGATGTACTGCATGTCGTTTTCGTGCTTTGTGTCGTCGCGGTTGATCTTAAAGAGCGCGAAGGGCGTTATGTATCCGTTTGAAGAATACTCTTCGATCTCCTTTGACATGATGATGCTGGGCAAAAGAGCGCCGCGCAACATTACGCACATGACAGAGTTTGAAATCTCCGAGTCAATGTCGGGAATTTTGTGAACGGCGTAGTTCTGCACAGGATTAGTCACAGGCGTGGAAGTTACGATGTAATTCTTTTTGTCCGAATGCGGGCCCGTATAGGCCAAGCGGAAAAGCATTTCGTAAGCGCGCTGGGTGTAGTAAACAAATTCGTGGTTGTCAGTCTTGATGTTGCGCAGCTTTGAAATAACATGGCTGGCCTCGGCATGGCTTCCCTCCTCCGTCTCAAAAGAAAAAACTTTGATTGAAGGATGCTTTTTTAGGATGTCCTGCATAACGTGGCCCATTTTGTCAAACTGTTCAATCGTCTTAGCCTTGTCAAGGGGAACGAAAGTCTTCATCGTCTCCTCATACATAGCGGCCAAGTTTTTGAGGTCCGCATGGTCGCCTTCCGTCAAATATCCGTCAAGGTCTTCGGCCTTAAGAATGATTTTGTCTTCAGCCATAATTGTCTCCTGTCTTTTTTGTTGTTATCGAATGCCAAGCATGTTCTGCATTTGCGAAAGCGAAACTTGAACGCCAGTCACAGAAAGATGGCTGGAATCGCTTGTCGACACCGTTGCGTCTGTCATCAAAAGAGCCACTTTCAAAAAAGCCACAGCTTTTGGAATGAGGTTCTCTTTTGAAAATTCCATGTTCAAGTCAACAGAGTACTTTCCGGAAGGGAGCTTTGTGAACTCGCCTTCTATAAAATTCAACTGGAAGATTGAAGAAGAAAGGGTTGTTCCCAAAAGGTTTGTGATGAACGAAAGCGGCCTGTTCATGTAAAGGCGAACAGTGTTTGCGCTTGAGTCACCCACAAACTTGTAGGCTTCGCTGGATTTCCAATCGGCCGCGTTTGAATTGTCGGCAGCCCCGCTCATAATGTCCGAAAGAATTTGCGAGTTGGCTTCGCTGTCATATTTCTTTAGCTGCGGAACGACGTCGCTTGCGATCAAAATCAAGTCGCTTCCTGGATTGCAAAGCTGCATTCCTGACTTTTTTTCGGTATAGACTTGATATATGCCGGCTGTGTTTACATTTTGGATTTTCTTTGTAAAATAATCGGATGAAGCAAGCGCGAGCTTTGAGGCCGTTGAAACCGTTCCGTCGCAAGCGACTTGAACGCGGTTCTTGTCGGAAGCCGAGCCCAAACCGATGTAAACACGGTCGATGCTGTCAGTGACGTTCTTGATGTACTTGTCTGAAATGTCGCTTCCAATCATTTTCTTTAAGAGGCTGTTTGTCAACTCGCTGTGAACATGAACGGGAACGCTCATATAAACAAGAGAGTCAGACTCAAGCGTGTCAAAGGCTTTTACCTTTACGCTCGACCCCATAACGGACGCGCAAGAGCCAAGCGCGACGGCGACGGCAAACGCCGCAAGCGCGGCGACTGCCAAAACAAAACTGTTAGTTCTTTTCAATTTTTACGCTCCATTTTTTGTCGTCGGCGTCAATGACTGAGCCGCCCTCGATATTTGCCCACTCGGCGCTTGCGGCCAAAGTTTCGCCAGTCACAAAGTCCGCGAACATAGTCCACGCATCCTTAAGCTCTTCGTCGCCAAAGACCTTAAGCTTAATGCGGTCGGTTACGCTAAGGCCGGACTCTTTTCTAAGGTTCTGGATTCCGCGAACCAAATCGCGGACGTAGCCTTCTTTCTTAAGCTCGTCGGTGATGTTTGTCTCAAGGCCGACTGTAAGAGTTCCGTCGTTGACAACCTTGAGGCCTTCCTTTTCGATTCGTTCGACGATGATCTTTTCTTCGGTCAAATCGACGCTCTGCCCCTCAACGTCAAGAGCGAGTTTTGATCCGTCCAAGATCGACTGGATTTCTTCCTGGCCAAGAGCGGCGATTTTTGCGGCCGCGGCTTTCATCAAGCCGCCAAGCTCTTTTCCAAGGACCTTAAAGTTGGCCTTGGCCTTGTATTCAACAAGCTCGTCTTCGCGGTCGTGAAAGACAACCTTCTTTACGTTAAGCTCTTCGCGGATCGCGTCTTCCATCTCTGCCAAGACTTTCTTTTCTTCGGCGTTGCGGGTGACAAGCGCGACGGCGGCCAAGGGCTGGCGGTTCTTTATGTTGAACTGGTTTCGCAAGCTGTGGCCCATAGACACGGCCTTTTGAACGGTGGCCATCTTGAACTCAAGCGCCTCGTCATGCCAAGCCTCGTTGTACTTGGGCCAGTCGCTAAGGTGAACGCTTTCGGCGTCGCCCGAAACTTTTAGGTTCTGCCAAATCTGTTCCGCGATAAAGGGAACAAAGGGAGCGCTAACTTGCGCGAACGTCTTAAGCGCCAAGTAAAGAGCCTCGTAGGCCTCCGCCTTGTCAGAATCGTTCTCGCTCTTCCAAAAGCGGCGGCGGCTTCTGCGGATGTACCAGTTGTTGAGCTGGTCGATGAAGGCAACGATCGGGTCGATCGCTCCGCTAAGGTCGTAGTCGTCAAGCGCCGCGCTCACGTTCTTTACCAAAGACTGCGTCACGCTCAAAATCCAGCGGTCAAGCGGATTTTGCGGCAAGGCTTTTTCGAACAATTTTCCGTTGGGCTGGATCTTGTCGATGTTGGCGTATGTCACAAAGAAGGAGTAGCTGTTCCACAAAGGAATCAAAATTGACTTAAGGACTTCCTTAACGCCGTCGTCGGAATAGCGCAAGTCGTCGGCCTTTACGACCGCCGAGTGCATAAGGAACAAGCGCAAGGCGTCCGCTCCGAACATGTTGATCGCTTCAACCGGGTCGGTGTAGTTTTTGAGCGACTTGGACATTTTGCGGCCGTCCGAGGCCAATACCAAGCCGTTAACAATGCAGTTCTTGAAGGCGGGCTTGTCAAAAAGCTCGGCGGCCAAAACCGTAAGCGTGTAGAACCAGCCGCGGGTTTGGTCAAGGCCTTCGCTGATGAAGTCCGCAGGGAAATGCTTTTCAAAGAATTCCTTGTTCTCAAAGGGATAGTGAAGCTGGGCGTAAGGCATGCTGCCCGACTCAAACCAGCAGTCAAAGACTTCGGGAATGCGCTTCATCTTGCTTCCGCAAGAACATGGGATTTCTATCTTGTCAACAAACTGCTTGTGGAGGTCCTCAGGATATGTTCCGCTCAATTCTTTAAGCTCTGATCGGCTTCCTACGCAAAGGGTCTTGGCGCAGTCGGGGCACTTCCAAATCGGAATCGGGTTTCCCCAATAGCGGTTCCGGCTCACGGCCCAGTCGCGGGCGCCTTCAAGCCATTTTCCAAAGCGGCCTTCTTTGATGTGGGCGGGCTGCCACTTGATTTGGCTGTTGGCCTTTAAAAGCTGGTCGTTCTTTCCGGCGACTTTGACAAACCAGCTTCCGATTCCGCGGTAAATAAGCGGAGAGCCGCAGCGCCAGCAGTGCGGGTACTGGTGCTTTATTTGGTCGCGCTTTACAAGCTTGCCCTCTTTCTTGAGGCGGTCCATGATGTCCTTGTCCGCTTCTTTAACAAAGCGGCCTTGGTAGTCAGGAACTTCTTTTGTAAATTTACATTCGGCGTCGATTGGCTCCATAAAGGGGATCTGCGCCTTGGCGTCTTTTCCGGCGTTCTCTTTTTTGAAGACTTGGCTGTCGTCTTCGCCAAAGGAAGGAGCCAAGTGGACGATGCCGGTACCGTCTTCTGTTGAAACGTAGTCCGCGTTAAAGAGGCGGAAGGCGCCGTCGGAACCGTCTTCGTTTTTGGCAAGATTCGCAAAGTAAGGAAAGAGCGGCTCGTACTTGGCGCCGACAAAATCCTTTCCAGGCCGCTTGTAAACGATCTCGTATTCGGCGGCGTCCTTGTAGTAGGCGTCAAGGCGGCTCTCGGCCAAAATATAATGGTCGCCCGACTCCTTGTCCAAAATTTTCACGTAGTCGATGTCCGGGCCCATCGCCAAGCCTTGGTTGGAAGGCAGCGTCCACGGAGTTGTCGTCCAAGCCAAAAAGTATGTCTTTCCGTCGGCCATGCCGGGGTCGTCAACTCCCTTGGGCGCGGCGGTAATCTTAAAGCGGATTGTAATCGCGGGGTCCTGGACTTCCTTGTAGCCCTGGGCCAATTCGTGCGTTGAAAGAACGGTGGCGCAGCGGGGACAATACGGAAGGATGTACTTTCCTTCGTAAATCAAGCCCTTGTCCCAAAGAGATTTTGCGACCCACCAAATGGACTCCATATAGTCGGGATTCATTGTCTTATAGTCGCGGTCAAAGTCAACCCAGCGGCCCATGCGGGTGATTGTCTTTCGCCATTCGCCTGTGTATTTAAGAACGCTGGCGCGGCACTTGTCGTTAAAGTTAGCCACGCCGTATTCTTCGATTTCGTGCTTGGAGTTGATTCCCAACTCCTTTTCAATCAAGTTTTCAACGGGAAGGCCGTGGCAGTCCCAGCCAAAGCGGCGGTCAACCCTCTTTCCGCGCATAGTCTGGTAGCGGGGAATTATGTCTTTAATTGTTGAAGGAATAAAGTGTCCAAAGTGAGGGAGTCCTGTGGCAAAGGGCGGTCCGTCGTAAAAAACAAACTCTTCGGCTCCCTCGCGCTGGGAGATGGACTTTTTAAAAATGTCGTTGTCGCTCCAATATTTTAAGATTTCTTCTTCCTGCTTGGGAAATTCCGCTTTGGGATCTACCGGCTTATACAAAACAAAGCTCCTTATATTGAATATATCTTAACCATTATATCAAATATTAAAAAAATGTTCTATAGTGTCCGATAATATAGCGACGGAGTTTAAAATGAAGAATATAAAAAAAACGCTTGCGGCCCTTGCGCTGGCCCTTATGACTGCGGCAGTTTTTGCCAAAAACGCCCGTTTTGACGGGACAAACTACAGCATATCGCTTGAATACAACGAAAATGTCTTGCCCGGAGACCCTGTTTTTATACGCATGAGCTTTGAAAACGTAAAGGCCAAAAAAAAGACCTTCGCGCCTAGCGCCACGGCGGAACTAAAAGCCGGCGAAAAGACAGTCGGATCAAGCGCGTTTTATCCGATTCCCAAAAAAGGCTCCTTTGAATTTTTAACCGGCCTGCCAACCTCAAGCTGGGCCAAAAGCGGAGAATGGACGATCGTCGTCCGCTACACAGTCGGCGACGAAAACGAAAAGACTTTTGAGCTTCCGTTGCTTATGGGCGAAAAGGAATTTGAAAGCGGCGTCATAACGTTGAACCAAACGATGGACAAGATTTCAAAAAACACAAGCCCGGAAAAAGTCGCTCAGTCAAAAAAGCTCAACGACATCATAAACTCCATCAACTCAGAAAGCGTCTACAACTTAAAGAAATTCACCCTTCCGGTAAAATCCACGCGCCGCACCACGGCCTTTGCCGAACGCATAATTTACAAGTATCCCGGCGGAAAGGAAAGCACGACAACCCACGCAGGAATCGACTTTGGTGTTCCCACGGGAACAGAAATAACGGCTCCCGCCGCGGGCAAAGTCGTCATGGCCGAAAACCGCATCGCAACCGGCTGGACAATCATAATCGAGCACCTTCCCGGCCTCTACACGATGTACTACCATATGAGCCAACTAAAAGTAAAGGAAGGACAAATGGTGGGCCAAGGCGATTTGCTTGGACTTAGCGGCTCCACGGGATTTTCAACAGGCCCTCACTTGCATTGGGAAGTCCGCTTGAATTCCGTCATTATGAATCCAGACTATTTTATCGAAAACGATTGGTCATTTAACGAGGGCTAAAAACTCTTCCTCGTTTATAATCGATATTCCAAATTTGGCGGCTTTGGCGTTCTTGCCCGAGCCGCTATTTTTATCGTTTGTAACAAGATAGGTCAAGTCTTTTGTCACCGAACTTTTTGCCGAGCCGCCCTTCTCTTTTACCAAAGCCTCGGCGTCGACGCGTTTCATCGTCTTTAGCTCGCCAGTAAAGCAAAATGACTTTCCAGCCAAAGCGCCAGACTTTCTTTCCTTAATCGTTATCGCTCCGCTTTTTGCGAGCGAGCGCATTTCGTCGGCGTTTTCGGCCAAGCCTTGCGCAAAGGCGGCGGCGGTGATTTGAGCAAAACCGTAAACCTTTTCAAAATCCTCAGGCGAGGCGGACAAAAGTTTTTCCAAGTTGTCAAAGCCGCCTTCGACAACTTTCTCCACCATTTGCTCGCCGATTCCTTCAATGTCAAAGCCCGCCACAAACTGCGCAAGGCTAAGGCTGGAATGCGCCTTTATCGACGCGACGACATTCTTGGCGCCCAAAGAATCCTTTTCTTTTTCTATGCTTTCTTGATTCAAAAAGTACGGGGTGAGCGTCGCTTCATCCAAAGCGTAAATATCGCTTATAGAACGCAACTTTTTGTCGCTAAAAAGCGCGTTGACAAGCGCGTCGCCCAAGTCGCGGATGTCGGAACATTCTATCCATTTGAATATTTGGTGCAAGACGCGCTTGGGGCAAGCCTTGTTGGGACAATACAGTCGGCTCGGCGTGTCTGACAAGGGGCTATTGCAAACCGAGCATTTTTTTGGAAACTCAATCGGCTTGCAATTTTTTGCATCATCCGCGTGAGGAACCAAGCCTACAATCTTTGGAATTATTTCGCCGCGCTTGACGACGACGACATGGCTTCCAATCTGGACGCCGAGCTTTCTCAAAGTGTCGGGGTTGGCCAGGCTCGCGCGCTGGACAGTCGTTCCCGCAAGCTGGACCGCGTCAAAAATCGCGACGGGCGTGTAAGTCGCGCCGTTTTCGCTCCACTCCACCTCGCGCACTACGCTTACGGCTTCTTCCAACGAAAACTTAAAGGCAATCTGCCTGTCGGGACGCGCGCGGCTTGCGTCGTCAAGGTTGATCTCGCGCTCCTTTACGACAAGGCCGTCAATGTCGTATTCAAGGCCGGGCCGCGTTTCCATAACGGCGGCGCGGTAGTCGATGACTTCCTGCGGGCTTTTGCATATCTTAAGCGGAACGGATTCAAAGCCGTTTTTTACAAGCCAAGCGATTTTTTCTTCTTCGTCCTTAAAGGGATTGGGGCCGTCGGTTGACAAAGCGTCGTAGGTTATAAGGCAAAGATATTCGGACTTTTCGCCGTCCTTGCGCTTCATCAAGCCGTTGGCGGCGTTGCGGCAATTGGCCTTGTCCGAAAAATATTTTTTGTGAACGCTGTGGGTCATAATAACCTCGCCGCGAACGCCGCCGGTAAAGTCGGGCGACTTTTCCAAGACGCTTAAAACGCCCTTCATTTTTTTTGCGTTTACCGTAATGTCGTCGCCGACCGAGCCGTCGCCGCGAGTCACGGCGCGGACAAGGCGGCCTTTTTGGTACTGCAACTCCAATGAGGCGCCGTCCAACTTGTATTCAACCAAATACTCCGGGTAAACATGCTTGGCGGCCCAAGCCAAAAACTGCTCTGGGTCGGCCGCCTTTTCTTGGCTTCCCATCGGCATAACGTGCGAGGCCTTTTCAAAGTTTCCGGAATCGGCTCCGACTTTTTTTAGGATAGGATGGTTGGGATCCAGCGCTTTTAGCTCGTCCCAAAGCTTGTCAAATTCGGCGTCCTCGATTTCGGCCTCGCCGTTATAGTAGGAGTCCTGGTATTTTTTTATAAGCGCGGCAAGTTCGTCAATTCTGGCGCTTTCAAACAAGTCGGCCATCTTATTCCTCTTCGTGTTTAACAAAGAAAAGCTCGCGGATCTTGCGGCCGGCTTCGATTCCTTTTCGCTCAAACTTAGTCTCGGGCCGCCATTCCTGATGCGGCGCGAAGCCGTCGTATTTATTTTTGAGTCCTTCCGTAGCCTTTAGCTCTTCCAAAGCCTCGTCAGCGTACTCCTCCCAGTCGGTGCACATGTAAAGGTATCCGCCTTCGCGCAATTTTCTTTGCAAAAGATTTGTGTTGGGCCTTCTCATAAGGCGGCGCTTGTGGTGCTTTTTCTTTGGCCAAGGGTCGGGAAAGAAAACGTGAAAGCCGTCAACAGAATTGTCGCCAATCATTTTTTCCAAAACGTCCAGCGCGTCATGTTCGACAATGTATAAATTTTTTAAATCGTTGGCGCGAACCTCGCTCAACACTCGGCCGACGCCCGGCTTGTGGACTTCTATTCCCAAATAGTTTACATTTGGATTTTCTTTCGCCATTTGAATCGTGGCCGCTCCCATTCCAAAGCCAATTTCCACGACAATCGGATTTGTATTTCCAAAAACTTCAACAAAATTCAAAGGCTTTTCTTCGTAGGGAACGCAATAAATATGCCCAAGATCGTTGTAAGCCTTTTCTTGAGCGGCGGTCATTCGGCCCGCCCTCATAACGTAAGTTTTGATCGTTCGATAAAATGAATTATCGTTTGCCGAATCGCCCGCCGGGTCGTCGGCGCTGTCATTCAAGCCCATCAGACTGTTCTCCATTTTTATTTTCTTTGTTGTCCTTGTATTTTTTTGGCATAAAGCAGAGCGCGCTGCCAGAAGCGATAGTATCCCTGTAATAAGAGGAATCCTTCACTCCGTTAAAAATCGTCGCGCCGCCCAACCAATTGCTTTTTGCGGAATCAAAGTAAAGAAGCTCGCCTGAGTCAGAGTAAACGGCGACTCTTTTTTGCGGAGCGTGAATCAAGCCTTCAACCTGGGAAGCGTTTGCGTCAAGCAGCGCCGCGTTTATGATTATAGAAAACGTCGCTTTGTCTTTTTTTCCGGCGGCGTCAACACATTCGACTTCGTAGTTTCCCAATGGGAACAAAGGCCTTTGTCCGTTCTTTGCGGGCGGCGGCTCCAAGTGCGGCCAACCGGCCCACTGCCGCCCCCCCGCCTCAAATAAAATCGGCGAGTCAACGTTCCAAGAGTATTCGCCCGACGCGACGGTAAAAGACTCAACCCTTCTGACATTTGACGAAAGCTCAATAAAAACGCTAAGACGTTCCGATGGAAGGCTTTGGTCGTCTTCCCAATCCAAAATCAAATTGGCTTGAACAGAGGCGGCGTCAATCGGATCTTCCGAACAAGACGCGGCGCAAAAGAGCGCGAGCGCAATGAGCAAAAACAAAAGAGTCAGCTTGCAATTATTGGCAGGCGGCGGTTCGTTCATACTAGAAGTTAAAGGTCAGCGTGATAACCGTCAAGTCGTTGGCGGAGAATTGGTTGACCAAAGAATCGAATTTTACTTTTACCTTTTTGCAAGCGTCGTCAAGGTATGAAAGGTAGTACATGCCCAAGTCGGTGCCCTCTTGGCCTTCCGGCATTTCGCGGTAAAAGTCGACGAGGGAGCGTTTGTTTGTGTTGGCCTGCTGGGCCGCGTCAATCGTGTCCTTAACTTCCTGGAACTCGTCGGTCTTGTTGTAAATAGTTATTTGCAAGCGGCCCTGCTTTCCGATTGAGGTAGAGCCGCCTCCAAGCTTCCAGCTAAGGAAAACCAATTCGCCCTTAGCCTCAAGCTCGCGCACGATTTTTTTGCGGACGTCGGGATCAAGGATAAGCATGTTGATGTCGTCGCGGCCGCCATACATGTTTTGCGCTTCTTTTGTGATGTTTGTGTTTTCGCTGTTAAGGGCCAATTCCATAATCATCGTCGAGATGTAGTCGGCGACGCGGCTCTTGTCCATATAGCGCGAAAGAACCATTCTAGTTTGGCTTACTAATTCGGAGAACGCTTCGTCTTTGTGGAACAAAGTGAAGATATGCCAGTTAAGGAGGCTTAGGCGGTTCATGAATTTTTCGGACATCAAAAGATAGATGTTCTTTTCTTCGGCCGAATACTCCTTGTTGGTCATTACGTTCTTCCAAATCGGAGTCAAAATGTTCTTGCGGATTTGGTCGATCAAGGCGTTTTTGTTTGAAAGCTCCGCGCGCAATTGCTTGTCCGAAATCTGAGTCTTTTCGTCGATAAGGCTTCCGGCGTGGGTGCGGTTGTACTTGCGGACACAGTCAGTCTCGATAAGCGCTTGGAAAATCTCGCGGTCAAACTGCTTGTACATTACGGGGTAAACGACCAATTTGGACAGGTCCATAATCTCTTGGCGCTTTGAAACAAATTCCGACATTGATATTTCTATCTTAGAAATATAGTCGATTAAAATCATGTTTTGGATTGACTGCGGCGAAAATTTGTTCAAAGAAATTCCATACTCTTCCACATTGTCAGCCATCTTGATTCTTAGAAGCTTCTTTTTATGACTGATAAAATTTGAAGTTCCGTCTTCCGTCAAGATTATTTTGAGCGGAAGGTCAAGCATGAATTTTTTTCCGGACGCCATTTAAGTCTT
Organism: Treponema sp.; assembly: GCA_045131275.1. GTDB lineage: Bacteria > Spirochaetota > Spirochaetia > Treponematales > Treponemataceae > Treponema_D. The sequence continues at coordinate 11,148 of JBGUQT010000105.1, forward strand.
TTACTCCATTGTAAAGGGCTTTTTGCCTTACTAAAATTTGATTATATCACAGTTCCTTTGAATTGTCTACTAAAATTTTAGTCCAAAAGGGCTTCAACCGCCGCGCAAACGTCGTTAAGGCCGGCATAAAGCCGTTTTGTCTTGGGAAGACTGTCCAAAAAGATGCGGCCGTAGCGCTTTTCCATGATTCTTCGGTCCAAGACCACCACCGCCCCCTTGTCTGTGGAACGGCGTACAAGGCGGCCAAAGCCCTGCCTAAACTTGATTACGGCCTCGGGAAGACTCAACTCCATAAAGGACGAGCCGCCCCTCCGTTCCACCTCCTCAGCCCTGGCCGCAAAAACCGGGTCGTTTGGAACGCTAAAAGGCAATTTTACGATAATAACTTGGCTAAGCGAGCTTCCGGGAACGTCAATTCCCTGCCAAAAGGAGTCCGTGGCGAACAAGGCGCTGGTCTCGTCGTTCTTGAACTTGTCCAAGAGCCTAAAACGGTCGTCGTCGCCCTGCTTAAAGACGTTTATTCCGCTTTTTCCAAGCTCGTACTGGCAAGTGCTGTAGGCGCTCTTTAGCGAATCGTAAGAGGTGAACAAAACCAGCGCCCTGCCCTTTGAGGCCTTTACAAGCTTTATCAAAGCCAGCTCAACGTATTGCTGGAATTCTATGCTGTCAGGAAAAGGAATGTCCTTGGGGCATGCAAAGAGAACGTTTTTCTCGTAAGGAAAGGGAGAGTCAAAGCCCGCGCTTTTAAGCCGCTCCTCCTCCACAAAAGAAAGGCCCGTCCTGCGCGTCCAAAAGTCAAAGGAGCCTGCGATTTTCAGGGTTGCGCTGGCGCAAACGACGCTTTCCATCGGCTCAAAAACGCCGGTGTTCATAAGCGGCGCGATGTCCAAGGGCGTCCTGGAAAAAATTATGTAGAACGGAAGTCCGTCCTTTGCGAATTCTTCGTTTAGCCTTTGGCGCTGGATCCAAAAGACTTGGTCGCGTTTTTCGTCCCAAAAGCTAAAATCCTTGCAAACGCTGGCGGCGTCCTCCAAGCGGCGCAAAATCGCCTTTGTTTCCCAATAGGCGTTCTCCGTCTTGTCCTCGTCGGCCACATTGTCGCAAATCTCACGCGCCAACGCGACCAAGCGGCCAAGCTCCCCTCCCAGACTTGTTAGCAAGGAAAGAAGCGGCGCGAACGCCGAGGATGTCTTTTCGTAAAGGCGGCAAGTCCATTCGTTTCCCAAAAGGTCAAGGGCGGCGGTCTCAAGGCTTTTGATGTTGTCCTTAATTCTTTCCACGGTCTCGCCGACTTTTTCGGTATTGTCAGGCCCGTTTGAAAGCGCCGTCAAAGTAAAAAGATAGCCCGCCAAGCTTGAGCGGCGTTCCCTGTACAAGAGATTCAACTGCTTTATGATTTTAAAGCGCGACACTTGCTCGCTAAAAAAGCTTGTGGCAGCGGACTCGATTCCGTGCGCCTCGTCAAAGACAATCCGCTTGTAGGGAGGCAAGACCGCCGCGTCGTCGTAGCCTACGGCGTTCATTCGGCTTTCTATGTCGGCGAACAAAAGATGGTGGTTCACTACCAAAATTTGGGCGTCGCTCGCTTCCCTGCGCGCGGCCATCACAAAGCACTTGTCGCGAAAGGGACAATGAAGGCCCATGCAAGCGTCGCTTTCCGAACATACCCGGCCCCAGAGGCTCTCGCTGGGATTAAAGGTCAGCTCGCTTTTGCTTCCTTCGCGGCTTGTCTTTGCCCATTCGGCGATTTTTTCCAAGGCCTCGGTCTCGGTCGTAAAAAGGTCGCGCTCCTTTCCCATTTCCTCAAGGCGGCGCAGGCACACATAATTGTTGCGGCCCTTTAAAAGAACGGCCTTAAGCTCCAAGCCCAAAATCTTTTTTGCCGCGGGAATGTCCTTTTCGCTAAGCTGCTGCTGCAAGTTTATCGTTCCGGTGGAAACTACGACGCGCTCTTTGTTTTGGCTTGCCCATAACATCGCGGGAATCAAGTAAGCGAAGCTTTTTCCGACGCCGGTTCCGGCCTCAAAGGCCGCGATTGAATTGGCGTTAAAGGCGCGCGCGATCTGGCGCAGCAAATCAACTTGAACGGGGCGCTCCTCAAAATTTTCCGACAGCTTGCTTAAAGGGCCTCCGTCTTGAATGTAAGAAGCGGCCTGGTCCTCGTCCAGCGCGACAATTTTTTTTGGCGGAACGGGTTCCATCACCACGTAAACTTTTTTTACGTCGTTGTCAACTATGAAAAAGCCGCAGAGGTTTTCGTTGGCGCGGCTTGCGACGGCCATGTCGGCGTTGCTTGGAGTAAGGTCGCCGCCGGGATGGTTGTGGATAAAGACGCAAGGCTCGCGGGTTTCAAAAAAATTCACGCCGACAGAATGCTCGTCTCCGCGGGAGCAAGCCTTTATAGATGTGACGATGCAATTTTCGTTGATTTGCCCGACAAAGAAAACTTCGTTTCCGCCGGCGTCTTGAATCTCGCGCCGCATCTTTATGATCGCCGGCATCGAAATCCGCTCTTCCGCCTTCATTTTCCCACCCAAAAAAAAAGCGCCAAAGCAAAAGCTTTGCGCGCTATTCACATCTCCTACGGGAATTGAACCCATGTTGTCGGGATGAAAACCCGATGTCCTAACCACTAGACGAAGGAGACACGCTGACATGCGTCAACAGAAAAGATACTAACATAAAAAATAAAATGTGTCAAGTAGCTTTTTACATCATGTCGAACTTTTTGTTGAGCTTGGCGCGGAGGGCCTTGCATTCGTCGTTGTCCAAGCCCAAACGGTTGGCGGCGTTCAAATCCTCAAGCGATTTTTGGTAGTCCGACAAATTAAAGTAAGTCAAGGCGCGGCGGTAATAGGCGTGCGACTGGAAGCCGTTAAGCTCCAAGGATTTTGTAAAAGCCTCAAGCGCCTTTTCGTTTTGGCCGGTGACGCCGTAGACAATGCCCATATAGTAAATCGAGCGGAAGTTGTCCTTTCCAAACTTGGCGCTCTTCTCAAAATCATCAAGCGCCTCCTTGTACTTGTTCTGGGCAAAGAAGGCCATTCCCCTGTGCTTGTGGATTACAGAAAGAACGTTGTCGTCCAACTGCGACTTTGAATTTAGAATGTCCGAATAAATCGTGACGGCCAAATCCAAGTTGCCGCCGTTGTGGGCTTGGAGGGCGCGCAAAATCATGTCGTCTATAGTTCCGCGAACGTACGGGCTTACCCTGCCAATGTCTTCTTGCTGGGGTTGAGCCGATCCTTTGGCGGCCTGCAAGCCATTCTCTTGGTCAGTGATGACGTCGGCCTTTTGGTAAAAGCTTTCGCGCCGCTCGTCAACCGCGCGCTGAAAATTCTTTTGGTAGTCGCGGATTTCTTGGAAGATTGTGTCCGCCAAAGAAAGCGAAGCGTTTACGCAAGCCAGCTTTCTTCTAAGAGGAGCGTCAAAAGGCGTGAACTCGGTTTTGTAAATCAACTCGTGCTCAACTTCCGCCCAAGCGTCCTGCAAAATCGTTCTGACTTGAATTTCGCAGCACAGTTCCGGCGGAATCGGATGGTCCTTTACAAGGCTGGGGTTCAACACGCTTAAGTCCAAGCACTCCGCGGGAATGTTGATCAAAATGTGAACGGACTCATAGCCGAACTCCTTAAAGCTCATCGTCTCGCCCTTTCGCTCGATTTCGCGGACGGAATACTTTTCGGAGATTTGCTTTACGACATTCGATATGTCTTCCAAAAAGGCGCAAACAACCCTTATGCCGATCATGTCGGTAAGACAAACCAATTGGTTCGTTTGATAAATCGCGTCGGCCCTTTGCCTTACGACTTTTGCGTAGTAGCTTTTAAATGACTTTATTCTTGATTTAAGAACAGGCCTGGGATTCAAATCCAAATCGCCCGCAAGCATATTCTGAACGTTGTTAAGTATGCATGAAAAAATCGGATAGTAAGAATTGTACAAGTCTTCTATGTTGCTTTTGCTTGGCATTTGAGAATCCATATCGCCTTCTTCTAAAAAAACAAAGAAAAAAGGGTTGCCGCAATTTTGGGCAACCCTTATGCTGAAGCTAATCTTTAGAAACTAGGTTTCTAGAATTAGCGCTCGTTGGCTGAAGCGGCGGCTCCAGAGTTCTGCTGAGCGTTTGAAGAAGATCCCTCGTTCAAGCTGCTTGAGAATTCTGTCTCTGTGGCCAACTTAGCCTTTTCGAGATAGCGGTTAACCTGCTTGTTTCCAAAGCGCTGCATTTCGGCAGTCTGGCGCTCGCTTTCTTTCTTTGTGATGATTCCCCAAAGATCTTCGTCAGCGATGTCGCGGTCAGATGTGAGCAAGGCTTTGTCGTAAATTACCTTTACGTCCTTGAAGTAACCGATATAGTTTCCGCCGATGTGCGCGCCGTCGCGGCATACCTGGAAGCCTGTGAACTTCACGAAAGGAAGTCCGCGAGGATAAATCGGGTATACGCGAATTTCGCGGTTGCGGATTTCTGAGATGTACTGGGGGTTGTTCCAAATCAATGTCTTCCAACCGTCAAAGCCAAGGTAGCCCATGAAGTAGCGGCGCTCGATGTTGTCGTTGTCCTTGAGCATTACGTACAATGAGTGAGGATAGTTCATACCCATTGTTGTAACGGCGATAGACTTGAGAGTTCCGACGTTCTTTACGACGCCGTATCCGTCTTCAAACAAAGTCTTGCCAGAAGCTTTCTGCTCGTCTGTCGGTTCCTGGCGAACGCCATTGTCGTCGGCGTCGGCCAAAGGTTCGTAAGCCGGAATGTCGAAAGCGGGAACGATCTTAGCGTTGGCGTTGCTGGCCCAATCGGGGAAAATTACGCGGACGCCCATAACTTCTTTGCCGGCGAACGGAACGTTGGCGCTGTCCTTTACAGGAGCGGCGACTACTCTTGAGTCAGCCAAGCTGCCTACATTGCGGGCAGAAGAGTTCAACTGAACTTCCCACTCAGGCAAAGCGAGCGATGTCTTCATCAACTCTTTTTGGTCGTCGGTGAATGTGGCGCCGGCGGCAACTGAAAAGTCCATTACAGTGCGTTTGTTCTGTGTGGGGTTGCCAGTCTGCTCATCATTGCAGCAGTCCGCCTGGAGCTGCGTAAAATCGATGAGCGTCGCCTCTTCAGCGAACGCAAGCGAACCGGCGAGCAAAAGCGCTGTCGCAATCAAACAGAAAGTTCTCTTCATTTGAAAAACTCCTTTAATTATTTTATAGATGTAGCCTTGTCTATTTTCTATTATTATCTAACAAGATACGCTTTTTGTCAAGGTTTTAATGAAAAAAAATTTGCTTTTTTAGAGCCGGTTTTCGGCCCTAATTCTTCAAAATTCCCCTCTTGTCTATGTATATTTCCACCTCTTTATACTTGGGAAACGCCCTTTTTACGTTCATTTTGAACAGTTCGATTCCTTCCATAATCTCGCTGGCGTTGCCGCTTTTTACAAGCAAGTCCGAAGTCAAGTTGACGTAAAGGGTTCTGCCCCGCTCAAAGCAAAAATCGGCTTTGGTTCCGGGAGAGAAAATGGGCCTAGAGCGCTCTGTCTTGGGGCCAAGCAAAAGCTCGTCAACGTAAAGGGCGGCCTTTTTGGCTCCCCTTCTGCCCGGCAAATACCGCCACTCAATGTTGTTCCTGCCCGAATCCACCGACTGAAAGCGGAAACTGTAGCGGCTTAGAGGCGTTTTAGCCAAGAAAATTATAAGCGAAAGCAAAAAAACAAAGGCGGCGGCGACGCAAAGAATTTCGCGGGGGCCCTTTATTTGTTTTGCCAAGTCTTTGATTTGTTCAACCTTGATTTTTTCGATTTTCATTTTGTTCCCGTAAAGCCGCGCGAACGCTCAAAGTGCGTCACAAAGGCAGTTATTCCATTATATATTCCAAAGGCTGTTTTTTGCAAGTAGCTTTCGTCGTTTAAAAGCTTGGCCTCCTCATAGTTGGAGACAAAGCCCACTTCAACCAAAACGCTGGGCATGTTGGAGTTGCGGACCACAAACCATTCTTCGGCCTTGATCCCGCGCGGCTGGCTTAAATTGCCGATTTGCGCGGCCAGGCCGTCCATGATGAACTTGGCTATCAAAATGCTTTCGGTGGTGTACTCCTCTTCCATCATCGAATTCAGAATCGGAAAAAGCTTGGGGTCGTCGGCCTTGCCTTTTTCCAGGACCGTGCGGCGATAGCCTGGAGAAAGGTACCAAACCTCATAGCCGCGCGCTTTTTTGTCAAGCGAAGAATTAACGTGGATCGAAATGTAAAGAACGGCCTCGTGGTCCTTGAGCTTTACGGCGTTGGCGACTTCGGTTCTTTGCTGCAGGCTGATGAACACGTCCTTGTCGCGCGTCATGATTATTTGCTTTTGCGGATAGGCGGACTTTAGGCGCGCGGCGAGCATTTTGGCCACGGCGAGGTTTACGTCCTTTTCTTTTATCGTCACGTTCTTGCCGTTGATTTTGTGGGTCATCAAGGCGCCGGGGTCTTTTCCGCCGTGGCCGGGATCGATCAATATCGCGCCGACCTTAAAGTTTTCGCCGCTAGCGGATTGCTGGGCGAACCACTCCTCCGCGTCCTGAATGAATTTGGGGCTTACGGAAATTTGTCCGCCGGCTATTTGGGGAGCGTCGGTAAAGGCGAATTTTTCGTTGTCCAAAAGAATCACGTTGGAGCCGGCGCGGAAAGAAACTTGCTTTCCATTTTTTTCCAAAACGCCGCTTTGAGTCAAAGTGTCCCAGTAAAGTATCTGGCCTTTTTGCGAGCTTTGTTCCAAAAGCGAAAGTTGCTGGGCGAACGCGGACGCGCAAAAAAGAAAGAGCGCGGCAAGAAAAGACAACGCCACGCGCGCGCGGCTCATTTTATTTTGAAACATAGAGGGCCCCCTGAATTCCGCCGCGTATCAACGCAAGCCAGAATTTTTTATAATTCAGTTCACCGTGATTTAAATTCATTTTGTCAAATTTTTCAATAGTTTCCCGCAGCGTAAGCTGGTTCCAATCCTTTACGGCCATTGAGTTTGAAAGCGAAGACGGAACGTTGTTTGAAATCAAGTCAAACTCGCCGATCTTGCGCTCCGACTCGCAGTCAAGCTCAAAGTTAAAGGCGCGGTCAACATCTTTTGGAAGCTGGAAGGCTTCCGGCGGAAAATGGCCGTCTTCCTTGGCGCGCTTCATTCTAAGAAAGTCGTCGGTCTCCGGATTGCCTTTTTCCAATATTACGGTTACCCGCTTGACCGCTTCTTCGGCGGCCTTAACCGCTTGCTCGCGCGTCGCCGCGACCGAAATGACGTTGCCGCATTTTTCAACGTTGTTGCGCGGAAAGACAACCCTGTCGCCGGCTTTGGCGCGCGGAAAGATGTCCCTCACTCCGGAAATTTTCGCGGCTTCGTCCAAGCCTATGACTTCCTTGACCCGTCCTGGAATCGAAATCCACGCTCGCTCCGCGGACGAGCGCGAGGAATTATAGGCGAACATTTTGAATGGAGCGCCTTCTATGTCCAAAGGAAAGCGGAAGGACTCCAGCGCCAAAGGCTTTCTTCCCAAGGCAATCTCGATCGCTTGTTCGGTAAGGTTTATGTCGCTTGAATACGGAAAGGTCCAGCCCGACATGTAGCCGCCCGAAAGGCGCGCGGCGATCTCGCCGATGACAGGCCCTTTTTTTGTCCACTTGATGTCGGCCTTGGCCGCTCCGCAAGAAAGGCCCAAAGACTTGGCTCCAAGCGCGAAAGTTTTTACAAGCTCCATGTATTGCGTGTATGAAATGTTGGTGGGCATCGTGTGGCCCAATTCGACAAAGTAAGGCTCAAAGTATATATGGCGGTCGGCGAAACCCGTAACAGTAAACGTTCCGTCGTAAATCAAAGCGTCAATCGAAAACTCCGGGCCATCCAAGTATTCTTCCAAAAGCGCCCTGCCGCTCCTAGAAAATTTAAGCGCCTCGTCAATGGCGGCGAAAAGCTCGTCTTGGTTCCTGACCATGCGGCAGCCGCGCGCGCCCATGTTGTCAACCGGCTTTACGACGTAAGGAAATTTTAGGCCGGCGACGACTTGCGCCGTCAAAGTGTTTTTAAGGTATTTTTTTTCGATAAGAATGAAATGAGGGCTTGGAATGCGGGCGTTTCTAAAGCACTGGCGCATCAAGGCTTTGTCGCTTGCGTTTACGGCGGCGGCGTAACTGTGGCCCGCAAAGCCGTGTTTTTCGGAAGCGAAGGCGACATTGGCGCTAAAATCCGTTCCCGCGGTAAAAATGGCCTTTAAGTTCATTCTTTCCACAAGGCCTTGGGCGCATTCGGCGATTCCGTCGCGGTCCTTTAAGTCAATCGTGGCAAAGTGGTCCGCGTCCGAAACGCAAGGCGCGTTGGAATTTGCGTCAATAACGTATGTTTCAAGCCCCAGTTTTTTTGCCGCCAAGATCGCGGGCCGCTGCATCGTTCCGGCGCCCAATATTAAAATCGAATCCTTCATCGCGCTTCCTTAATTTTTTTGCAGTAAACCTCAAAGGTGTCGCCCAAACCGGCCTTCTTACAGAATACCGCAAGAAGCTTAAAAATAAAAGACTTTTTCGAAATATTTTTTAACAATCCAATCCGCTCCGGATGTATTCCGGTGGGAACGGCTTTCACAAGCTTAAAGCCAAAACGGCGCAAAATTTTAGCCGCCCTTGACGGCTCCCAAACCGTGTAATGGTCGCGCGGGCTGTTCGCATAAAAATCGGAACGGTTAAAGCGGCCTGAGACGCCCGATCCGCTGGGAGTCGAAAAGGCGAAAATTCCGCCCTCCTTTAAAAGCTTGTTGACGCGCGGCAAAAGCGCCTTTAGGTCTTGGCAATGTTCTATCACATACCACATTGAGACCGCGTCAAATTTCTTAAAACCAAATTCTTTTTGAGGATCAAAGTCGGCAAAGTTGGAGCGGACCGCGCTAAAGCCAAGCTTGTTCTTTACGTAATCCAAGGCGCTTTGCGAAATGTCGGTTCCGTAAGGCTCAAAGCAAAGCTCATTAGCGGCGGCCAAAAAGGGGCCGTAGGCGCAGCCTATGTCCAAAAGCCGCGGCTTTGCGGAAGCGGAATTGGCGGAAAGGCCAAAACGTCCGGCCCGCGCGATTACGAGCGCGCGGCGAAGGCCTTGCGCCTTGATCGAGTCAAAGTCGTCCAAATACGTTCTTCCGTACTGGGCCTTGTATTCGCTTCCAAAGTAATCCGCCTCGTATTGAACGCGGCTGTCGCTTGAAAGCGAAAGATAAACCATGCCGCATTTTGGGCAGCGCCTAAAAGTGTGGGTCTCTGTCCTGGCCAAAACTTTCGCGCCGCCAAACGGCAAGGGGCCGCAAACCGGGCAAGGAATTTTTTGCGCGAACGAAAGCCCTTGGATAAAAGACGCAAGCGGCGAAAGGCCGGACGCTTTTTCAAGGCCTAAAGGCGCGGCCGAATCCGTTCCAAGCCCAAGAAGCGCCTTAAAGCCTTTGTTGTCCAAGGCTTGCGGGCCTTCCAAAAGCGGCCGCAATTTCCTTGGCGCCAATTGATTTTTGCAAAGGCAAACAAAGCCGTATTTTTTTGAAAGTTTTTTATGAAGGCCGCTTGTTCCAAGCAAAAGAACCGCGCAATTCGCGGCCGCCGCTTCAAAGGCGGTAAAACCGTAATGGGTGACAACCAAGTCATATTCAAAAAGGCGCTCGCGCAAATTTGAAAGCGGATTTTTTGCGGTGACTTCAACAACGTCAACGCCCAATTCTTGCAAAGCCGCGCGGGCCAAGCCGGAAAGTTCCGCAATCGTTTCGCCGCTTACGCAAACCAAGGCCTTTTTAATTTTTACCGGAAAGCTCGCGCGGCGATTTTTTGGAAGCTCTATCAGCGCCGGTTTAAAAAGATTTGCCTTTAAGGCCGCTTTGCCCGAACGCGGCATCGACGGAATCACGTCCAAAAGATAATCGGCTTCTTTGCAAAAATCCGCTCCGTCGTCGATTGAGCATACGGGGCCCAAGTCCGAATATTTTTTTATTTCTTCTTTTGTTGAACGGAACAAGTCCAAGCAGACTAAGTCCCAGCCGCCCATAAGCTCGCTTGTAATTTGCCATTCCTTTAGGCCGTCTTTTACAGCCTGGCTTACAAGGGCGTCCGCTTCCTTTAGGCTTTTGTCTTGAGGAACGTAAACAAAGGCGCCGATTTCCTTTGCCACAGAAAGGGCGCGCCTTAAGTGGCCGGTTCCCCTGCCCGCCTTGACGCTTGGAACGAGCAAAACAGTTTTTTGCAGCGAAGGATTTTTCAGGGCGGACAAAACGTCATTCGCGCAAAAAGGCACGAGCGCTTTTTGGCCTTGCAAAAAATTCTGGAGGCGGACGGCCCGCTTGTAGTCGGCAAAGGTGTCGATAGTAGTCCGCAGTTCCGGCGCGTAGAATTCTTTTGGCGCGTCCTTAAAGACGCATTTAAAAGTTTCTTGATGCCTGTAAAGCGCGGGGCCTACGTGTTCCTTGTCATAAGGAGAGTCAGTCAACTCTTGCGCTTTTAAAATCGACGCAGCCTTAAAAAGCTCCACCCCGCTTCCGTGAGGCAAGCCTGAATAGGTAAAGTAGTCGGCATCAAATTCATTTTGCTCAAAGTCATGGATTGACTTTTGCGCCGCCTCCCAAAACAAAAAGGGATTGTCGCCTGTCGCGCGGACAACCAAGTCGCATTCGGCAAATTGGCTTTTTATCAGCGAACAAAAACGATCAAGAACATTGTCGCGGTCTCCCGCGTAAAGCTCCCAGCCGCATTTTTTAGCAAGCGGCTGCAAAGCGCTCTTTGAGTCGTAGTCGCAAGCGACAAAATAGCGGTCCGCCTTTACTTTTTTCATCGCGTCCAAAGTCCAGCAAAGCGTTTCCTTGGATCCTAAAAGTTTCAGCGCTTTTTGGGGAAGCCTTGTTGAAGAAAGGCGGCACTGAACGATCACCGCGACATGATTAAAACGCTCGGCCGCCATCTATTCGCGCCCCCATTCCGAAATCAACTTATAGGCGTCCATTTTGTAACGGCAGCGGTTTTCTTTTACCCAAGCGCGAACGGCCTTAAAATGCCTTAACGACTCGATAAAGCCGCAAGAAGAATGGAGGCTGTAGCCCCAAAATTTTGAGAAGGGAATTTCCGCCCGCTCGTTTTTATAAACGGGAGCCATGTTTTTTAGAAAAAATCTAAGCTGCGACAAATCCGGAGTTGAATCCGCGGCCGCTATTTCGTCCGCAAAGGTCATCGTAAAGGCTGTTGAAAGCTGAATCCGTTCTCCCCACAGCCAAGCCCTAAAGGCCAAGTCAAGGTTTTGCCAATACGGAGTTTTTATCTTTCCGTCAAAACCGCCCAACTCCTTGAATTTTTTTGTGTCGTAATAGCCCAAAAAGTTAAAGGGATAAAGGGTCGGAAGTCCGTCCAAAACCTTTGCGGACGAGTCGATCTTTAGCTTTGCCCTTTTGGCGCTTGGGGCGAACAAAACGGGAATCGCCTGCCCTGCCCTAGAAAAAACTCTTGGAACAATGCAAAAAACTTTTTGGCTTGAAAGCTTTTCGGAAAGCGTCGCGGACAATATCGAAGGAG
>JBGUQT010000106.1:0-15678 GCA_045131275.1 Treponema sp.
GAGGTATTGTTTTCAGCTGCGCAAGCCATAGCTATGGCTAAAAATGCAGGAAACAGAATCGAAATCAATCTTTACATTTTCTTATCAATTCCATGTCACTTTCCGGCACACCGCCTTCATCAGCCACAAATCGCTCTACCGTCATGTGAAGGTCGTACTTTTCGCGAAGCCGTGCGATTTCTGCCATCATCGGTGAGGCATGGTGAATGTCTATCGCTTCTTGATTTTCCCACTGGTCGATGAGAAGTACGGTTTTGTCCGGGCTGACATCAAAAAGACGCTGATAATACTCATAACGAAGGTTTCCTTTTTCAGCACGGATTTTTTCAACGAGTCCGCTTTCTGTCATTTCGCGGGCAAAATCAATTGCGGCATTTCCTTTGCCTGTGTATCTAAGGTTTACTGTAATGCTCATATTTTCTATTATTTCAAAAGGCCTTCGACGTATTTTTTGACTTCTTCCGCTTTGCCGCGAGTGAAGTCCTTGCCGCCCTTGTAGTCCGATCCCTTGGCGAGTTTCGCTAGGTCGTTACCGCTCTTGCCAAGGCCGCTGCTTCCGCTTGTGCAAAGGGTGACGAGCTTCTTTCCTTCCCAGTTCTGGCTTTCTACAAATGTGTAAATGATTTTGGGAGCGTAGGCCCACCAAATTGGGTAGCACAAAACTACTGTGTCGTAAGAAGAAAGGTCGATTTTGTTTGCGATCGCGGGACGGCTTTTGGGGTCGTTGCATTCGATTGTGGTGAGCGACTTTTTATTGCGCCAATTCAAGTCTTCTTTTGTGTATTTGTGAACAGGTTGAATTTCAAAGACATCCGCTCCCATTGCGCCCGCGGCATTCTTTGACATCCGCTCCGTATTGCCCGAAACGCTAAAGTAAACAAAGGCGGTCTTAGCCGACGCTCCCGCCACAACAAACGCTCCAACTAAAAGCGATAGAATAAGTTTTTTCATAGAGTTCCTCCAGAATTAAAATATGTCTTTTGTTTATTTATGTTGAGCGACGCAGTCAATAAATAATATAGCAAACAAATTGCCTAGTATCAATGATTTCCCCCCACCAACTCAAAACTCCTCTCCGTAAGCGCGCATAGCTTTTCAAAATCCGTCACGGCGGTGAGGAGGACTGTAATCCAATGCTTTTTGTTCATGTGCCAGGCGGGGAATATTGACTTTCGGTCAACAAGGTTTGGAATCGCGTCCTGCTCCGCCTTCATGTTCACAGCCCAAACTTCTTCGTCGCCAGTGAGGCCGAGCTGGCGATACTTTACCTTCATGACAAGCGCGAACCATTTTTGGTTGGGGCAGCGGAAAACGGCGTAATCGGGTGTGTCCGGCCAAGGAAAGTCCGGCTCGGCGGAAAACTTGGATTTTAGGTAAGCGACGTATTTTTCTTTTAGGTCTTTTGTTTCAAAACATTTTGCCTTTATTCCGTCAACAATGCTCTGAACTTCTTCCCGGAGCGACGCGACAAAAGCGCCGTGGGAGGGCATGTCAAAAAGCGCGTATTTTTCGCCAGTTGCCGCGTCAAAAAGCTGGACAGTAAGCGTCTCCTCTTTTAGCGAAAGGATTATCTCCGCCTCAAAGTCGCCGTTGGAAACAGGAGAGCGCATGGCGTAATTTCCGCCGCCGTCGCTTTTAAATCCGGCCGCTTCCAAGGAACTCTTTTTGATTTTCGCGGAACGAAAAATATAGCTATAGTCCATTTCTACTTTGTCTTTTTGCAAAGCGCTTCGTGCATCACGACCATCAAAACCAAAAGGACAATCAAATACACAGGCAAGAGGGCCACGGAAACATTGTTGGCGATGATTCCAAAAAGCGGCGGCATGCACAAGGTTCCGGTGTAAGCGAAGGCCATTTGGACGCCAATCACGGCCTGCGACTTGTCTTCGCCAAAGTGCGCCGGAGTTGAATGAATGACGCAAGGATAAATCGGAGCGCAGCCAAGGCCAATCATGATGAGCCCCGCAAGCGTCGCATAGGCGTTTAGCGGCAAGAGCATGATTATTATTCCAAGAAGAATCAAGCCTTGCCCAAGCCTTATCATTTTTATGTCGGAAAATTTTATCGTCAAAAATCCGCTTGCGGCGCGGCCGATTGTGATTCCGATAAAGAACATCGCGCCAAAACTCGCGGCGGTTTCAACAGGAAGGCCCTTGTACAAAGTCAAATAAGAGCTTGCCCACAAGCCCGCCGTCTGCTCGATTCCGCAATAGCAGAAAAAGCAAACAAGGACTTCCCTCGCTCCCCTAATTTTAAGGACGTCTCTCAAAGACATGGGCTTTCGCTTTTCGCCGGTCTCTTCGTTTATGACGGCGCGTTTTTTCCAAAGGGGAAGGCTCAAAAAAAGAATGACTGTCAGCGCGACTTGCAATATGGAAATGATTCTGTAGCCGCCGTTCCAGCCCATGCCGCCTGTTAGCGCGTAGCCCATAATGTACGGACCTGTCGCGGCTCCCACTCCCCACATGCAATGAAGCCAGCTCATGTGCCGGCTCTTGTAATGAAGCGCGACATAATTGTTCAAGGACGCGTCTACGCTTCCTCCGCCAAGGCCGTAAGGAATCGCCCAAAGGCAGAGCGCCCAAAAACTATGCGTGATTGAAAAACCGAACAAGGCCGCCGCAGTCATCGCGACGCTTATGGCCGTGACTTTTCCCGTTCCCAATTTGAGGGTCAGCCTGTCGCTCTGCAAGCTTGAGACAATCGTTCCCGCGGCGATCAAGGCCGAAAGAATTCCCGCGCAAGAAAGCGGAACTCCAAACTCGACATACATCTCGGGCCAGGCCGCCCCAAGCATTGAGTCAGGCAAGCCGAGACTGATGAACGACAAATAAATTACGGCCAATAAAAATTGAAACATTCTATACTATTCCTCTTCCCAGCCCTTGCAGACATCGCACCAGCCCACCGCGTCGGACGCTTTTTCCAGTTCCGCCGGAGTGAGTTTTACGGAAGTAAATTCGTTCCCGCCAGCCGGGTGGACATATTCAAAGCGTTTCATCGAAACGTCAAGCCATACAGGAATTTCTTTTGGAACGTTGAAAGGGCAAACGCCGCCGGGAGCGAAGCCGGTTATCGCTTCCACTTGGTCGCGCGCGATCATGCTTGGCTTTGTATGGAACTGAGCCTTGAACTTTGAGCTGTTCACTCTGCCGTCGCCCGCCATCACGACGATGACAGGCTTTTCGTCAACGACAAACGAAAGCGTCTTTGCGATTTCGGCCTCGGAGCAACCAAGCTGTTGCGCGGCGTGCTCCACCGTGTCGATCGTCTCTTTGTGCTCGTGGATTCTGTCCGCAAAGCCCTTTTTGTTCAAAAACTCAAAAACTTTTTCATTAACCATTTTGCGCTAGTCCTTTTTCTATGTTACGTATATAATAACAAGCGGACGCGGCATAGTCAATGAAAGGAGGAGCGCAAAAAATGATGCAAAGGGACGAGGAAGGATACATCATCGAAAAACTTCCGGAAACAGCGATTTATCTCAAAGGCCTTGAAAACTTGGTGATTCTAGATGAAGGCGGCCTTCCAGAATACACGCCCGAAGCCTACAACAGCGCAATCCGATATTTTAGAAATTTAAAATTAAAATTTGACATAGACCACCTAAGCAACGAAGAATGGATCGACTTAACTACGGGCTATGAAATTTTAGAAATAAACGGGATATGCAAAATCGCATATAAAAAAGGGAACCAAAGCTTTGCGGAGGACTTGTCCAACTCGCTTAAAAAGCTATCCCCCTCGGACTCATACGCAGAGCAAATCAACGGCTTGGTAATTCTCGACGTTTGCATTTTTACAGAAACATCGGACGTTCATGTGGAACTCCCCTATTGCGCGATCGAGCAAATGCGGGGATTATAATTGTAAAAGGAATTTTTTATGGACAGCAATCAATTTGCGCGGACGAGGCTGACGTTCGGAAAAGACAATATGGAAAAACTCTACAAGGCCAGGGTGATTGTTTTTGGCATTGGCGGGGTGGGAAGCTATGTTGTCGAGGCTTTGGCGAGGTCTGGAATTGGCGCGATTGACATTGTTGACGACGACAAGATTTGCCTTACAAATTTGAACCGGCAGCTTTACGCGCTTCGTTCCACCATCGGGAAAGACAAGGTTGACGTTGCCGAAGAGCGCGTCCGCGACATAAACCCGGACTGCAAGGTCACCAAATGGAAAACTTTTTTTATGCCCGACACCGCAGGCCAGTTTGACTTTTCGCAATACGATTATATTGTCGACTGCATCGACACAGTCAAGGGAAAGCTCGAAATCATCGAGCGCGCGAAGGCGGCCGGAAAGCCTGTCATAAGCTGCATGGGCGCGGGAAACAAGGTTGACCCAACCAAGCTCAAGGTCGCAGACATTTCGCGCACTTCAGTCTGCCCTCTCGCCCGCGTCATGCGGAACGAATTGAAAAAGCGCCGCATAAAAAGATTGAAGGTTGTGTTCTCCACCGAAAAAGTCATTCCGCCAAAAGAGGATTGCGACGAAGGCTTTAAGGACGATTCCGGCGTCACAGCCGCCCGCAATGGCGCAACAAAAAAACAGACTCCCGGCAGCAACGCCTTTGTTCCTCCTGTCGCAGGAATGATGATTGCCGCGGAAGTCGTAAAGGATTTGACCCAGTTCCACGTGACGAATTTGTTCAAGGAATGAACAAGCGCGTCACTTCTTAATTATTAGCATTTTCCGCAGTACTCGTAGCCGGCTTCTTCAACGGCGGCTTTGATCGCGGCTTCGTCAACGTCTTTTGAAGTTTCGATTTCGACCGTTCCCGATTCGTGGGAAGGATTTGCGGAGGAAACTCCGCCGATCGCTTCAAGAGCCTTCTTTACGTGAGCCTCGCAGTGGCCGCACATCATTCCTTTTACATTGATTTTCATAGCGCTTTTCTCCTTGTCACTAAGATTTGATATAAGATTTCCCTTTACGGGATTCTTAACACTTTTATCGCGCCCCGCGTCGTAGGGCTTTATAAAGTTGAGCCGCAGAGCGTTTGTCACGACGCAAAAGCTTGAAAGGCCCATCGCCGCCGCGCCGAACATTGGGTTAAGGCTCCAACCAAAAGCCGCTACGTAACAGCCGGCGGCAAGCGGAATGCCTATTATGTTGTAGAAAAATGCCCAGAACAAATTTTGGTGAATGTTTCGCAAGCTGGCGCGGCTGATTCTGATTGCGGCCGCTACGTCAAGAAGTGAGTTCTTCATCAGAACAACATCTGCTGCGTCTATCGCCACGTCAGTTCCCGCTCCGATCGCGATTCCAAGGTCGGCGGCGGTCAAGGCCGGAGCGTCGTTTATTCCGTCGCCCACCATCATGACTTTTCCGCGCTTCATAAGGGCGCGAATCGCGGCTTCTTTTCCGTCGGGCTTTACAGAAGCGATAACGTCGTCTACGCCGGCTTCTTTTCCAATCGCGCGGGCCGTCGTTTCGTTGTCGCCGGTAATCATCGCGACGCGAAGTCCCATTTTTTTAAGTTGAACGATTGCCGCCGGAGAATCTTCTTTGATTGTGTCCGCGACGGCGATTACGCCAAGCAATTTGTTTTGCGAGGCAAAAAGAACCGGCGTTTTTCCTTGCGCGGAAAGGGCGGCGACAGAATTTTTTAGCGGAGAAATATCCGCGAGTTTTGAAATGTATTCCGCGTTTCCGCCGTAGACAGTCGCGCCGCCTATATTGGCCTTAAGACCGTTCCCCGCCACCGCTTCAAAGCCCTCGTTTTCCAAAACTTTTACGCCCTTTTCTTTTGCGAAAAGCGTTATCGCCTTAGAAATAGGATGCTCGCTTTTTTCTTCCAACGAAGCGGCGCTTGAAAGAAGTTCCTCCTCGGTCACGCCTTCCGCAGGAATTACGTCGGTCGCTTTCATCACGCCGCTTGTGATAGTGCCGGTCTTGTCCAGAGCTACAATTTGAACGCGGCCCGCTTCCTCTAGCGAAGCCGAAGTTTTGAACAAAATGCCGGACTTGGCCGCGACACCGTTCCCCACCATAATCGCGACTGGCGTCGCAAGGCCCAAAGCGCAGGGGCAGCTTATCACCAAGACCGAAACGGCCCGCGCGATCGCATAGCCAAATGACTGGCCTGCAAAAAGCCAGGCGACAAGCGTCACGGCCGCAATCGCAATCACGGCGGGAACAAAGACGCCCGAAACCTTGTCGGCGATTTTCGCTATCGGAGCCTTTGTCGCCGCCGCGTCGCCAACCATGCGGATAATTTCTGAAAGGGTCGTGTCCTCGCCCACCCTTGTCGCGCGGCACACCATGTAGCCCGACGTGTTTATCGTTGCCGAAGAAACTTTGTCGCCGACTTGTTTTTCGACGGGAACGCTTTCTCCGGTCAAGGCGGATTCGTTGACCGCGCTCGCGCCGTCCGTAACGATTCCGTCAACAGGAATTTTGTCGCCCGGCCTGACGACGAACAAGTCTCCAACTTTCACTTCTTCAATGGCGACGGAAACTTCTTTTCCGTCAACCAAAAGAACGGCTGTCTCAGGCGCGAGCTTCATCAAAGCCTTTAGGGCGTTGGTGGTCTTGCCCTTGGACTTGGCCTCAAGCATTTTTCCGACTGTGATTAAAGTCAAAATTGTGGCGGCGGACTCAAAGTATAGTTGATTCATATGGTACACAATCCGCTCATTGTCAGCGTCAACAAGCGCGCCCGTCATCGCAAAAAGCGCGAATACGCTGTAGCCAAATGCTGCTGTCGCTCCAAGCGCGATCAGGCTGTCCATGTTGGGCGCCTTGTGAAGGAGGCCCTTAAAGCCGCTAACAAAAAACTTTTGGTTCACCACCATTACAAGCGCCGAAAGCAAAAGTTCGTAAAGCCCCATCGCGACGTGGTTTCCGTCCAAGAAGGGTGGAAGCGGCCAGTTCCACAACATGTGTCCCATCGAGACATACATTAGGGGAACAAGCAAAATCACCGACGCGACAAGGCGCTTCTTCATTTTTGGAGTCTCGGTGTCTTGCAATGAGTCGGAGTTGTTTGGCCCAGCTGATTTTTTTTCCAAGCCTTTCGCGCTCGCGCCGTAGCCCGCGTTCTCGACCGCCCTAATGATTTCTTCGCTGGAAGCCGTTCCTTCCACGCCCATAGAATTTGTCAAAAGGCTTACGGCGCAACTTTGCACGCCGGGCACAGCGCTTACGGCTTTTTCGACGCGGGCTTGGCAGGCGGCGCAGCTCATTCCTGTAACATTATATTGGCGCATTTTTTCCTACTTCATCAATTTTTGGAGGGTGGTCACAAGCTCGTCGATGACTTCGTCGTTTCCCGAACGGATATTTTGCGCGACGCAGGTTTTTACATGGTTCCCAAGGAGAACTTTGTTAAAGCTGTTGAGGGCGCTTGTAATCGCCGAAACTTGAACCAAAATGTCCGTGCAATACACGCCGTTTTCGAGCATGCCTTCAACGCCGCGCACTTGTCCTTCTATGCGCTTGAGGCGGTTCATCAAGTCCTTTTTTTCGGCTTCTTCCCGCTCTTTTCGCTTTCCAGAGCAATAGGGACATTCGCCCTTTGATTTTTTTTGCGTTTCTTCGCGGCTTTCGGCTTTGGCCATAGTTCCTCCACATACCCCTAGTGGGTATCTAACAAGAACAAGTATATACCCATTAGGGGTATATGTCAAGTGGGAACGGCTTGCGAAAACAATAAAAATTTGTTTAAATAAAAAGCCTTAGGAGAAGCCATGAACCACAAAGTAAGAATGTTGGCAAAACTCGCCTTGTTTTTCGCCGCGACCATTCTATTTTCTTGCACTACCACGCAAAAGCGCGCCTTCGTTCACCGCGACGCGAACGTAAAGGACTACCAATGGCTTCCTTCCCGCTCCATCCAAAAAGGAAGCGAGACAAGAACTTTTGCGAAAGAGCCCAACGAAGAAACAAGGCGGCTCGTCCTTGAGGCGATTGGATTTTCCGACATGCAAAGCGCGCTTAAGAAGACCCGCACGCAGGCGCTGATTGTCGTCCAAGACGAAAAGATTTTGCTTGAAGAATACGGAAAGAATTACGACCACGATTCAATAGTAACTTCATTCTCTGTCGCAAAGAGCGTAAACTCCGCGATGGTCGGAACTTTGATTGAAAGCGGAAAAATCAAAAGCGAAGACGAGCCCATCACAAACTACATCCCGGAGTTTCTTGAACGCGACGCGCGCTTTGGCCGCATAACGATAAAAAATCTTTTGAACATGTCGTCAGGAATTTTGTACGCCGAAACTCCAAACCCAAGAATGGACAACACCGAAACCTACTACAACCCAAATCTTAGAAAGCTCGCTTTGACAAACACAGAAATCAAGGAAGATCCGGGAGAGCATTTTCTTTACAACAACTACAATCCCCTTTTGCTCGGCCTGATAATCGAGCGCGTCACAAAGCAAAACGTTTGCGAATATCTTAGCCAGTCGATTTGGTCAAAAATTGGCTGCGAGCGCGACGCCACTTGGAGCTTGGACAGCGACGAGGACGCCTTTGAAAAAATGGAAAGCGGAATCAACACAATCGCAATGGACTTTGTCCGCTTTGCCTGCATGTACCGCGACGGCGGAAAAGTTTTTGGAAAACAGGTCGTAAGCCAAGAATGGATTAAAAAATCAATCGCAACGCAAGCGCGGCAGATTGACTATTATTCCGACCACTGGGGAAAGGACATTTTCAACCACGGAGCCTCTTACGGCTTGGCTTGGTACGTTTTTGCGGAGAGCGGAAATTACCAAAACCCGGACTTCTTTGGCATCGGAAACAAGGGTCAAATAATTTACATTTCGCCGTCTCGCAAGATGGTTATGGCGCGCTTTGGGGAACAAAACATCATCAATTTGTGGAAGTGGATTGAGGCCTTTAGAGACTTGCCCACTTTTTAAGCGTGTCAAAAAGTTCGTCGTAGTTGTTGGCGCAATAGTCGATGTCGTATTCGCGCATGGCGCTTTGGACGTCTCCCTGCGGTGTGAACCAAACGGAAGCAAGCGAGTAATTCTTGGCGCCCAGCATGTCGGACGAAAGAGAGTCGCCGATTACGATGCAGGATTCTTTTGGCGCCTTTATGCTGTCGAGGACGATGTCAAAAAATTCTTTGGCGGGCTTTGCCACTCCCATTTCCTCGCTGACAAAAACGCCGTCCAAAAATTCTCCAAGACCTGAGGAGGCGATTCTTCCCTTGGCGTTTATCGTCGCTCCGTTTGAAATTATGTAAATTTTGGAACCGTCCATCTCGCGCCGTAACTTTTGAATAAAGTCCAAGGCGCCGTCAAGCAAGACGCCGTTGACCGACATCGTTTTGATGAAATCTGCGTTCACCTTTAGCGGGTCCAAGCCGGCAGGCGCCCCACCGCACTTTTCAAAAATGTAATTGAACCGTTTTGTAAAAAGTTCCGTCCGCGTGATCGTTTGCTTTTCCAACTCCAGCCAAAGGCGCTTGTTGCATTCCTTAAAGGCGGAATAAATTTCGTCCGAATAGCAAAGGCCGTTTTCCTCAAGCACGAGCCCCAGAGCCTTGCGCTCGGAAGCGTGAAAATCCAGCAATGTTTGGTCCAAATCAAAAAGAAAGTTGCGAGTCATAGATTGCTCTATTTTATTGCGGAAGGAACGAAAAGTCAACGCGCGCTGTTCCCACAAAACGTTTTATGTTGTATAGTGAACGCAAGGAAAAACAACTATGGAAGACAAACTTACATTGCTTGACGAATCGTACACAGAGAAGATGGCGGACTTGTTCAAAAAAGCTTTTGCGGGCGAGCCGTGGAACGACGACTGGAGCGACCGCGCCCAGCTTTTGGAATATGTAAAAGAAATTTCTGGCGGCTACAACGCGCTAAACTATGGCATCGTTCGCAACGGAAAGCTTGTGGCGATGACGCTTGGAATGGTCCGCCACTGGTGGGAAGGAACCAATTACAACATTGAAGAGCTTTGCGTCGACCCGGACCTTCAGGGCCAAGGACTCGGAACCCGCCTCTTAAAACTGGTTGAAGAGGAAATCAAGAAAAAAGGCTTTCACGGAATTTTCCTCCAAACCGACAGCGACAAGCCCGCGTTCAAATTTTACACAAAGAACGGCTTTAACAATTTGGAAAAGCACGTGAGCTTGTACAAGGGCGTGTAACCGACAAGTCGCGCGATTACTCGCGCTGACTGTCGCTTAAAGGTCAATGAACTCCTTTGGCTTAAAGTTGTCCGCCATGGACCAAGTGTGGGCCTTTCCGTTCTTCATTCTGAATATCTTCAAAAAGCCCTTGACTTCTTCCTTGGACTTTCCCCACTGCTTTATGAAGGCGCGGGACGGATGGTTGTAGATTTCCTCAAAAAGCTCGTCGCTTTCATCAAGCTCAAACTTTCCAGAAACGCGAACCTGGATTCCCTTGCACTGAAAGCAAAGTTCGGCATTTGGATTTGCCATAAGCTGCTTGTAAAGTT
The DNA here is from genome assembly GCA_045131275.1 of Treponema sp. Taxonomy (GTDB): domain Bacteria; phylum Spirochaetota; class Spirochaetia; order Treponematales; family Treponemataceae; genus Treponema_D. The sequence continues at coordinate 10,426 of JBGUQT010000106.1, forward strand.
CCTTAAAAGTTCCGGTGTGGAAAATAATTCCGTCCTCGCAGGCTTTGAACATAAGAATTCCGCGGACACGGGGGAAGCCGTTTTCGTCAACCGTGGCAAGGTGCATCACGGGATTTTCATTCATCATCTTGAACAGTTCTTCTTTTGTCATAATTAACCTCCAGTTAATTCTTATGGTTAAAAATGATACAAAAATTCAGAATCTATTCTTTCAAAAATCGCTTAAAAGTTTGCAAATTTGGATTATCAAAGCTGATATTTTTCCCTGTACTCGCTTGGGCTCATATTATGCGCTTTCTTAAAAACGGCGGAAAAGTGTGAAAGCGAGTAAAAGCCGCATTGTTCGGCTATTTGAGACACGGAAAGGTCGTTCCTTCGCAAAAGTTTCACGGACTTGTTGAGGCGAACGTCGATAAGATAATTTTTGGGGGACATGCCAACTTCTTTTGTAAAAAGCCTGTTGAAATTGGAAACGGACATATTGGCGTTTTTCGCAAGGTCCGGAACGGTAAGGTCCTCGCCGCAATGAAGCTCGATGTATGTCTGGACTCTGCCTATTCGCTCATTTGTGGAGACTGAACGCATGTCATAGTTTTCGCCAAGAAGGCTGCGGATAATCCAGTGGGTCAAAAGCTTTGTCTGGCATTCAAGGGTAATCTCTCCGTTCTTCATGTTCTTTGAAGATTCAAAAGCGTACAGGTGGAGCATTTTTAGAAAGTCATGGCAAATCAAAAACTGCTGTCCTTCATATCTTGGGATTTCATTTTGATACAGCAAAAACTGGCTTTCAAAATATTCTTTGTCGATCATGATTGTGTAGTAATTTGGAAATTCGACAGCCTTGTCTTCGTGGGGAACGTTGGGCGACACAATTGAGGCAAGATAATAATTTTTCATTAGTTCGATTTTTGGAGGAACTAAAAAATTGTCGCTTCCAAATTCTATTATTATCATATAGGAGGGATGAACATGCTGTTCCTTTACCGCGAATTCACAAAAGCCCATAGACTGGATGAAAAGAGCGAAATTTCCAAACACATAGCAGTCAACATTTTTTAAGTTTGACTCTGTGATGGAATCTCCGACTAATTTTTTAATGACTTTCATGTTTTTCATTTTACTCTTTTCCGTCCGCCGTTAGATTTTTCTCTTGTTTTTCTTGGCTTTCTTTTCCGGAAGTTCAGCGTACATGCCTTCCAGAAGTTCTTGAACCAGAGCCCTGTCATCAAAACTGTCAAATACATGCATCAGAGTTTTTGACTCTTCATAGGGATAACGGAGTTCGGAATCTGCAAGCAGTCTGTCCGATGTCGGCGTTCTTTTCAAAAACAGTTCGTTACCGCAAATGTCGCCTACCAGTTTGCCGTTAAAATACACGAGGTATCCGCCCATCATAGATCTTATGACAATATCACCGGCTGCGGAAAAAACATCACGAACATATTCATTAAATTCATTTACCATAGCAAAACCTCGTTCATATATTTATTCAATATTATTTATATAACAAAAACCTCCCTTGGCGCAAGTATGACAACCTGCGCTTCATGGACTTCGTTTTTACAAATCTTTTTTCTCGTAAGGTTTGTTCCATGAACCAATTTCTATAAGGTTTCCTTCTGGATCTGCGATGTAACATGTCTTTTGGCCCCATGGTTCAAGTTCTGGTTCCAGAACAGGTGTCGCTCCGTTTGCAACAGCTTTCTTGAATGCTACATCGACTTCTTCAAAAGTATCTACATACAAGGCAATTTCATAATGGCCGTTCAGACCCTTGATATATTCATATTTACGATTTGTCATTTTTTCAAAGTCCTTTCTGCCATACAAAAGAAAAAGGGTTCCATCTTTTACAAGATAAACGTTCGTTGTGTCTTCTGATTCTTTAATTTCAAATCCAAGAACGTCGCGATAAAAGCGAATCATTTTTGCCATGTCTTCAACAAGAATACCAAAACCATCTAACCTCATTTTAGCTCTACCTCTTCATCATTAATTTTTTTATATGATATCATTTAAATAGTTTGATGTATTGTAAAAAACCGACAGATTATGATTTGAAAGCCAATTTCCTTGCTTCGCTCAAGCTTATTCCGTGATATTTTTTGAAATCATTCAGAAGATGAGCCTGATCATAATAACCGTAGGCGAATACTGAATCCTGGATATCGAACTGAGTGGAACGGCACACTTCCTGCCACAAACTTTGATAGCGGATAATTGATGATGTCTTCTTCGGAGAAAGTGAGAGTGTCTGTTCAAAAAGACGTTCAAGTTGACGCTCGCTTACGTGGATATCCTGCAATAATTGTTGTTGAGCTAGAGTGCCTCTTGCACGAATCATTGTTGAAACAGCATCCATAACAAGAGTTTCTGTATGTAATAAATTTGCTTCCGAACGATCAAGCAAAGATAAAAGCGCGCCTTCTGCAATCTTTTGAAACTCGGTCAGAGTCATAGCAGAGAAGATTTCTTTGCGAAGGAGTTTATCCAAAGTTTCAAAATGATTTTTTAAAACAAAAAAACCGTTCACAGTTTTTGCAAGCTTTTCATCTGCAAAATTTTGTGCCTGCCATGCATAAAACCGGATACCAAAAATCTTCATGTGTAAGTTCTCCAGTTTTTGTGAAATAAACATTGAATCACCAACTCCACAGAAACCTATACAAGAAATCTCACCTTCATTATCTGAATCCGGGTCGTATTCAATGTGAATCATAACATCTGCGCATAAATCTGGAATAATCAGCGAATCTGTTATATGAGAATCAGAAGTCCAAAAACAACGTACATATGGCAGAAGTTCACGACAAGGCAATACCTCTTTATAACCAACACGAGAAAATGGAGTCGCTGTAATTGGAAAGAAATTATTCTGATATTTCATTTATATTATTGCCCTTAATTTATCTATTCCGCTTCCTTGCAATTTAAGAGTATTCTTTCCAGCAGCCCCTCAAATTGGATTATTTCATTATCAGTAAAGCCCTTGTAGAAAATTCCGTTCATTTTATCCGAAACTTTCTGAATGTATTTTGAAAATTCCGCTTCCTTTCCTGTAAGAGAAATAAGAGTTGACCTTTTGTCCGTTTCGGACGGTTTTCTTTCGATGTATCCGTCACGCTCAAGCCTGTCGATAATCCCGGTGAGCGTCGATTTATCAAGGCTAGTCTTTTCGCAGAGACTTTTGATTGGAACGCCATCCTTTCCCCACAAAGCAAAAATGATTCGTCCGCGGGCTCCTTCCAAATCCGCCATGTTGTTTTCGCGCAGGATTTTGTTCCAAACTCTCGCGCAAACCTGATGCGCCTGAGAAAGGAGGGTTCCGCCTTTTGTTCTTTTTACCATCAGTTCATGTTCCCGAAAAAGTGTTTGCCAAGATTATACCATCCTTCGATTTTTGTTGAAGTGAATTTGAGGACAGTGTAATCAGGATCAGTTTTTCCCTTGTGATAGTACATAAGCCAGCCAGTCTGCCACAAGTCTTCTTTTACGCTCTGGTCTGTCACTTCTTCGATTGTTCCGCTCGCGCAGATTCCACGGAATTTTTTCGGCTCGCAGAAATACAGGGCGGCGTTATGATTGTTTCTGATCCGCTCAACTTTTTTGGAAGAGGTGTTTGTCGTGAAGTACATTGTCAAAGTCTCGCCGTCAGCAAAGAGAGTTTTGCCTTCAAGCTTCTTGAATTGTTTCGGATTGCAGAGATTCAGCAAAGCCCTGATTTCAGGCTTTCCTTCCTTATCGACTGTGGCAAGATAGGCCGCTTCTGATTCCTTGATGATGGAAATTACTTTTTTCATTTGCTTGGCTCCTATTTAGTTTGTATGCAAACTATATCATTTCCACATCAATTTGTCAAGTTTTTTCCGCCAATAAGGGCAGGAGCCACGACGATTTTATCTCTTTCATTTATGGCGCCCTCGCTTGTCTAAATATTTTTGTTTCTCCTCTAATTTTCTCTGCTTGCGTTTTTGTTTTTTGCGTTCCCGCATCCACGCTTTTTGCGCTTCCGAAAAAGCCTTAAGCGCTTTTGGAATGCCGCCGCCCGCCTTGGATTTCGTTTCCGATTTTGCAAGTTTTTTGAACCTGATTTTTGTTCGGCCTTCCACCGGCAAAAGCGGAACGTTTGCAAAATCATAAGCCATCCAGTTTAAGATTTGCGGATTGGAAGGTTCCGCTCCAAAAACAAAACGCCCGGCATAATTCTTTCCGTCGCGGCATTGTTCAATTAGGGCGCACCAGAACTGCCCGTCAAAATATATTGTTGTAACTGTAAAATTGTTTTCTGTGATTTTCATACATCTTCCACGCGACCGCTTTTACAAAATTATTCACATTTTATGCTCAGTTTTGTCCTATTCTTCGTCTCTTTATGAAACAAAAGGAGCGCTTAAATCATAATCCGATATTTCGGAAATGGGCGCGGGCAGTTTAAGGCCGATTTTTGGATCTTTGTAATTTATATGTTTTGAATAAGCGTCATCGCCGCTTCTGTCAACGGAATAAAGTTGCATCGTATCATTTTGCAATGAAATGAAAGCGTGCCCAAAACCTGCGGGAATCAGCACCGCCAAGGCATTTTCTTCTGACAGCTCAAATGACTCCCATTGAAGATAGGTCGGCGATTCTTTTCTCAAATCAATGACGTAATCCAGCCCCCTGCCTTTTATGACTGTCACAAACTTCGTCATTGGACTGCTCTCTTCCCTGTAGTGTATTCCAAAAAAAGTTCCTTCTTTGGGCATGCTGTAAATTCTTGTCTCACGGACTTTGAAATCAACAGTGTTTTCATCAAAAACATATTCCAGAGACCCCCGGTTATAGCTTGCCGGATAAACTCGGCTTGGCTCATGTTGTAAGCAGAAAGCCGCTGGGCAAACTCGGCGTATTCTTCCTCGGTCATGCGTGTTTTGACTACCCGGCTGCGGTGCGGTGTGTTGTATCGTTTTCGCATGGTAAAACCTCCTTTCTGTGCGTGGTGTCCTCTCACTAATAGGAGAAAAACGGGGTGTGAAGCGGAACTGTTTTTGAAAAATCCGAAAAAATATTTGCGGGGATTTTTCGGCGGCGCAAGCCGCATAAGCAGGGTTTGGGGAAGGCACTCCCCAACAAGATTCCCGCAGGGGCAAAATGAGCGAAAAGCGAATTTTGGTACTGCGGTAGAATCTTGCTCTCGCTCTCGCTCTCGCTCTCGCTCTCGCTCTCGCTCTCGCTCTCGCTCTCGCTCTCGCTTCTCTTTACATTGACAACACA
>JBGUQT010000107.1:0-1680 GCA_045131275.1 Treponema sp.
GAAGTGATTGTCAATAACTTAAACAACGGTTTTGACCAGTTGCCTGTTTTGCAGCACGCATTGAACCTGCTTTGGAAAATGGCTGACAACGGACAAAAAGAGTTAGACCTTATCCATTTGGCAAAGATTGCGGGAATTTCAAGGGACGTTCTTTCTGTTGAGGAAAGAAAGGATTTTGACGAGTGGTTTTCCAAGCGTCCCGAATACGAAAAAAAGTATTTTGAGAAACCGGATTTGAACAACGTTTTGAATGCCCATGCCGGTATTCTCTACGAATCGGCATACGATTATTTTCAGCAAAACGCTCCGTGGGCAGAGAAAACAATCACGAGTGAGGAAAGCAAGGAAATTATCGAGGCGGCTTTTAAATCTTTGGTCAAAATTGACAACAACCGCCCGGTAAGAAACCGCTGTACGGTGGACGAAATCACAGGCATCATCGGAAAAAGCAACATCACAAACGCCACGGTCTGCGGCGTTTTGAATATTTTCCGCAGTCCTGACAACACACTTCTGCGCCCGTTTATCGAAGACGGAGAACTTGAAACTCAGTATCTTAGCGGTGACACAGTGCTTGACATCACGCACGAGGCTCTTATCCGTAACTGGAAAATGCTTGCCGAATGGGGTCTTCAAATGGAAAGCAACGCAAAGGATTATCACGATTTTAACTCGCAACTCTCGCGCTGGCTCAAAAAAGATAAAAGCCCGGAATTTTTGTTGACGAGCGGTACTTACAACTACTTCAATGACTGGTATAATAAAACGCGTCCAAATCCTTATTGGATAGCGCGTTATGATACAAGCAAAATTTCAGAACAGGAAAAGCGCAGAAAGGCTGTCGCTCATTTTGAAGACTGTACCGACTATTTGGAGGAAAGCCACAACGCGCTTTTGGAAAAAGAGGCGGCAAGAAAACGCCGCATGAGAATTATTTTTGCGGCTGTTGCAGTGTTTTTGCTGACTATGACGGGTTTTACGTGGTGGGCGTTGAGGGAAAAATCGTCTGCAAACGAAGAACGAGACCGTGCCGAAAAGCAGAAAATCGCGACCGAGCGTCAGAGGGAACTTGCCGAACAGCAGCGCGGCATTGCTGACCAGGCCAATATTCAGGCTCAGGTGGAAAAAAGCAACGCACAGCGCGAGGCGGAAGAAGCCCGTATAGCCAAACTCGCCGCGCAGGAGGCTTTGAACCGCGCCAACACTGCTTTTGCCTTGGCAAATGCCAGCCGTTTGGAGGCGGAAAAAAATCTTACAATCGCCGAAGAACAGCGCAAAAAAGCCCAAGAAGAAGAGCAGAAAGCCAAAGAGGAGGAAATGAAGGCAAAAATTGCGAGCGATTCAGCCGCACGGCTTTACAATATAACGCTTTGCAACATGCTTGCCATGAATGCCAAAAACCAGTACGAGGACAAAGACCTCAACCTCAAACTCGCGTGGGCGGCATATAAAATGAACGAAACCAACAAGGACAAACAAAATGACGCAATTCTTTATGACGCAATGCTTTATGCCGTAGAGCAGACACCTTTTAAAAATACTCTCAGCAAACTTCCCGAAAGAATTACCGCGCTAAGAATAGACTCCGGCGACAAAATCAGGGTTGTCAGCGAAGACGGCACGGTAGGCGTTTACGAATTGAAGGAGAGCAAGGCAAAAAACGTTGCCTCAATCAAAGTT
>JBGUQT010000108.1:0-7899 GCA_045131275.1 Treponema sp.
GCTGACAACGACGGGAACGCGCCTTTTGTCAAAAACACTTCCAACACAAAATCTTTGTTCGCCGTCAATTCTTCCGTTCCGCTTGTGTTTAAGGACATTACGCTTGAAATGACAAAGCAGCCGACTTATGGAACAGACATAGTTGGCATTATCTTTAATGTGGCGGAAGGCGCCGACTTGACGATTGCAAGCGGAGCCAAGCTTGTGAACAACACCACGCAAACCGATTTGCCGATCGTGACAACTGGAGCGGTTTATTCAAAGGGAACCGTTACAATTGAAAGCGGCTCTCTCATAAGCGAGTTCAGGACGAACATGGCCGGCGCCGTTTATGTTGACGGCGGAACCGTTACCATGAACGGCGGAAAAATTACAAAGTGCAAGACCCGCTATGGCGGCGGCGTTTATGTCAACGCGGGCAGTTTTGTGATGAACGGAGATTCAGTCATCGGAGGAGACGACGATTCTGACGCCTGCACGGCTTTTCGTGATTGCGGCGGTGTTTATGTCAAGAACGGCGGTTCTTTTACTATGAACGGCAACGCAAAGATTTCAAAGAACAAGACAAGCGCCAATTCAAGCATAAATGGCGCCGGCGTTTGGTGCGAAGGCGTTTTCACTATGAACGGCGGAACAATTTGCGATAACGAGGCTGGAAATGAAACCTATCATGGTTTGGGCGGCGGCGTTTATGTCAAAGGATCTTCCGCTGTGTTTGCAATGAACGGCGGCTCAATTTTTGGAAACACAAACGCTTCCAAAGGAAGCGGCGTTTATGTCGGCTCGGGCGCGACTTTTAAAATGAAAGGCGCCGCGCAAATCCAAGACAGCAACGACGTGTATCTTGACAGCGGAACAAAAATCACAATCGCGGGCGCCTTGGAAAAAAGTTACGCCGCCAATATTGTCGTGTCCGAATTGGCGGACGGTTCGTCGTCGGTCTTGGACAAGCAGGTTTTGGATTTGGCCTTGGACGCCGGCGAGGCCACGTCGCTTCCAAAGGAATTCAACAAATTCACCATGCCGCAAAATGACATGAACGGAACGATGGAATACAGCGTCATTCAAAGCGACGGAACTGTCGGCCTGATCGCGGCGGGCGACATCGTCTTTACCGACGGCACCGCTGTCGTTTGGAGCGACACGCTTGGCTTGGACGACGGACGCAAGGGCAAGGCCGCGGCGGTCATTTTTTACGAGGGAAGCGCTTGCACGGACGACGGCAGCGACACAAGAATTTTGGGCGTGGGCTTGAAGCAAAAGAGCGGAATCGCTTGGTGCGTAAGCGGCGCGCAAGGATACCAATATCGAATCGCTTCAATTCTTTGTTCCGCCTCAAAAAGCGGCGACACATACACATTCGCCGACGGGTCTGACAAAGACGGAAGCGACAACTTTACTCAAATTGGAACATTCCTTGCAAGTCAAGGCTCGGATAAAAACGACACTGGAACGGCCGGCAATTACCCTGCCTTTGAATGGGTTGCCTCCTATTCGTCGGACGCGACAAACCTTGCGGGATCGGACTGCGCGAGCGGCTGGTACATTCCCACCCAATGCGAGCTGATCTACTTGTTTTTGGGCTTAAAGAACAGCCATGTGAACGACGCGCTTGAATTGTGCGGCGGAACAAAGTTTGAATGGTCTGCGACAAACACGGGTAGCGGAAATTATTATTGGTCTTCATCTCAATTTTTTTCCACAATTGAAGCTGTGGAGTATTTTAATTTTAACGGCGGCCTTTTGACGGAGTCTGGCGGAAGCAAGACTTTCACCAGCGGCGTGACAGGTTCGTCGCATTTCTGCGCCGTCCGGCAGTTCTAGCCGCTGCCTGAATGAGTTATTGATTCTTTGCAAGACTTGTGATAAACTGTTTGCCATTCATATCCACGGAGGATTGTTAAATTATGAAAAAAATCGCTATAATCGCGCTCGCCGCGGCCGCTTTGGCCATGTTCGCCGGATGCGCCAAAAAGGAAGCCAAAAAGACTTCTGAGGGCCGCCCCACAATTCGTCTTGTGACGGACGCCACTGGAATCGACGACAAGTCGTTCAACGCCGCCGCTTGGCGCGGAATCGTTGAGTTCTACGGCGAAAGCGTTGAGAACGCCAAAAGCCGCGGAAGCCTTTACGACATCGTGACTTGCCAAACGCAGGACCAGTATCTTCCCACGCTCAAGCAGTTGTCAGATGAAGGCTACGACCTCATTTGCGCCACAGGCTTTACTTTCGCCGACGCCATCACGGAAATCGCCGACCAGTATCCTGACCAAAAGTACATGATCGTCGACGTTGACTGGGTTGGACGCCCCAACGTCAAGGAATATGTCTTCCACGAGGAAGAGGGCTCTTACCTTGTCGGCCTTGCCGCCGCTTACAAGGCTCAGGCTGACGGAATCGCCAATCCCAAGTTCGGCTTTATCGGAGGCGTTCCCGGCTCCACAATCACAAAGTTCGAGATGGGATACATTCAGGGAATCAAGGCCGTTTATCCCAACGCCGAAATTTTCGACTACTACGCCAACGACTGGGGAAAGCCTGAATTGGCCAAGACTCAAGCCAAGAACTGGTACAACATGGGCATTTACGCCATCTTCTCCGCGGCCGGCGGAACCGGAAACGGAACCATCGCCCAAGCCAAGGAAATGCAGTACGCCGGAAAGAACGTTTGGGCCATCGGCGTTGACTCCGACCAGTACGCTGACGGCGTTTACGCCGAAGGAAAGTCTGCCGTTCTCACTTCTATGATCAAACGCGTCGAGACTTCCACCTTGATGGCTTTGAACGAAATCGCCGGCGGAACATTCACAGGCGGCGTCGTGAACTTGGCTCTTAAGGACGACGGCGTTGACTATTCAAAGGCCAACAAGGACTTGGGCGTAAAAGTAATCGATTCAATCGAAAGCGCCAAAAAGGACATCATCTCTGGATCCGTAAAAATTCTTCCCACATACAAGGAAACCTTGGCCGCCGGAATCGCTCCCGAAGGCCTTGGCGCCATTGACGACTAATGCAAGGCCAAAATCCTGAATGGGCTGTGGAAATGCTTGGAATCACAAAACGGTTCCCGCATGTTCTGGCCAACGACAACGTAACGTTACGCGTTAAAAAGAACGAAGTCCACGCCCTTTTGGGAGAGAACGGAGCCGGCAAGAGCACTCTCATGTCGGTTCTGTTCGGTTCCTACACGCCGGATTCAGGCGTGATAAAAATCAATCAAAAAGAAGTCCATTTAAAAAATCCTAACGACGCGACCGCTTTGGGAATCGGAATGGTTCACCAGCACTTTAAATTGGTCCAAAACTACACTGTCGCCGAAAACATCGTCTTGGGCGCCGAGCCAAAAACCCGGCTTGGCTTGCTCGACCTAAAGAAGGCAAGGAAAGAGGCTCAAGCGCTGAGCGACTTGTACGGCCTTAAGGTAAATCCTGACGAAAAGATCCAAGACATTACGGTCGGAATGCAGCAGCGGGTTGAAATCCTAAAAGTTCTTTACCGCAAGGCTGACATCATTATTTTTGACGAGCCGACCGCCGTTTTGACTCCGCAAGAAATTGACGAGCTTATGGACATCATCCGCCTCCTTCAAAAAGAAGGAAAGACGATTTTGCTTATCACCCACAAGCTTAACGAAATAAAGGCCGTCGCCGAGCGCTGCTCGATTTTGCGCCGCGGCCAAATGATAGACACCGTTGACGTCGCCTCGACCAGCGAAGAAAAGCTCGCCGAGCTTATGGTCGGCCGCGCGGTCAACTTTCATATTGAAAAAGCCGCTCCTAAAATCGGGGATACGGTTTTGCAAGTCCAGAACTTGTCCGTTCAAAACAGCCGCGGAATCACCGCCGTCGACAACCTAAGCCTTGAAGTCCGCGCCGGAGAAATTCTTGGAATCGCGGGCGTTGACGGAAACGGCCAAAGCGAATTTGTAGCGGCCCTTACCGGCCTTGTTAAGCCCAGTTCCGGAAAAATAATCTTTAACAACAAGGACATCACAAACCTTTCTGTCCGCCAGCGCATAGAAATGGGAATCGCTTGCGTCAGCGAGGACAGGCGCCGCTTTGGCCTTGTGTCCGAGTTTACCGTCGGCGAGAACGCCGCTCTCAAAAATTACTATAAAGAGCCCTTTGTCAAAAACAAGTTTTTCTTGGACAAGGAAGCGATGGAAAAAAACGGGCAAGAATTGTCCGCCGCGTTTGACATTCGCGGAGGCGAGGGCGGGGCGGAATCGGGCGCCATGTCAGGCGGCAACCAGCAAAAGCTTATCATCGCGCGCGAGCTTAGCATGGGAGCCAGCCTTTTGATTTTTGCGCAGCCCACCCGCGGCCTTGACGTCGGCGCGATAGAATTTATCAGAAAAAGAATCATCGCCGAGCGAGACGCCGGCAAGGCCGTTCTTTTGGTCAGCTTTGAGCTTGACGAAATCATGAACCTTTGCGACAGAATCGCCACCATTTCCAAGGGAAAGATTGTCGGCGCTTACGCCGCGGGCCAAGTTGACGAGCGCCAGATTGGAATGATGATGGCTGGAAAATCTTTTGAGGGGGTAAAATCGTGAGCGACGGCGTTAAGGCAAAAAAGCCCCTTTCCGAGGGCTCTATCAGCGTTTTGGTAATAATTCTAGGATTTTTGTTCGCCACGATATTGATCGCCTTGGTAGGCCGCAATCCAAGCGGAATGTACAAGGCGCTCTTTCAATCGATGACGGGCTTTAACCTTAACAACGGAAAATGGAATCCCCGCTACATAGGCGAATGGCTCAACTATTCCGTTCCCTTTGTCTTTTGCGGCTTTGCAATGGCTTTCGCTTCGCGCGTAGGCTTGTTCAATGTTGGAGGCGAAGGCCAGTACATAATCGGAATGACAATCGCGCAGTTGGGCGCCTTGTACTTTCCGCAGGTTTCGGTTTTGCAAGTCGCGCTCGCTTTGGTTCTTGCCACAATCGGCGGAGCGGTGTGGGGCGGCGTCGTAGGCTGGTTCAAGGCCCGCTTTGAGGTTTCGGAAGTCGTGTCGACGATCATGCTCAACTACATAGCGCTTTACCTTTCCAGAATCGTGACGCTCGCCATTCCCGGATCGAACACTTTTAAGACGCCAAACTTTCCGGCCACGGCATCTCTAAAGGTCGGCTTTTTGACAAAACTTTTCAACAACTCAAACCTTAACGCGGGCGTCTTTTTGTGCGTCGCGGGAATTCTTGTTTACTATATAATTATGGAAAAGACCAAGGCCGGCTTTGCCATGCGCGCCACCGGCTTTAACAAGGACGCCGCCCGGGCCGCGGGCATTCCTGTCGTGGCAAGCATTGTCGGAGCGATGGCGATCTCAGGCGCCTTTGCCGGAATCGGCGGGGGAGTGGTGGCGCTTGGCTCCTTTAGGTACGGCCGCGTAATCACAGGCATGGACAACTACGGCTTTACAGGAATGGCCGTCGCGCTTGTCGGAAACTGCACCGCGCAAGGAACCGCCTTGGCCGGCCTTTTGTTCGGGCTTTTGCAGGCGTCGCAGTCGCTCATGCAGACGAACAACATTCCAAAAGAAATCACTTTTATCATTCAAGGCTTGGTCGTAGTCTTTATCGCGCTCAAGACCGGCTTTAGGCTCTTCTTCGCTTGGAGCGCCAAGCGTTCGCAAGCCAAAAAAGCGCCCGCTCAAGGAGGCTCAAAATGATCTTTTCAAGCCTTCCTTCAATATTGATGATTGTCGCCCCTTTGCTTATCGCAGCGGCGGGCGGAATGATTTGCGAAAGGGCCGGCGTCGTAAACATCGCGCTTGAGGGCCTTATGGGCATCGGCGCTTTTGTGGCGGCCACCGTTCACTTTTTTATGGAAGCGGCGGGCTATGGCCGTTGGGATTTGGCCGTGGCCCTTCTTGCCGGAGCGGTTGTCGCTACAATTTTTACAATGGTTCACGCATACGCGGCGATAAACTTGAACGCCGACCAAACGATAAGCGGAACGGGAATCAACTTGCTTTCTAGCGGCATCACGATTTTCTTTAGTCAAATCTTTTTCCACGCCGACAGAACGCTTCCGTTCCAAATGGGAATGCTTCCGGACGCCACGGGTTTTTATCCAACCTTGTGGATCGCGGCCGCGGTGATTTTGCTTGCTTGGTTCGTTCTTTACAAAACGCCTTTTGGCTTGCGCCTGCGCGCGTGCGGAGAGCATCCAAACGCCGCCGCCAGCGTTGGAGTTAACATTTTTAAAATGCGCTGGTTCGCCACGTTGGCTTCGGGCTTTTTGGCCGGCCTTGCGGGCGGTTGCATGGTTTTGACGGAGTCGATACAGTTTACAAGCAACACCGTCAACGGCACGGGCTTTATCGCGCTGGCGGCGGTGGCTTTTGGCCGTTGGAAGCCTTTGGGAATCGTGGGGTCAACGTTCTTGTTCGGCCTTGCGTCGGCGCTGGCCGTTTTGGCGCATGACTTTTTTCCGCGCCTCACCCAGTTCCTCCCGACAGAAGTCTTTAACATCGTTCCCTACGCGATAACTTTGTTGGCGCTTGTGATCTTTAGCGGAAAGAACTACGCTCCCGCGGCGGACGGAAAGCCGTATGTAACGAGGGGTTCATGAAAAATTACACCAAGCTCATCCTAAAAATGTTCGAGGCTTTTTCCATCGAGCGGTGGAACGATTTGATCCGGCCCTTTGATTTGGTCGAGATGGACAAGGCCGCCGAAAAAATGGTCTTGGCTTACATCATCGGAAAGTTTGAGGAAGACGCCGGACACAAAATCAACTGGAACTGGATGATCAACGCCTCGCTTTTTGACTTGCTCAAAAAAATCGCGCTTTGCGACATCAAGGCTCCCGTCCAGGACTTGATCAAGGCGGAATATCCCGCGGAATTTTTGCGCCTTAACGAATGGGTTTTAAACCAATACAAGCCTTACATCGAAGACAAAGAATTCTTTTCTCAGTTTACGATTTACATCGGACAAAAGGCGCAGTCGATTCCGATTCCGCAAGAAGACCTTTTGACAAGCCGCGTTTACGCCGCGGCGCACAGGTATTCTACAATGCGCGAGCTTCAAATGCTCAAGCTTGTTAACGAGCAGGAGCGCTACGAAAAAATAGAAAAGGAGCTTAACGCAAGCCTTGCGAAATATTCGGAGCTGCGCGGCCTTCAATTGCTTTTGACCAAGCAGCGGCCTTTTGAGTTTTTGCTTAAGATTGAACAGTTGCGTTTCCAGCGCAGGTGGAACCAAACTCCGCGCGTGCCTTACACTAGCGTTCTTGGCCATTGTTTTTTTGTCGCAGCGATTACGACGCTTCTCCAAAAAGAATGCGGCGCCGAGATGTGCCAAAAAAGAATTTACAACAATTTTTTTAGCGCGCTCTTTCACGACTTGCCCGAAGCGGTCACGCGCGACATCATAAGCCCCGTCAAGCAAGCGACCGACGCGCTTCCGCAAATCGTAAAGCGCATCGAGGACGAAATCGTCGGCCGCGAATTGGTTCCCCTGATGGAGGACTTTTATTCGGCGGAACTGATGTATTGGACCAGCGACGAATTTGAAAACAGAATTTTAATTAACGGCAAAACGACGGCCGTGGCTTTTGAGGACTTGAACCAAAAGTACAACAGCGCCGAGTTCTCTCCTGTTGACGGAAAGCTTGTCCGCCTTGCCGACCACCTAAGCGCGCTTTTGGAAGCCGACATTTCAATCAAGCACGGAATCACAAGCGAGCACTTGCAAGGCGGAAGGGGCAACATGCTAAAAAGCCATCCCCGCGGAACGGTGATCAACGGCATAGATTCCGGCGTTTTGTTTGAGGAAATAACCGCGTAGTAACGCGCATCCAGCCCGCGAAAAAAATTATAGGAACGGTATGTCGCTACGCTAATTTTGCTATAGGAAGCGATTCAACTGCGCTCTCGCGAGCGCGGGCAATCAAG
>JBGUQT010000109.1:0-4881 GCA_045131275.1 Treponema sp.
TACCACCAGTTCCAGCCTTTGACAAAGCGCGGAAACGCCGACATCGGCTCCAACTTCAACGACGACCCGCTTTGGTTGATCCTTGGCGTAGGAAACTACATCCGCGAAACTGGCGACGTTGACTTCCTTAAAGTTGACGTTCCCTTTGACAACAGCGAGACCAACAAGGCCACGATGTTCGAGCACCTCAAGCGCTCTTACAACTACATTCCCAACCACATGGGACCGCACGGACTTCCCCTTATCGGACGCGCCGACTGGAACGACTGCCTTAACCTCAACTGCTTCTCGACAAACCCCAACGATTCTTTCCAGACTTGCACCAACAAAGAGGGCAAGAACGCCGAGTCTGTAATGATCGCCGAAATGTTCGTCTACGTCACTCCCGACTACGTGCAGATGTGCCGCCTTTTGGGAGAGGAAGAGGAAGCCAAGCGCGCCGAAGACGCCGCCGCAAAAATGGAAGCCCAGATTTGCAACGTCGCGTGGGACGGCGAATGGTATGTCCGCGCCTTTGACGACGCCGGAAGAAAGATCGGTTCAAAAGAATGCGAAGATGGAAAAATCTTCATCGAGTCTCAGGGCTTTGGAACGATGGCCAAAATCGGAAAGGACAAGGGCTATCCCGAAAAGTCTTTGGACAGCGTAAAGAAATATCTTGACTCTAAGTACGGCATCGTGATTTTGGATCCGCCCTACAGAGAGTACCATGTTGAATTGGGAGAAGTTTCTTCTTATCCGCCGGGATACAAGGAGAACGGAGGAATCTTCTGCCACAACAATCCGTGGGTCATCATCGGCGAGGTTGTCAACGGCCGCCCGCAGGACGCCTTTGAGCACTACAAGAAAATCGCTCCGGCTTACTTGGAAGACATCTCTGAAATCCACCGCACCGAGCCTTACGTTTACGCGCAGATGATCGCCGGTAAGACAGCCCGCCGCTTTGGCGAAGCCAAGAACTCTTGGTTGACTGGAACTGCGGCTTGGAACTTCGTGACGCTTTCGCAGTACCTTTGCGGCTTGCGCCCAACATGGAAGGGCTTGGAAGTGGAGCCCCGCTTGCCTGAGCACGTAAAGAACGCCCAGCTTGTCCGCAAGTTCCAGGGAGTGACATACAATATCAACGTCATCAACAAGAAGAACGACGGCGCTGTTTCTATCGTTGTCACAAACGGAAAGGCCGACGTTAACGGCACAATCGTAAAGGCGCAGGCCGGCCAAAAAGAGGTCAGCCTGGAAGTCACGGTTGGCTAATAGCGGCGCTAGATGGAAAAATTCATCCTGGCCCTGGACGAGGGAACGACCTCTTGCCGCGCTGTCGTTTTTGACAAGCGCTGCAAAATGGTCGCGGTAGAGCAAAAAGAATTCAAGCAATACTATCCCAAGCCGGGCTGGGTTGAGCACGACGCGCAAGAGATTTTCGACACCCAGCTTGCCGCCCTAAACGCGGCCCTGCAAAAGGCGGGAATCTCCCAAGCGGACGCAGGCCAAAAGGTGGCCGCGCTTGGCATCACAAACCAGCGCGAAACCTTAGTAATGTGGGATAGGCAGACCGGAAAGCCTGTCTGTCCCGCAATTGTTTGGCAATGCCGCCGCACCGCGCAAATCGCCGACGACCTTGTGACGCAAGGCTACGGCGAAAAAATCCGCGCGGCCACCGGCCTTATTCCCGACGCGTATTTTACCGGCACAAAAATCAAATGGCTTTTGGAAAACGTTCCGGGGCTGCGCGCCCGCTGCGAGGCCGGCGAAGTCTTGGCCGGAACAATCGATTCTTGGCTTATCTGGAAAATGAGCGGCGGCAAGGTTCACGTAACCGACTATACCAACGCAAGCCGAACGATGCTCTTTAACATTCACGCGCTTGAATGGGACAAAGAGCTTTTGCATTTGTTGAACATTCCCCATAACATTTTGCCGCGCGTCGTTGATTCAAGCGGAGTTTACGCGACGACCGACAAAAATATTTGCGGCTTTGAAATTCCAATCGCGAGCGCGATAGGCGACCAGCAATCCGCGCTTTTTGGCCAGGGCTGTTTTAAAAGCGGCGAGGCAAAAAACACTTACGGCACTGGCTGCTTTTTGCTTATGAACACGGGAAGCAAGGCCGTGCTTTCCAAAAACAAATTGCTCACGACAATCGCGATTGGCCTTAACGGAAAAGTTGAGTACGCGCTTGAAGGAAGCGTCTTTATGGGCGGAGCGGTTGTCAAATGGCTGCGCGACGAGTTGAACATTATCAGCGCTTCAAAAGAATGCGACGCGCTGGCGGCCACCGTTCCCGACGCTAACGGAGCGATACTTGTCCCGGCCTTCACCGGTTTGGGAGCGCCTTATTGGGATCCATACGCGCGCGGAATTTTGGTGGGCCTTACTCGCGGAACTAACAAGGCGCACATTTGCCGCGCGGCTCTGGACGCTATTGCCTTTCAAGTTACGGACAGCTTAAAGTGCATGGAAGACGATTCGGGTATTAAGATAAGCGCGCTCAAGGTTGATGGCGGCGCCAGCGCTTCGAACATTCTTATGCAAATCCAAGCGGATTACTTAAACGCAAAAGTGATTCGCCCGCAGAACACGGAAACGACAGTTACCGGCGCCGCCTTTTTGGCAGGCCTTGCGGTGGGCTTTTGGAAAAGCAAAGAAGAGATTCTTTCGTTCTGGCAGGCCGACCGGGAATTCGCGCCCGCGATGGAAGCCGCCGCGCGCGACAAAGCGCTGGCCGGCTGGAAGAAGGCTGTTGTCCGCGCCGGCCGCTGGAGCGAAGATTAAATCAAATGCTTGCGCTTGTCGGGGTCGGATGATTCCTTGTAAAGGATGGCGACGTTTCCGATGATGCGGACAAGCTCGGCGCCTGTTTGCGCGCAAAGGTCCGCGGTCAAATCTTTTTTTCCTTCTTTAAATTCGTTGAACTTTACTTTTATCAATTCGTGGTCGTCGATTACCTTGGCCACTTTTTGAACGATTCCGTCTGTCAAGCCGTTCTGTCCGACTATTACAAGAGGATTCAAGTTGCTTGCCGCGCTGGACAATATTTTTCTTTGCGATGATGTCATGATTTCATTGTAGCATATAATTCATTTGGCGCAAAGGGGTTGACACATTATTTTATTTTCTTGTAAAATAAATTCATAAAATACTAAGAACATTTTTTTGGGGGAAAGAAAAAATGAACAAATCAGAACTTGTTGACGCCATCGCTTCGGAGTCAAAACTTTCAAAGAAAGACACAGAAACTTTTGTAAAGACATTCACAGATGTTGTTTCAAAAGCTCTTAAGAAGGGCGACGATGTCGCCTTGGTTGGCTTTGGAACATTCGCCGTTACAAAGCGCGCCGCCCGCACAGGACACAATCCTAAGACTGGCGAGACAATCAAGATTGCCGCCGCCAAGACACCCAAGTTCAAGCCTGGAAAGGCCCTTAAGGACTTGGTAAACGGCGCCAAGAAATAACTTTCTTAGCCGTTGGCAAGCCGCTCCATAACGGGGCGGCTTTTTTTTTGTCCGCGTCCCAGTGGACGCTGCATTTGTCTTGCATACGCGCATAAAATGCGCTACCATAATTCCATGGACTTGCAATGCTTGCTTTGGCTCCAGGGGTTGAGGGAACGCTCTGGCGAAGCGGTGGAAAACCTATTTGTAATAATTTCTGAATCGACGGCTTATTTGGTCGCCGTCTTGTTTTTGTTTTGCGTCGCTTTCAATAAAAAGAAATTTTTCCACGCGCTTTTTTGTTACGGGGCTTCTGTGACGATAAACGCTTTTGTAAAAATCACCGCTTGCGTTTACAGGCCTTGGATAAGGGAGCCCCAAATTTATCCTTCAAAAAAAGTAGTCGCAAGCGCCACTGGATATTCATTTCCTAGCGGACACACAACAGCCGTTTCTTCTTGCGCGCTTGGAATAATCGCGCAATACAAAAACAATGTAATTCTGGCGCTTCTTTTGTCGCTGTTTGTTTTGGTCGTGGCGTTTTCAAGAAACTATTTGGGCTGCCACACGCCGCAGGACGTTTTGTTCGCCTTGCTTGAATCTTTTGCGGGCTTTGCGGCCGCGGAGCTTTTGCTAAAATATCTTGAGGAGCATGACGACAAGGACAAAATGTTTTTTGCCGCGGCGACGATATTTTACGCGCTTTTGTTCGTTTACATTTTCGCTAAGCCTTATCCGATTGACAACGACGCGGACGGAAACATTCTGGTCCGCCCGGATGTAATGCAGCGGGACGCGGCGTTTGACTTTTCTTTTGGCTTGGGCCTTGTTCACGGATGGTTTTTTGAAAAGCGCTTTGTAAAATTTTCAACTGACGAATTGAACGCAAAAAAAAGAATTTTGCGAATGGCGGTTGTCACGCTTTTTGGCTTGTTGGTGAATTTCGTTATTTATCCGCAGGCAAAAATTTTCTTTGATCCAAGATTCGCAAAATTTATAAAGGGGTATTTGTTTGCCTTGGGAGGCCTTTTCATAGGCCCCTTGATTTTTTCTAAAATAGAAAGGGCGTTAAAATGGTAACGATTGTTGCAAGCGTGGATTTACCGGTTGACGAAAAGCTTACGGTAAAAAAGAACACGATTAAGGGCGAGGGGAGCGACAAGCGCTTTTGCTTGTTGACCGGTTTGCACGGCGACGAGTTGGAAGGCCAGCTTGTTTGCTACAGGGTGCAGGAACGGATAAACGCCGAACCGCAAAATTTCCACGGAACCCTGGACATTTATCCCGCGCTCAATCCGCTTGGAATAGACTCAATCACGCGCGGCATTCCGGCCTTTGACTTGGACATGAACCGAACACTCCCCGGCGAAGCGGACGGAACGATGACAGAATACATCGCGTCGAAAATTTTGCGGGACGCCAGCGGAGCGGACTTCGCTCTTGACGTT
>JBGUQT010000110.1:0-3594 GCA_045131275.1 Treponema sp.
AACATATTAAACAAGGAGAATTGATTATGGCAAAGAGAAAAAGCAAGAAGAACAATAATTTCGTTCCCGAAAATAAAATCGACGAAACTCTTGACGAGCGTATTGAACAAATGGAAGCCAACGGCGGCATAAGCGAAGCCGCTATGGAAGCGGAGATTGCTGCGCAGAAAAATCCAAAGCCCGACTACCTTGACGAAAACGGAAATCCCCATTGGTTTGACGAAGAAGAAGATTATGATGTCGGCCAGATTCCGCTTGAAGTCGTTGACAGAACTGAAATGCTATACGCAAATTCTGACAAAGTGGCGGCCCGTGAATACAAAATCAGAATTGACGAAGGATTGTTCAAGGAACTTGCGCCGGAACAGTATTCGGAAACAAGCTTTTCCGATGACGAAATACCCGCAATCGCTTATCGCCAGTCTACGGATTCAGAAGTTCCAGACCAGTTCCTTATATCAAAGTTCAAGCGCGGCAATTACGACATTCCGCTCATTCAGACGACTGTTGAAATAAAAGATGAAGAGCTTTTGAAACAGATAAAATTTAATATCGAGGATTATGTAGAAGAAAGACAGCGGATGGAATCTGTTTTTGAATACGACGGCTTGACATACATTCCTGTTCGCTCTCTGACAGACGAAGAAAAAAGTCTTATCAACAATCGAACGGAAAAAGAAATTTGGAAGAATCCGATAATACAAAAACCGAAAAACGGCAACAATTATTCTCTTAATGACTTTTTGCAAAAATCGGGAAATTTCAATGCTGATATGTTTTACTGCATTGAAAGAGGGGAATTTTTTCTGCCTGTTGAAAATGGCATTATTAATTTAAATGAGAGAGGAGCGTGCAAAAAGTATTTTAAGAACGAATTGGATGAATTCATTAATAACGACAAGAATCAAAAAATAATTAAAGCTCATAGACCACTTGAATTTAAGAAAAACAAAGATATTTCTCTTATGCAAGAGATAAATTCCGTTCTCACGGATAGAGAAGTTTTTTTGCGCCGAAATGAAACTTTGGGAAATGTCAGAGTAAAATATGGAAATTTAGACAAAGGTATATGTCATATTATAGCTCATAGAATGGATAAAATGATTAAACATGAAAATATGAGTTTTGATGAAGCGGCAAAGAAAACTTCTGCAATAATTTTTTTGTCCATAAAAAATATTAACGAAGCACCAGCGACAAAAGAAATTAATGGTCGATATGCGATATTTAAAAATGGAATAAAAACTGCTGTTGATACTGATAAAAAAGGAAGATTTGTTGTTACAGGGTTTGACCTTGATGAAACAAAACAAGAAGCGACAGACGCCATAAATGCGGTTAACGCCGTATATGGATACACGCCCGAGTTTCTCGAGATATACGCTCAGGTGGGAGCTGTTTACGCTTCTCTTGCTAATAATATAGCGCAACAAAGCCCGGTTGTCAATGAAAATTCCAACGATTCTCTTGAACAAAATTCGCTTGAAAAAGCGGCGGAGGCGCTTAAAAACATAAAGTTCAACCAAGAGAACTATAAAGAAGTCATTGATGTAATCAACAAAATTTCCGAAATCTCCGGCGCGAAAAAAATAGAAGTTCCAAAGCCGGAAGAAATCGCTAAAGAGGAAAACGAAAAGCCAAAGTCGAACGACCAAGACCAAGACCGCGACAACGACGAAGGCGGCGTTATCGCAAAGCCGCAAGAGCCGCAGAAGCCAATGGACGGCGGCGGAACGGCGGTCGAAGAAGAAAAGCCAAAGCCCGAAACTGCGATGTTCGACCCGGCCGCTCCAATCGTTTACGGAAAGACAGTCCTTCCGTCTTTTGCCGTTAAGACGGAGAAAGGCCTTGTTTCAATCGAGAATCCTATTGTGACCGGCTTTAACAAAAAGAACAATACGTATGAGGTTGAAAGCGGCGGTGAAAAATTGGAGCTTCCGAAGAAAACCTTTGAAACGCTTTTGTCCGACAAAAAAGAGCGCGAGGCCGTCCAAGCGCGAATCGCCGAAGGAAAAACTATAGTTTTCGCCGACGAATCAAGAGGAATAAAGGGAACGGAAATCCCCGAATTTTCTTTGATAACGCAACACGGATTGAAAACATACAAAGGTTTTGTTCCCCAAAGCCGCGACGAAGCCGCCGGAACATACACGCTTTCAAACGGCGAGGAAACATTGATTCTCAAAGACAAAGACTTCACCGAAGTCACCGCCGCCGAACGTTGGGAAAACAAATTTGACGAACATTCTCCCGCTTGGCAAAAACTCGTTCCGTCGCAATATGAGGACTACTTCAAGCTTCGCGAAAACACGGCGGCGAATTTCACGCAGAACCTTTCCGTAGCTTGCCGGGAAAGGGCCAACAGCCCTTGCGACGCGATGAGAGCCGCTAAAATGATAATCGACCAAATGAGCAAAGACGAGAAAGCCAAAACGCAGGCGCTATTGAATGAAATGGCCAGAGAAGAAAAGAATTTAAACATGGTCATCGCCGGAATCTACCATGAGGCCGTTAAATGCGTTCCATTAAATGAAGAAAAAATCAAACAGAATTTTCCGGCCAAATACATAGCTCGGCCAATGTTTGACACGATAAGCGGCGAAGGCCAAAAAGTTGAAAACGACCAAGCGCTTGTAAAGAATGGACAGGACAGAAACTTGCGGATTGGCTCTGTTTTGAAAAACATCGACGTTCAATCCGACGCTCTTTTCGGAAAAGGAAAAAATTCTGTCCTCTTTTCAGAGCTTCGCGTCGTTTCCGCTTCAAAAGAAGGTAATTCAATCACTTTGATGGACGAAAAGAACAGCTACATAAAGCTTCCCCGCGACACGGTTCTTTCGCTCTACAAGGAACAACAGCTTCGAGAAATGAAGTCGGAGCGCAAGGTCGAGCGAAAAAACACAATGTCGATTTCATATTCTTAAAGAAAGAAACGGGCCGCGCCGAACAAGATCGACGCGGCGGCCATCGCGAAAATAACGATGTCTTTTGTCGAAAATTTGCTTGCGGCCACAGACGGAACTTTTTCGATAAGCTTTTTGTGTTGGTCGGAGCATTGCTTTAAAAAGTCGATTGACTGTTGCTGGACTTTTTGCAAGTTTTCCTGGCATTTTTCGGTGTAGGCCTTAATCATTTCGTTCGCTTCCGCTTTCATTCCCTTTATGTTGCTGTCTGAAACCTTTCGGATTTGGTCAGCGGACTCTGTAATAAGGTTGTCGGTCTTTACGGTTTGCTGAGCGAACATGGCCTTGATTTCTTCCTTAAAGTCGTCAATGTTCTGCTTTATAACGTTGTCGGCGGAGTGAAGCTCTTCGATTTTGTCTTTCATGTCGCCGATTTTCGTCGTCAAGAAATTGTCTATCTTGATAATGAATTGGGAAAATTCCGCCTTTTCCTTGTAAAGCTGCTCTTGAAGCATGTTGACTTCTTTTTCAAGGTTGATGTTTTTCACGCGCTCTTCAAGATAGCTTTCGTAGCTTTCGGTCGTCTTGAGCTTTTCTTTGAGGCCGCTTGTCGCGGAAATCAAGTCGTTGAATTTTCTTATGGTTTCCGATTGGAAGGCGACCAAGTCCTGCCGCCTGTCGTTGATGAGCT
>JBGUQT010000111.1:0-22098 GCA_045131275.1 Treponema sp.
ACTCCCGGCGGAGCGATTTTGTACTTTGCCCACCGCATGATGGACCACATTTGCCTTGACCGCGACACATACCACTACAAGCAGCAGATTTCAATCAAGGTCGCCGAATTGATTTACGACGGAAAATGGTTCACGACTTTGTTCGATTCATTGATGGCTTTTGTCAACAAGACTGAAGAAACCGTTACTGGCTGGGCCAAAGTTTACCTCAACAAGGGAATGATTCGTGGAGCCGGTTCGGGCAGCAAGTACAGCTTGTACAATGAAAGCATCGCGAGCTTTACCACTGGCGACCTTTACGACCACAAGGACGCGCAGGGCTTTATCACTTTGTTCGGCTTGCCGCTCAAGGTTCGCGCGATGATGGAGCAAAAGGTCGGCGAAGGCCAGGCCATTTTGGAAAGCAAGTCTTTCAAAAAGCGCCCCACTGAATAAGTGACTGAATTAGAAAAGTACTACGGAAAATTCGACGAGGACCACCGCCTTAAAACGCGGCACGGCCAAGTTGAATTTTTTGTTACAATGAAAAACATTTTGGCCGCGGCAAACGAAAAGGCTTTGCAAGGCCAAGAGGCGGCCGCGGACGAAAATGGTTCGCAAGACCAAAAAGCGGCCGCCGCCAAGGCGCTAAAAATCTTGGACGTCGGCGCGGCCACCGGCGCTTACTCCGTTCCCCTTAGCAGGCAAGGCTTTGACGTAACAGCCGTCGAGCTTGTAAAAAGCAATTTGGAAAAACTTCGCGCCAAGCACGAAAAAGTAAAGTGCTGGCAAGGCGACGCCCGCGACCTTTCTTTTTTGGACGACGCGACTTTTGACATTGTTTTGATGCTGGGACCGCTCTACCACCTTCACACAGAGGAAGACAAACTAAAAGCGCTTTCCGAAGCCTCTCGCGTCGCAAAGAAGGGCGGCTTGATTTTTTGCGCCTACACGATGAACGAATACGCCGTCACGCAATACTGCTTTGGCCAAAACAAAATAAAAGAGAACATCGCGGCTGGCCAAATCGACAAATCCTTTAAGACGATTTCGCGCGACGGCGACTTGTATTCCTACGTTAGACTGGAAGACATAAACGCCCTGCAAGAAAAGAGCGGCCTTGAGCGGGTAAAAATATTTTCGCCGGACGGACCGGCCGACTACATGCGCCGCGAGCTTAACGCGATGGACGACGAAACCTTTGATCTTTTTAAAAATTACGCGCTTGAAATTTCCGAACGGCCGGAACTTTTGGGCGCCGGAAGCCATCTCGTGGATGTGTTGAGAAACCATAGATGATTGTAAAAATAAAAAAAACGCGCGAGGAAGCGGGGCGGCTGCGGCAACACTCGCATTGCGCATGCCGCGATAGCGGCATAGTAAAATAGTTTCAAGGCGCAATGCGCGTGGAGCGACGCTAGCTAGCGGTGCCGACAGACGTATCCGCGCCCGGGAGCGTTTTTTTTATTTTTTCTATATTCTGTGTATTTCCACGCCCTTGTCAAAGGCGCCGTCTTCCATCTGGCACCATTTTGATACCGTGACTTTTTCCAAACTAGAACAAAACTCAAAGGCCTTTTCTTCCACGCATTTTACGCTGGAAGGGAATTCCACGGCGCGCAATTTTTCGCAGCCCGAAAAGGTAAAGGCTTCGATTCGCTCCACGCCTTTTGGGATTTTAAATTCTTCTAGCGAGCGGCAGTTCATAAAGGCCGCTTGGCCGATTTGCTGGACGCTTTTTGTAAGCGCGATTTTTTTTAGGCCGGAACAGTTTGCAAAAGCGCGCTCGCCGATCCATTCGACTGTCGGCGGAATGTCGATTTCTTCCAAGGCCTCGCAGCCGTCAAAGGCGTGCCAGCCGATCGACTTTGTTCCGCGCGGAAAGGCAAGCGAGCGCAAGTCTTTCGTTTGCGCAAAAAGAAGGGAGCGCCACTTGGCGTTGTATACGATTCCGTCTTCGCATTTGTAGGACACGTTCTTTAAAAGTATTTTTCGCGCCAAGTCGCGCGCTTCTTGGTCTTGCGAAGAGTTGTCGTTTGCGCCAAAAGCCGCCGTTTTTTGGTCTTGCGAACAATCGCGCGCAAAAGCGTTTGGCGCCAGCGCGATGATGTTTGAGTCCGCGACGACTTCTTTTAGGGAAGGGCAGGCGGCGAATGCGAGCGGCGCGATGTAATTTAGGTTTTTGTTAAGAACCACGCGGCTTAGGTTTGGGCATGCGTAAAAGGCGCCAAGCCCGATTCCCTTTACTTGGTCAAAAAGCTCAAGGTCTTCTAGGTCTTCGCGGCCGCTTTGAGAATAATTTCCGATAAAAAAAGCGCTCTCTTCCATATTGTTCCTGTTTCTATTATAATGAAGATATGTTAGAAAAAAATCAAGCGGTTTTGTACAAAAAGAACGCCGCCGTAATAACAGAAATCGAAGGCGACAAGTTCGTCATAAAATATAGAACGGCCGCGGCCACTGACACAGGAAAGGCCGCCAAATATGACTCGGTAAAAGTCCGCGAAAAGGACATCGTTCCGCTTCCGGCAAAAGGCGCGGCGTTGGACGCGCTTTTGGATTTTAGCGCCGACGGAGCGGATGAAAAAATCGCCGAAGCCTACGAGCTTTTGCAAAGCGACGAGTCCACGGCTGGACAAAAAATTTCTTTTGAGGAACTTTTGGGCTTGGTTGATTCCGCCGCGCCCGCCGAGTCCGCTTTTTTTTATTTTGAAAAACTCCGCTCGTCTTTTGAATTTTCTCTATCGGAAGAAGATCTAAAAAACGGCGCGCTTGTTTTTGCCCCTCGTTCCGCCGATGAAATCCAGACGCTAAAAAGCAAGGCCGACGAAAAAGCCCACGAAGCGGAATACCGCGAGGCCTTTATCGCGCGGCTTAAGGCAAAGGCGTTGGAAGCTGGCGACTCAAAATACATGGGCGAAGTCGAGGCCGTCGCGCTTGCAAAAATCGACAAGTCAAAGGTCATGCAAGAAATCGGCTTGGCCGCCACGCCCGAAAACGCCCACAAGCTTTTGCTTGACACAGGCGTTTGGCAAATCACAAAAAATCCGTATCCGACGCGCTGGGGCCTTTCCATGCAGTCGGCCTCGCTCTCGCTTTCCTCTCCGCCAGAGGAGGAACGCTATGAAGTCCCGGGAATTTCTTACGCGATAGACAACGAATGGTCAAGCGATCCCGACGACGCGATCGCCTTTGACGGAAAATACTTGTGGGTTCACATCGCCGACCCCGCAAGCGCGATTCTTCCGCAAAGCCCGATAGACAAGGCCGCGATGGGGCGGGGCGCCACCCTTTACATTCCGGACGGCGCGGCTAGAATGTTGGCCGAAGATTCTTTGGAAGACTACGCGCTGGGGCTTTCGGCAAAAAGCCGCGCCCTTTCGTTCCGCCTTTCGCTTAACGACGACGGAACCATAGAAGAATGTCAAGTGATGAAAACTTTGGTAAACGTCAAGCGCTTGACTTACCAGGCCGCCGACCAGCTTAAGGACGGCGAGCTAAAGGATTTGTTCGCAATAGCCGCGCGCAATTTGGAGCGGCGCAAAAAGGCCGGCAGCGTGGAAATCGATTTGCCCGAAGTCCACATTCGCCTTGACGAAAACAAAAAGGTTTTCATCGAGCCGGAAGTCCATCCGCAAAGCTCCGAGGTTGTGCGCGAGATGATGCTCTTGGCCGGCGAAGGCGCGGCGCGTTTCGCTTTTGCCAACAAGATTCCCTTTGTCTACGTAAGCCAAGAGGCTCCCGACATTCCCAAGGATTTGCCGGACGGCCTTGCGGGCGAATTCAAGACCGTAAAGTGCATGCATCGCCGCAGCGTGGGCGTGACTCCAAGCGCGCACGCAGGCCTGGGCCTTGGAATGTACAGCCAAGTCACAAGCCCCTTGCGCCGTTACGGAGACCTCTTGTGCCACGAGCAGCTGCGCGCTTTTTTGGACGGCCGCGAGCTCATAGACAAAGACAGCATGCTTGAGCGCCTTGCCGCCGGAGACGAAGCCGCCTACGCTTGCAAAAAGGCCGAGCGAAAAAGCGACTTGCACTGGACTCTTGTTTACCTTTTGCAAAACCCAGATTGGACCGGCGAGGCCGTTTGCGTTGACTTTAAGGGTGACGAAGCGATTTTTATGATTCCGTCGTTGGCTCAGCAGACTATGTTCGCTCCGTCAAAGAAACTAAACCTTAACGACAAAGTAACGCTTAAGGTCAAGAGCGTGGACATTCCAAATTTAAAGGTTAAGTTTGTCGAGGCCTAGGAGTCGTTTTCCGCCTTTTTGTAAAGGCCCGAATCTTCCCTCTTGGCCTCGTAAATTGTCGAATCATTGATGGCCTCGATTTGAAGGTAGGCGATTTCCGTCTCGATTTCAAGAACCGCTTCGGCGACAAGCGGGTCAAAATGCTTTCCTGAATTGTCGGCGAAAATGTTCATCGCCTCGTCAATCGTAAAGGCTCGCTTGTAGGGACGAACCGTCAACAGCGCGTCAAGCACGTCCGCCGCCGCCATGATTCTTCCGCACAAGGGAATTTCTTTTTCGGCCAAGCGAAGGGGATAGCCGGTGCCGTCCCATTTTTCGTGGTGGGTAAGGGCCATCATCAAGGCGCACTGGGTAAATTCGCTGTCCTCTATGCCCGAAAAAGTTTTGTCTATTATTTCTTCGCCCCAAAGCGGATGCATTTTTATGATTTTAAATTCATCGTCGGTCAGCTTGCCCGGTTTTTCCAAAATCGTTTCTGGAATTCTTATCTTTCCCATGTCATGAAGCGGAGCGGCTTTTCTCATTACTTCGGCGGTGTGTTCGTTCAATTCGTCCGGGTAGCAGCCCATCTGAATCATTTTTTTGCAAATGCGGTCCACATACCAAGCAGTTCTTTGAACGTGTTGTCCTGTAAAGGGGTCCTTTGATTCGACCAAATCCGCTATGCTCATTATGAGCCGGTCTTGCATTTCCCTGACTTTTCTTGTCTGGGCTATAAGTTCCTTTGCTTTTTGAACTATTTTTTTTGTGGCCGCAATTCCTATCACCCAGCCGGCAATTTGAATCGCCGCGCAAACAACCAAAAAATATGAGCTGGGAAAGGGGTAGGCTTTGTATGCCGAAAAAAAAGTGAGCGCCACGCTGACCATGATCGCGGGAGTCATAATCCCGTAAAAGATTTTCGCAGCCTTGCGTTCGCCCGTAAGAGAAAGTTCGTCTTTCTTAGCGTTCTTTGCCATGGTTCACTCCATTATACAACATTTTCTTCTATAAAACAAGCGTTGGCTTTTTGGCCTTGCGGGCGATTTTTGGCTTGAATTTTTTAAAAAACAGTGTAAAATAGATGTTATATTTATAAACATCACGAGGGACGTATGAAGAACTTCAAATTAAAGGTGATTGTCGCGGCGGTGGTTGCCGTCGCAGTTACGGTCGTAGTGACCATTTTTTGGGCTGAGCGCGATTTTAGGAGCAAGGCCGACAACAAGCTTGTCCACTCCGCGGAAATAAAGACCCTGGAATTCCAGTCCAACCTAAACGAGCAGCTGACCCTTGTTCGACAAATGGTCCGCTCTCCGCTTGTAAAGAACTATTTGATGAACCCTGACAACGAAGAGGCCGCGCGCATGGGCCAGGTTGAGCTTTTGGCCTACCAGGGCTCCTTTTTGAGCAAGTCGATTTTCTGGGTAAGCGACAAGGACCACAAGTTTTGGAGCGACATGAAGTACGCCTACACGCTTGACCCCAACGATCCCGACACTTACTGGTATCGAATGACGATGTACGAAACCCAAGAGTACAACTTTAACATAAACTACAACCCCGACTTGAACAACACCATGCTTTGGGTGAACGCCGTTGTCCGCAACGAAAAGGGCACTCCGATCGGCATTGCCGGAACTGGAATTCCCTTGACTGATTTTATCAACAGCATGTACGAGGGAATCCCCAAAGACGTTGAAATGTACCTTTACAACGACAGTTTGGAAATTACCGGCGCCGCCGACCAGTCAATCTTAAAGGACCATATTTCAGTCAAGAAAAAGATGCCGGAATTGGCCAAGTTTGACGCGCTTCCTGTCGAGATCTCCACCGCTTCCTCTCCCAAGGCGGAATTCTTGATCGCTCCGCTCAAGCTTATCGACTGGTACATGGTGATGAAGTATGACTACACGCCGTTGGCTTTCTTGTCCGCCGCGGTAACTCCAATCGCGATTTGTCTTGTCGCCGTTATTTTGATTTTTGTAGTCTTTTACACGTCGAACGTCGCGATAAGCGCCAAAACGCTAAAGGGAGCTGTTGACGAGCTTTCTAGCGGAAACGCCGACCTTACCCAGCGCGTAAAGCTAAAGAGCGACAGCGCCTTAAAGGTCATGAACGAGCTTGTCGCAAGCCTTAACAATTTTATCCAAAAATTGCAGGGCATTGTTGGCAACGTAAAGAATTCCAACGACGCTTTGGTGAACACAGGAACGGCTTTGCGCGACTGCACCCAAAACACGGTCGCTTCGATCAACGAAATCATCGGCAACATCGAGTCGATGGGACAGGGCTTGGAGTCGCAGTCCAAGTCGGTTGACCAAACCGCCGGCGCCGTAAACCAAATTTCAAGCAACATCGATTCAATGACCAAGATGGTCGAAAACCAGGCGCAAAGCGTAAGCCAGGCCAGCGCCGCCGTTGAAGAAATGATCGGAAACATCAATTCCGTAAACGCCTCGGTGGAAAAGCTTTCCGGCTCTTTCACCGTCTTGCAAAAGGGCGCCACAGAAGGCGTGGCCAAGCAGGAAGAAGTCAACAAAATGGTTATTGACGTTCAGCAGCAAAGCGAAATGCTAAAGACCGCCAACAGCGTAATCAGCGGCATCGCGCGCCAGACCAACTTGCTTGCCATGAACGCTGCCATCGAAGCCGCGCACGCCGGCGAGGCCGGAAAGGGCTTTAGCGTTGTAGCCGACGAAATCAGAAAGCTTAGCGAAAATTCTTCGGCCCAGACAAAGACGATCGGCGCCCAGCTTAAGACAATCCAAGAATCGGTTGACCAAATTGTTTCGGCCAGCAAAAGCTCGCAGGACGCGCTCAAGGCCGTCAGCGACAGCATCGCCGAAACCGATGCCTTGGTTCACGAAATCAGCGGCGCAATGAGCGAGCAGCTTGAAGGCTCGGCGCAAATCAACGAGGCGCTGAACGTTTTGAACAACAACTCAAGCCAAGTAAAGCAAAGCTCTGAGGAAATGTCTCAAGGAAACGAGGCTATCTTGCGCGAGGTTGAATTGCTGGAAAACGCCACGGGCGGAATCAAGAGCGAAATGGACGAGATGAGAACAGGGGCTTCGTTGATTTCAAACGTCAGCGACCAGCTTAAGAATCTTGCCGGCGAAATGCAAAACGCGATTGACAGCATCGGAAAAGAGCTTGGCCAATTTAGAGTTTAAGCGCGAGTTTGTCCTATAAATCAAAAAGCCGACCCGTTTGGGCCGGCTTTTTTTTATTGCGCTCTAATTGACGTGTTTCGGACCACAACGTCGTGGGCGCCGCCTTCGCGGAGGCTGGCCGGGCTTACCAAAGTAAGCTTGGCTTTTTCCTGCAACTCGGGGATTGAAACCGCTCCGCAGTTGCACATTGTGTGGATGATTTTGCTTGTGGTGATTTGAACGTTGTCGTGCAAGCTTCCTGCGTAGGGAACGTAAGAGTCAACGCCTTCTTCAAAGGCCATCTTCTTGGCGCCGCCCAAATCATAGCGCTGCCAGTTGCGGGCGCGGTTCGATCCTTCGCCCCAGTATTCCTTTACATAGTTTCCGTTTACGATAAGCTTGTTGGTCGGAGATTCGTCAAAGCGCGCAAAGTAGCGGCCAAGCATTACAAAGTCCGCGCCCATCGCAAGCGCCAAAGTTATGTGGTTGTCGTGAACGATTCCGCCGTCCGAGCAAATCGGAACGTAGATTCCCGTTTCCTTGTAGTATTCGTCGCGGGCTTTGGCAACCTCAATGGTAGCGGTGGCTTGGCCGCGGCCGATGCCTTTTTGTTCGCGGGTGATGCAGATTGATCCGCCGCCGATTCCGATTTTTACAAAGTCCGCGCCCGCTTCGGCCAAGAACCTAAAGCCTTCGGCGTCAACTACGTTTCCGGCGCCGACTTTTACGTCCTTGCCAAAGTTTTCGTGGATGTCCTTAAGCGCTCGGCGCTGCCATTCGGTAAAGCCTTCCGACGAGTCCAAGCACAAAACGTCCGCTCCAGCCTTTAGCAAAAGGGGAACGCGCTCCATGTAGTCGCGGGTGTTGATTCCGGCGCCGACGATGTAGCGCTTTTTGTCGTCCAAAAGTTCCAGCGGATGCTCTTCGTGGCTTGCGTAGTCCTTGCGGAAAACCAAGTACTGCAAGTTGCCGTTTTTGTCAACGATCGGAAGCTGGTTGATTTTGCGTTCCCAAATAAGGTCGTTGGCTTCGTCAAGCGTGATGTCGCTTTGGCCGGTGACCAAATCCTTGAGGGGAGTCATGTACTTGCTTACGGGGTCGCTGGGGTTGCAGCGGCTCATTCTAAAGTCGCGCTCGGTGATGATTCCCATCAATTTTCCGTTGTGCTCGCCGTTCTCCGTTACGGCGACGGTGGAGTGTCCCGTCTGCTCGATTTTGTCGCAAAGCTCTTGCAAGGTCTGGTCGGGGCGAATGTTGGTGTCGGAAGAAACAAAGCCGGCTTTGTACATTTTTACGTGGGCGATCATCGCGGCTTGGTCGGCGATTGTCTGCGATCCGTAGATAAAGCTGATTCCGCCTTCTTTGGCAAGGGCGATGGCCATTTTGTCGTTTGAAACCGACTGCATTACGGCGCTGACCATCGGAATGTTCATGTAAAGCGCCGACTTCTCGCCCGCCTTTTTGTTGTAGCGGACTATCGGAGTTCTAAGCGAAACGTTTGCAGGAATGCAGTCCGCCGAAGTGTAGCCCGGAATCAATAAATACTCGTCGAATGTGTGGGACGGTTCCTCAAAAAAGTACGCCATAAATTTCCTCCTTATGCGTCGTGTTTATCATCTAAAAAATTGAACTATTATAATGCGCTTTCTGGATTTTGTAAAGCGCCGTTTTGCAGGCAACGTCCAGTTTAAAAAACAAGCGGCGGCTGTAAAGGAGAGAAAACAGCCGCCGCCCTGGAGGTTTTTCATTATGTTTTGTTGCTTGCCTGTAACTGTATATTAAGCAAACGAAGCGGCTTTTGGTTACACAAAATTCGCAAAAAAGTTGCGCTTTTTTGTTGCACCTTGATTGCCAGCCCGCGTGAGCGGGCGGTTTAATCGTTTCCTATAGCAAAATGGAGCGCGCGACATACCGTTCCTACTTCACCCAGATTGTAATCACGTCGCCAAAGCTGTAGCCGCCAACACAGGTAAAGTCGATGGCCACGGTGTCGTCGCTGGCCGTTCCAAGCTTGAAAAGCATTGAGCCGTAAGGGCCGATGTTAAAGCATGTTCCGCCGTTGTTCAGCAAAAGCGGGCCCAAGTAGG
Source organism: Treponema sp. (assembly GCA_045131275.1). GTDB lineage: Bacteria > Spirochaetota > Spirochaetia > Treponematales > Treponemataceae > Treponema_D. Next base: position 9,451 of record JBGUQT010000111.1, read on the forward strand.
CAGTCGTGGGCGTCGCTCTGGGCGGATTATCCTCCCAATACTTATGCTTTCTGTAAGTGTTTTTTGCCGGAAGCCCGGTGAAAGGAATTGAGGCGTTGTCTATGCAGTTTTTTCCCTTGATATTCGAAAGGTTCGAAATGTCGCACCAGCCGTAAAACGGCTCCCACAAATTTATGGCGGTGATCGGGTAGAGATAAGTTTGCGCCTGTCCCGCGCTGTCTGTGTACGAGCAAGTGTAAAGCGCGTTTCCCTGGTATGTTTCCGCGTTTTGGTTGTGGCCGCTTCCGGCGGATGGAACAAGCATGTCGCCCGCAAATTCCTGCAGCAAGCTTGCCTCTGTGTAAGACTTTCCGGCGGCCGTCTGAAGCGCGGCCAAAATGGATTTCATGTCGACCGAGTTGTTCCGAGCCAATTCCCGTATGAATTTTACGCCGCCAAATTTTCGGCTTATCCAAGAGCCAAGCAAAAAGCCCGCGGCGTAGGTCGGAGACGCCTGTCCGGTAAGGCCGAAGCCCCATGAGTCGGTGTAGTTGGCCGTGCAAAGGCGGCCTTTGGGCGTGTTGCCTAGGTCTCCGTCAACGTCGGAATCGCTTACGCCCAAATAAGCCTGCATCATGTCCTCGCACAGCAGGGCCAAAAACTCTCCGTACCAGTAAGTCCATCCCACGCCTTGCTCAAGCGTTTTTACATTGAAAGATATCGCGTGCGAAAATTCGTGGAGGGACGTTGAGTAGGCTTCCATCGGCTCTTCGAGAAGCGTTTTGCTGTCCAAGTACAAAAAGCGGCCTTCGTTGCTTCCTTCATAGCCTTTGATGAAATCTATCGGGTTTACAAAGCCGTATACGCCGCCTATTTCCAGCATTTCGTAAAGGAGAATGTTTATTTTTTCTCCGGTCCTGGAATATGTTGTAAGGGCTTCGTCCTTGGTAAAGGTCTCGGTAGCGGGATCGTATAGGTAAATATGTTTTGTCGGCTCTCCGTAAATGTGGCTTACGAGCTTGTAGCCGTTTATGAATTTTTTTCCAAGCGTTTTGACTAATTCGTTAAAGGCGCTTTTGTCTTTGTTGTAATGCTTGTCGTCTTTATTAACCCAAATATAGTAGTCGTCTTCCGAAACGAGCAGCTCGTATTCTTCTGGCTCGATGATATTCAGGTTCTTCTCTGGATCTTCATCCGGTTTTTTTGTGTTGAACGTTTCCGTGTCGCCAACGGCATAATTTTTTACGTTGGAGGGAGCGGACGGCGCGACGCTCGTTGACATGGAGGCGGAATTTTTTAGGCTGCTCCAAAAATTTTCGTAGATGAGCGCGTGGGGATCCCGCTCCGCCTGACGCGAAATCTCGGGTGCTTCGACAATGCTTGCGGAAACGCCGACGCTCGCGCTTGCAGCTCGGGTGTTTTCTTTTTTTAACGCAACGCTTAAGGGGTTTGTTTTTGTCATGTAAATTGTTTTGCCCTTAACGCCCGACAAGATGAGTCTTTTTGTGGCCGCGTTCACTGTGATGGGCTGCGACGAGGCGTAAGCGGCCTGCGTTTGGATCATGCAGCTCGCGGGGCTTTGGCCGTAGTCAAAACCGCTTGAACCGTTAAAGCAGCCGACAAAAAGCGGCGCCGCAAAAAATGCGAGCGTTATCGAGAATTGTTTTAGCGCTTTGAATGCCATTCCTTTTTAGTCCTTTGTCCAAATCGTGACAGTGTCGCCAAAGCAGACGCCTCCGACGCAGGTAAAGTCGATTGACACGGTGTCGGAATCCGCCGTTCCCATGCTGAAAATCATGCTGGCGTATGGGCCGAGATTCGCGTGAATTGAGCCGCTTTTGAACAAAAATGGGCCCAAGTAGGCCACTGTGGGCTTGTCTCCCGTCCATTTGGCTTTTTTGTACAAGTTGGCCGCAGGAAGGCTGTCAAATGGAATGCTTTTGTTCGAGCAGTAGTAGGAGTATTTGGATGTCGCCGTGTCGCACCAGCCGTAAAAGTTGTCCCACAGGTTTATGGCTGTGATGGGGTATTCGTAAGTGTGGGTTTGGCCGTCCGCGTCGGTGTAGTCGCAAGTGTAGTCGGTGTTTCCGGGGTATGTGGCGGCGTCTTTGTTAAGGCCTTTTCCGCTTTCCGACACAGTCAGGGCGCTGGCGAATTCTTGCAACAAGGTCTCTTGCGTGTATTGCTTTTGGCCCATCGCGTTGACGGCGTTTAAAACCGATTCCATGTCCACGTACGCGTTTTGAGACAGCTCCTTTATGAACTTGGCTCCGCCAAAAGTTCTGCTTAGCCAGGCGCCGAATTGGAAGATCGACGCGTAGGCCAAGGAATCTTCTCCCGATATGCCGTTGCGCCAAGCCAAGGCGTTGGCTTGCGGAAGGCGGGCCTTTGGCGTGCATGACATGTTTCCGTCAACTTCGGAGTCGCTTATTCCCAAGTAGTTTTGCATCATGTCCTCGCACATCATGGCCAAAAGCTCTCCGTACCAGTAAGTCCAGTCTTTGCCGCTTTTGAGAGCCTTTTGGTTTTTGGAAATCGTGTGCGAAAATTCGTGCTGGGCGGTGGACTTTGCTTCCAATGGCTGCTTTATTGTTGTTTGGGAGTCTATGTAGACAAAGCGGCCTTCGTTGCTGCCATGCTTATAGTCGCTTCCGCCTTCAAAGTGATAAACGTCTCCGTGATAGACAAAGCCATAGACTTTGCCGACCTCCAACATGTCGTAAAGCATAATGTTGATTTTTAGGCCGGTTTTTGACGCGGTCGCCATCGGACCGTACACATGGCCGTCGCTAGCGTTGTATATGTTGTTGGCCGGCTGACCGTAAATGTGGCTTACCAAACCGTAGCCGTTAATGAAGTTTGTTCCAAGATCTAGCGCGGCTGTCGTAAAGGCGCTTGTGTCTTGTTTGTAATATTTGTCGCTTGTGTCCACCCAAACATTGTAGTTGTCTCCCGACGAAAGCAGCATGAATGTCTTTTCATTGAATGAATTAAAAGTTTTGGGGTTGAGCGCCCAAAAAGTTTCCGTGTCGCCGGGCGCGTAATTTTTGACCGCGCTTTGCGCTTCTGAAGCGGCCAAGCTTTTTGAGAGGGCGGCGGATTTTTTCGCTTCTTTTAATTCTGTTAGAAAGGCGTCGTAAATTTTCTTGTGGGGGTCGTTTGTTCCGTCAAAATCAAAGGACGGAACGGCGGCATCCGGCAAGATGTCGGAAAAAGACGCCAGGCTTTTTGCCGCGCTCGCGGAGGCTCCGGAAGAAATCTTCGCTATTCTTGAATTTTCTTTTGCGAGAGCGCTTCCTACGGCGTTTGTTCGCGCCATGCAAATTGTTTTTCCCTTGGCGCCTGTCAAGACTAGGGTTTTTGTTGTCGGCTCAACTGTCGTCGCTTTGCTTCCCGCGCTGGCGCTTTGCGTTTGCGTCATCGCGCTGGCCGGGTGTTGTCCTGCGGGTATGTACGTATCGGAAGTGTCGCAAGCCCAAAAAAGGATGGTTGCCAGCGCTAGGGCCGACGCTAAAATTTTAACTTTCTTTGCAAGGCTCATAATTTTTTCCACTCCTTGACTTCAATCGCGATCGCTCCCGCCATTTCCAGCGGCGCGCCTTTGTCCGAAAGCGTTCCGTCCACGCGGACTATGTTTCCGTGCAGGTCTCCCAATTTTTTTTGGTCGCCTTCTTTTGCGTCAAGGTAGTACAAGGTTCCGTCCTGAGCCTTTAGGCCCAAGCGGGCAAAGGGACCGTTTCCGTAAAATTCAAGAACGCCCGTCACTTGGATCTTTTTGTCGTTCCTTGCCATTCCAAAGACAAGGCTGGAGCAAACGGCCAAAGCCGCGGCCAAAAAGAAAATTTTCGTTTTCATAAACGAAATTCTACCATAGGATATGCCAAAAATCAAGGTCTTTACGAGAGGCCGCATTGAACAAAGCCCGCTTTTTTGCTAATATATAGAACATTATGGCAGACATTAAAGAACAAATCCGCGCGGCTGTTTGCGCCGCCCTCAATCAGTTTAAGCAAGAAAAAAATATCGACGCTCCCGACGTGCAAGCGGCCTCTTTGACTTTGGAAAATCCGCCAGACCCAAAAATGGGCGACGTTGGCATTCCGCTTTTCGCTTTTGCTAAAACCTTCCGCATGGGCCCGCCGCAAATTTCGGCAGGCGTCGCTCAAATCCTTAAGGGAGCGGAAGAAATCGGCGGCGTAAAAGTTGCCGGCCTTGGCGAAATCTTGAACCTTGGCCCTTACATCAATTTTAAGCTCAACAAGGGAAACGAAACATATTCCATCCTTAAAAAAATCGCGGAGCAAAAAAACGATTACGGCTCGATTGGCTCCGACGGAAAAAAGCCGATGGAAGGCCGCCGCGTAATGGTGGAATTTTCTTCCCCCAACACAAACAAGCCCTTGCACCTTGGACACGTGCGCAACGACGCGCTTGGCGAAAGCGTTAGCCGCATTCTTAAAAAGGCCGGAGCCGACGTTTACAAAGTCAACATCATCAACAACCGCGGCGTCCACATTTGCAAAAGCATGCTGGCCTACCAACTATTCCACCAAGAAAAAGGCGACACGCCCGAGTCTTTGGGAATCAAGGGCGACCACTTTGTCGGAAACTGCTACGTTGAATTTGACAAGTACCTAAAGGGCGAAAAGGACAAGCCCGAGACCGCGCACCCCGAAGCCGCGCAAAAGGCGGAAGAAATGCTCGTTCAGTGGGAGGCCGGCGACAAGGACGTCCGCGCGCTTTGGCAGACGATGAACGATTGGACTTTGAACGGCGTTCAAGAAACTTACAAGCGCACCGGCGTTTCGTTTGACAAATTGTATTTTGAAAGCGACACATACCTTAAGGGAAAGGATGAGATTCAGCGCGGACTTGACATGGGAATATTTTTCAAGGCCGCCGACGGTTCCACCCGCGTTGACGTAACCGAAGCTGTCGGAAAAGGAAAGGACGGCGAGGACCACGAAAAAGTTTTGCTCCGCTCCGACGGAACCAGCGTCTACATCACGCAGGATATCGGAACGGCGATCAGCCGCCACAAGGACTGGCCCTTCAACCAAATGGTTTACGTCGTGGCCAGCGAGCAGAACTTTCACTTTAAAGTCTTGTTTTACATTTTGAAAAAACTCGGCTTTGACTGGGCGCAGAAATTGTTCCACCTAAGCTACGGCCTTGTCAACCTTCCAAGCGGAAGAATGAAAAGCCGCGAGGGAACGGTAGTCGACGCGGACGATCTTTTGGACAGCCTGCACGCGGACGCGCTCAAAGAAATAAAGGAGAAGGGCCGCGACAAGGAATTGGACGACCCGGACGCGGTCGCCGAAAAAGTCGCGCTCGCCGCCGTTCACTACTATATGCTGCAAGCGACACCGATTAAGGACATGCTCTTTAATCCAGAGGAGTCTCTTTCGTTTAACGGAAACACTGGCCCTTACTTGCAATACATGGGCGCGCGCATTTCTTCTATCTTGGCAAAGGCAAAGGAAAGCGGCGTGCTTCCCGACTCAAGCGAGGCGGCTTGCGCGTTGTTGACTAGCGGCGACGAATGGGAGCTTGTAAAGCAGCTTGGCTCTTTCCCGGACACGGTTTCAAAAGCCGCCGCCAATTTGGATCCAAGCCTTGTGGCCGCTTTCTTGTACGACACGGCCAAGCTTTTCAGCAAGTTCTACCAAAATTGTTCAATCATCAACGCCGAGTCAAAAGAGCTTGCGGCCGCGCGCCTTTTCTTGGCGCAGTCAACGCTTGACGTAATGAAAGAAGCGATGGACTTGGTCTTGGTTCCGTTTTTGGAAAAGATGTAAGCGGAGGAAACGTTGTCGCAAGCGGAAAATCGTCGCGCAAAAAACAAAAATTGGTCAACGGCTAAGACTGCCGCGCGAACTAAAAGGCTTTTCCTGACTAAAACTGCCGCCGCCTTGGGCGCGGTCGTTTGCGCCGCGGCGCTTTGCGCCTGCCAAAAAGTTCCCGAGATGACGCTGGAAGAAATCGCCGAGGCCAAGGAAAAATCCTCGCGCGAATTTTTTACCGCGACTCAATCCAAGCCGTACAAGGACCAAGGCTTTGTCCCCGGCCAAGTCGGCGGCGTCTGGAACGACGTTTGCATGTCGGACCCCAAGACCTTCAACATTCTTGTGGCCGAGCGCGACGCGCAGAGCGCCGGCATTATGGGCCAAACTAGCGACTGGCTTTTTGACTACGACTACGAAAAGCGTGAGTGGATTCCCCGCTGCGCGTCTTTTGTGATAGAGACCGACCAAGCGCGCGACACGCTAACGGTTCACGTGACTTTGCGCGACGACCTTTATTGGTCTTTCATCAATTCCGACAAAAAAATTCCAGTCACAAGCGATGACATCGTTTGGTGGTATGACGAGGTTTCGGGCGACGAACGCTTTCAAAGCTCGGCGTATTCCGGCCAGTTTGTGACGATGGCTGACGGAAAAAGCCGCCGCATAAAGGCCGTTAAAATTGACGACAAAAATTTTGACTTTGTTTTCCCTCGCATCGTGGCCGACCCGCTTCTTGCCACAAACGATTCTTTTAAGCCCGCTTGGATTTACAAAAAGGCCAAAGAGGAAGGCGGCGTTGAGGGCGTGAAAAATCTTTTTGGCATTGACTCGGACGTTCAGACGATTCCGTCTATGGGAATGTGGTTTATAGAAAGCTATTCGCCGGGCCAACGGCTGGTATTCGCGCGCAACAAGGATTATTGGCAAAAAGACTCCGAAGGACAGGCGATTCCATACGCCCAAAAAATGGTGATGCAAATCGTCGGCGACCAAAACACTTCATACCTTTTGTTCACTCAAGGAAAGTTGGAAACCTATTCTCCAACACCCGAAAATCTTGACGACGTGATCCGCGGGCAGGGGAACGACTACACAGTCTTTAACGCCGACGGAAGCCTTGGCGCGCAATTGTGGTCCTTTAACCAAAATCCAAAAAACAAGCGCGAGCCCTTTTACGATTGGTTTTGCAAGAAAGAATTCCGCCAGGCGATGAGTTGCATCCTTAACCGCGACCGAATCATCGCGCAAACTTACCGCGGCTTGGCCTATCCCAAGTACGACTTTTTTCCTGACGGAAATCCTTTTTACAATCCCGACATCCAGCTTGAATACAAATTTGACTTGGTCAAGGCCGAAGCTTTGTTGAATAAAATCGGTTTTAAGCGCGGCGCCGACGGAACGATGCTTGACGAAAAAAAGCGGCCGGTGGAATTTGACCTTGCGATCGCAAGCACGGCCAACACTTCAAACGACATCGCGCAAATCATAAGCGACGAGGCAAAAAAGCTTGGCATTAAGGTGAACGTTCGCCAAACCGATTTCCAAAAAATGGTTGAGTCCTTGACGGCCACTTTTGACTGGCAGTCGATAATCATAGGATTGGGCGCCAATCTTTTTCCTTCGCAGGGAAGCAACGTGTGGCCGTCAAGCGGCAACTTGCACTTGTGGCATCCCTACCAGCAAAAGCCCGCCACTGACTGGGAAGCCCGCTGCGACTTTTTGTACAACGAAGGAAGCTACACCGCCGACAAATCGTCCGCCCAAAAAATCTGGGACGAATACCAGCGCCTGATTTTGGAAGAATGCCCGATAATTTACCTTGTCCGCCCGGCAAGCTTTTACGCAATCCGCAACCGCTGGAACCTTTCAAACTTTTACTACGACAATTTGAACGGAGCCAAAACCGACTGGGTTTGGCTTGCGGAGTAGCAACGGTCAAGGCGCGCTTGCGCTTAAAGCCTTGACTCGTTGCTTTTGCGAGTGTATAAGAGAGCATACACCCGCAATAAGCGCGTTCTTCTTGCAATATAGCCCTAAAAGCGCTACAATATTTTCACTCATTTTTACTATATTATATCGAGGGAACTTATGGTAATTCTTACGTTGAACTGCGGATCTTCTTCCGCCAAGTATCAGGTTTACGACTGGGACAAAAAAGAGGTTATGGCTAACGGAGTGGTTGAGCGCATCGGAATCGAGGGCAGCTGCATCACCCACAAGGCCAAGGGAAAGAAGACTGAAATCACAAGCCCATGCCCCACGCACAAAGAGGCGATTGAGCTTATCATAAAAGAAATCACTGACCCCGAAGTTGGCGTCATCAAGTCTATGGACGAAATCGGAGCGGTTGGCCACCGCGTTTTGCACGGCGGTGAAAAGTTCACAAAGAGCGTTTTGATCACGCCCGAAGTTTTGGACGGCTTCCGCGAGGTCGTCGACCTTGGCCCCTTGCACATGCCCGCCAACATCATGGGAATCGAAGCCGCGCAAAAGGTTATGCCCAACGTTCCGCACTCAGCGATTATGGACACGGCCTGGCACCAGACGATGCCCGAAGAAACTTTCCAATACGCCATCCCCCGCGAATGGTATGAAAAATACGCCGCGCGCCGCTACGGCTTCCACGGAACCAGCTTCTTGTACACAGCCAAGCGAGCCGCCGTTCTTTTGGGAAAAGACCCCAAGGACACAAACCTTATCATTTGCCACATCGGAAACGGCTCTTCTATGTGCGCGGTTAAGAACGGCGTTTGCTACGACACGACGATGGGAATCACTCCGCTTGAGGGCCTTGTAATGGGAACCCGTTCAGGCGACCTTGACCCCGCGCTTCCCTTCTACATTATGCGCAAGACCGGCATGAGCGCGGACGAGATGGATAAGGCGCTCAACAAAAAGTGCGGCTGCCTTGGAATCACAGGAAAGTATTCTGACCGCCGCGACATCGAAATCGACGCCGCCAAGGGCGACAAGCTTTGCCAGCTTAGCATCGAGATGGAAGCCTTGCGCATCAAAAAATACATCGGCGCCTTTATGGCCGAGCTTGGCCACGTTGACGCGATTGTTTGGACAGCCGGCGTAGGCGAGCGCGGACCGATCACCCGCATGAAGGCTTGCAGCGGCTTGGAAAACTACGGAATCAAAATCGACGCCCAGCGCAACGAATGGTCGTTTACAGGCAACGCCGAAACTTACATCCACGCCGACGATTCAAAGACAAAGATTTTTGTAATCCCCACCGACGAAGAGCTTGTAATGACCGAGGACGCCTACGCCTTGATGAAGGGAACTTACGACGTTCACACAAAATTTAAGTACAGCTTCCAAGATCCCGCCTACGTCAACAAGGCCCGCGAAGAAGGCCTCAAGGGCGACTTGGTAAAGAGACCGAACATCGCCAAGGTGTTGGCGCGGGATTTGCTTAAATAAGCAATTGATTGGCAACAAAAAAGCCGCGCTTGAGAGTGTGGGAGCGCCGCCTGATGGGTGGCGCTTTTTTTTATTATGCGCTATAATCAATGTATGATATATCCATATATGACATTGCCAGACGAAACTGAAATAACCCATTCAGGAATAATTTCCGACGGCGGAAAAGAGCATGTAAAAGTATTTATAGAGACTCCCATAGAAGGCGGATTTAAAGACGCCGTTTGCGTTCTTCCTGAGTACGAATGGGAAAATCATGGATACACGCAGGCCGAAATGGATTATTACAAAGACTTTGTAGAGAAAGCCGCTCATCTTTTCTTTAAATTCGCCAGGGGCGGAGGCTTTGAAAGTGCCGCAAATTTTTAGCATCGGCTCATACCTTGTATATTTTTGGTCAAACGAAGGCGAGCCAATTGAACCAATCCATATTCACATTTCAAAAGGCAAACCGGACAAAAACGCTACAAAAATTTGGATAACAAAGTCTTTGCACTGCGTTGTGTGCAACAACAATTCAAGAATCCCAAGCCACATCCTAAACAATATGCTGGAAATTATAGAAAACCGAGCTTTTGAAATTGTTGCAAAGTGGAACGAGCGCTTTGGCGAGTTGAAATTTTATTGCTAAAAAAGCCAATTAGATTTGGGACAAAATAGAATCAAAGCTTTTTTTTAATTTTTCGCGAAGGGCTTGTTTTGTTTCTGATGAATCGCGAATAAAAAGGTCTGCCGGCGTAATTTTTAGCGCTTCTGCAATTTTTATCATCATGTCAAAAGACGGCTTTGCCTTTCCAGATTCAATTCCGCCTATCGTGCCTGTTCCGCAGTCGCATAAAATTGAAAGCTGCGTTTGTGAAATTCCGCGTTTTTCGCGATAATACTTCATGTTCAATCTGAATGACTCTAAATATTTCTTCATTTCTTCAATGTAATCGAGAATATTACAAAAAAATGTCCTTGACATCGAGAATTATATGTGATATACTCGAATATACCGAGATATGCTGAAAAAGAACGCTATCATTTCGAGCGGGTTTCGTATGAAATCATAATGTATTGAAAAAGAGAGGGCAATCTTATGGAAGTAAAAGAATGAAGTCTGATGTCCAAGCGTTTTATGATTATGTTGACACAAATGAAACTTTCTGGAAAACAAAAAGAAAATGATGGAAAGTTTTACATTGTTTTAGCTAGTGAATTTGGAAGTTTTATAAAAAATTAGGAGGATTTTATATGAAATCAATGAAAAACATTATGAAACCTGCTTATGCCTTAGAAAAGGGGAGTGGTTTTTTTGCTGGTATTTTGCCTACATATTATGTGTGCATAAAATGTGGAAAGAAAACATCTCATGGAGGTGGATATCCTCCGCCAAATTATGAAGGAAAATGTCCTGTTACTAATCAAGATCATGTTTGGCAACAGTGCTAGGAAAATGTTGGAGGCAGCTTCAATTTTAACTGCCTCCAGTATTTCAATAATTATGAGGTAATGAAAGCAATGACATCAGATGAATTGAATGCTTTTGCTACTACGGAAATTAGAAGATTTTTAGTGTTCTTGGCAGAAAAAAGAATTCATATAGACGAGAGTGTTCTTGAAGATTATGAGCGCAAATTCTCCTTAGAGAAGAATGTATTTAGGACTTCTGATTTGGGGTTCAATGACTTTTATAAAGCAAATTGCAAAGAATAGTATTAATAATAAGAATTCCATTCGCATTTTTAACCTATTCTTATAGGCTCTATCTTTTGGTTAGATAAAAATCTTAGTAAACTTGAGATGAATACTGCTTAGTTTATTCTTTCTTTTGGGGTCGCAGATTTTACATAATCTATCATTTCAAACAATGGCTTTTAGTATCTTCTAAAATGATTGACTATCATGTTCATATCGGACAATTTAATGAAATATATTACGATGCGCTCGAATTGTTCGAAATAATTGAGTCAACCCAAAATTTGACTGGAATAACAGAAGTGCGCTATTCTTCTACTTCAAGTTGTAGAGAAGATGCAAAACTTGATCTTGTTGAAGAAGAGATTGCTTATGCACAATCATATCAATCAAATAAATTAATCACAAAACCATATCTTTGGTTTGTTCCCAAATATGCTGAATTGGGAATAAGTATTGAAAGTGCAACTTCAAGTTTTGACTATTGCGGAATCAAGATTCACCCTGCAGGTCAGGATTGGGATGACGATAATTCTGTTCATCAGAAAGCCTTGCATCAGATTTTTCGGTGGGCACATGACAATGAAAAATCGATTCTAATTCATTGCGGAACACAGCAGTGTGATCTTCCAGATCGGTTTGAATCCTTTTTTTATGAATATTCAAATGCCTGTGTTATTCTAGCTCATTCAAATCCTGTTATAAAGACATCTCAAATGCTCAATAAATACAAAAATGTTTTTTCAGATACAGCTTGTCTTGAAATGAAAAAGTATCAACAACTTTGTTCTCTTGTAAATGATAAGTCAAAAATTCTTTTTGGATCAGATTTTCCAGTAACTCATTATTTTTCGAAATATCTCTTCAAAAAACATTTTTCATTTACAGAAGAATACATAGAAATTTGTAAGACTTTCTTATATGCTAATCAAAAAAAATACTTGTCAAAGGTTTACAGGGCTTTATGAAGTGTTTATGTTACTTTAAGAAATAAGTTTTTTTTATATTAGCGTATGCTATAGTAAGAGGTTTGTAATAGTTCTGTAAATTGTAACTGTGAGGGGTAAAATAAAAAGATGTTTTATTCTCTCGGTATTTTATAGCCATTTGTGATATAATAAATACACAATAATTTGGAGAATTGGACTATGCCTAAAAAAAATGACGAGATTGATTTTTCTATTTATCATCCGTTAAAAGACAGCCTTGCAAAATGCCTGGATAACATCGAGCGAAGCTACGACAATGATTATAAAAATCCTGAGTATTACGTTCAAACTGGAATTGACGATTTGGTTTTGCCAAAGGGCGGATTTGTCGTGCTTGCTGCCAGACCACGCTACGGCAAGATTGCGTGTGCTCTAAGCCTTGCAAGAAGGTTTGCAGTGGAAGGTAAAAAACCAATTGGAATTATTTCTTGCGGATATAATGACAGCGCCAGTGTTTGCGCGAGGCTGCTTGCAATGGAGTCTGACATTTCTTTATTAAAAATACGCAACGGAATGTTGACTGTAAAGGACTTTCAAAAATTGCAGGCAGCCGCAGGCCGCTTGTATGAGGCTCCGATTTTTATAAACGACTCCCCTAATATTTGTTTTGCGGAATTTGAATTTGCGGCTCGTCTTATGGTTGAAGAGAAAAAAGTCGAAGCCGTGTTTGTTGACAGTTTTGAATATTTGCAAGAAATTGCCAATTTGTCTAAAGACGAGCGTGAATATGCTGTGTCAGAGACGCTAAAAGAATACAAAGAAGCCGCGCGCGAGCTGAATGT
>JBGUQT010000112.1:0-1702 GCA_045131275.1 Treponema sp.
ATCATCCTAATCACCTTTGTACTCTTCGCTGTGCCTTTATCGGCGCAGCAAGGCATTGAAAAACACCGTCTTATAGTTCTCACCGACATTGAGAACGAACCTGATGACGGCGAGAGCATCGTTAGACTGTTGCTGTACTCAAATGTTATTGACATTGAGGGAATTATAGCCACAACGTCCGTCCATATGAAAAACATCGTTGCGCCGGAGTCTATTTTGAAGGCGGTGGACGCTTACGAAAAGGTGCTGCCGAATTTGTTGCTGCATCAGGAGGGTTGGCTCGAGGCGGATTATTTGCGCTCGATTATTAAAAAAGGCCTTCCAAAATATGGTATGACAGCCGTTGGAAAGGGTTGTGATTCAGAAGGTTCGGAACTCATTATCAATGCTTTGAAAAAAGACGACAGTCGTCCGTTGTGGATTTCGGTTTGGGGCGGTGTCAACACGTTGGCACAGGCGTTGTGGAAAATCAAAAACAACTACAAGCCCGCTGAGGCTCAGAAACTTATCTCCAAACTCCGCGTCTATACCATCTCCGACCAAGACGATTCGGGCATTTGGATTCGCAAAAATTTCCCCGAACTTTTTTACATCGTGAGTCCGGGCGGATACGGCAACGCCACGTGGAGCGGAATTATGGACGACAACCCCGCTTCTGAACCGCAATATATTTCTAATCAGTGGCTTGCAGAAAATATTCAGCAAAACCACGGGCCGATGGGCGAGATTTATCCCGACGTGGCTTACGGTATGGAGGGCGACACTCCGTCGTGGTTGGGCTTGATTCCCAACGGTCTCAACGATATGGAACACCCTGATTTTGGCGGTTGGGGCGGACGTTACAAATATTACACTCCCGAATACGAAACGCTTGATTTGCACGGCTTTAACGGTGGTATTCCGATTGAGCACGAGCCACACGACATTTGGACTAATGCCGTGGATTCGTTTTATTGTTACGCTTCGGGCGAGTATGGCAGGGCGATGGTTCGCACCCAAAAGACAGGCGGCTACAAGGCAACGGTTTGGCGTTGGAGGGCTGATTTTCAGAACGATTTTGCGGCGCGAATGGATTGGTGCACAAAGGATTACGCACACGCCAACCACAATCCCGTTGTTAAACTCACTCACAGCGAAAATCTGACTGTTAAAAGCGGCGAGTGGTTTCGTCTTGATGCCACGGGTAGTTACGACCCCGACGGCGACAACCTCTCTTACCTTTGGTTTTGCTATCCCGAGGCGGGAACTTACGGCAAAAATCACGACGTGGAAGGCGCAGAAAACATCCGCCACGTCAACGTTCACGCTCCCAAAGTTACCGCCCCCTGCACAATACATTATATCCTGAAAGTCACCGACAAAGGCACGCCAAGGCTGACAAGTTACAAAAGGGTGGTGGTGACGGTGATGCCGTAGTCTGTATTGAAGACGTGGAGCGAAGAATATGGCGAGGTGTTTAAGATATTGACCATCTTTCCCCCCTAATTTTTTTCTCCTTGGATTATCACTTTTTCTCCGGCTTTTAATGTTGTTGCAAAGAGAAAAATATTTCCGCCGTCTTTTATTTTGAGTTTCTTTTTCAAAACGTCGGCTTTTTCAGGGAATTTCCTGACCGCAAGATTGGCGGTTTTTATGTCCCGAAAATCTTTTACAGACCCCGTTTTAACAATCTTGAAACGCCGTCCCGGAAAATCACAAACAT
>JBGUQT010000113.1:0-6296 GCA_045131275.1 Treponema sp.
AAGACGTGCAGCTTTCCGTTGTCCTCTAGGCCAAAATCTTTTGGATTGTAAATCTTAACCGCGTCGGGAACTGTCGCGTCGCCGAACGTCCACTTTTCCTTGATTTCAGAAAGGATTTCCTTTTCAAGCTCGGCTTTGGTTTCCTTCATGAATTTTTCAGACTCTCTTGAAACGAAATTTTGGATTTCTTTCCAAGAAGAAAGCTTTCCTGTAAGGACTCTGTTTGCTGCGAAATCTGCAATATCCATTCTTTTTTCTGCCGCTTCTCCGTTTCCGTATCGAGCGTCAAATTCTTCTGCAGAAAGTTCTCCAAAATCTGCCGCTCCCTCAATCATTCTTGACGCGGCGTTTATTATTTTTACTCTGTCGAACCATTCGGGAAAATTTTCTTTAATCCATTCATGCATTTCAGCGAAAGTTTGCGCGCTTCCGCTGCCAAGCTCCGACTGGATTCCGTCAAATACTTTTTCAATTCTTACGGCGTTTGTTTTTTCAACTTTTTGTTTTAACTGTTTAATGTAGTTGTAATCCAAATACTGTTCGGAATCTTCATCTTGCCCAGTCCTGTGATAATCTGCCCATGACTCAATTTCCGCTAAGATTTCCGGCAAGTATGTAATTGTTTCTGGTCGCTCGTTATCATGCCATTCTATGTAGCCGAGATTGTCTTTTCTTCCAACTATAATATAATTTCCGTCGTCAAGCGAACGGCCAATATTGTCAATGAAGGCGCGGACTTCTTCATTTCCGACTTGATTAGAAGAATATCCGTTAATTTCTCCAAGAAAATCGCGGACGGCTTCAACAGATTGCGAATCTTTGTCGTAAGGAAAGACTTTGACGGCGATTCCAGCGTCAATCATAAGTTGTTCGCCGAATTCGCGCATTTCTTTTTCCTTGCCCGCAAGCTCCGACAGCTTTATAAAAGCGTCGGTATAAATATCACTCGCTTCGTATTTGTCTCCAAAACCGCTTCTTATGAAGGAATCTTTTGCGACTTCAAAAACATCTTCGCAATATTGCTTGTCGGAAAAGTATTCATTCAGTTTTTCTTGCGGAACGTTGTCCAAAAGCCAATTTAGATTGTCGCCAAGATTCGCGTCCTCGGCGGCGGTCTTTATCGCTTCGCGAGCGTCCGCCCCTTTGTTCAAAAGCTCGCTCCACTCTTGCGGCTTGAAGTCAAGGGTCGCGAAACTGTCCGCAAGCCTTTCGCCAAGACGCTCCGACCAATAACCTTTGACGGCCTTTTTGTTGTCCCAGTCAACAGTCTTTTGTGAAGCGGCGATTCTCAACTCTTTGTAAGGCGCGATTTCGTCAATTATGTTTTTTTCCAATCTATGCTTGAACCCGCCGTAATTGACATTATTTACAATCCTAAAGGGAACTGTGAAAACATCTGGTTGGTCATACGGAACGCCGAACTTTTCGCTATATTCATTTTTTCCATCGAGTTGAAAAATGCAGCAATCAAAAACATCTTCTTCATTGTCTGAACGCCTAAACATTTCAATAGAAAGCCCGCCGATTTCAACCGCCCCTTTAAAGCCTTCTCCTACGCTTCTGTTTTTTACTTCTTCATAAAGTTTTTCAAACTGTTCTTCTGTAAACTTATCCCACTTGAATTCAAGCGGCTGCTTTAAGAGAAGGCCGTTTTTGGCGAACCATTTAAGGTTTTTCTCAGTCGCCGGAAATTCGCCGTATTCAAGCATTTTGTTGCTGTCTGTGTCGGGAAATAAGTCGCGGTTTTGTTGTAAAATTTTTATGCCGGTGTCAATTTCGTATTGCGTCGCCGCGTCATAGTCGCTTTCAAATACGTCCATTATGTCAAGACGACATATTTTCGTTGGCCCGCCATCTTTGTCATTCATATCAACAAATTCTGAGTAGCCGTTTATGACTTCCTTGAAGTGCCATCCATCGCCAAAGCCCCATTCAAGAGCTTTGGCGTTTGGGCGCAAATATTCAAGCGGCGCTTGTTCAAGATTTTTTTCCGCTTTGAAAGCGTCGCGGGCCTTTATTAAATCGGCGAGCTGCTCGTAGTTTATTTCAAAAAGTATGCCGTGTCGTGATACGCAAAGGTCTTTTTTCTCTTCCCATCTCTTTTCAAGTTCACTCATCGTTTCGTTTAAAAGTTTTTCTTTTCCGTCAAAGTCAAGTTTTGAAATGTCGGCTCCAGTTCTTTCAAGAACGTCCATCCCCTTTTGTATTCGACGATCAACTACAACTTGCGTCGCCGACTTGTCAAGCTTTTTCAGCTCATTTTTTGTCGCGTCGTATTCCTCTTCAGTCAAATAGCTGTAAGACGCAAGAAACCGCTTTTTTGAAACGCGGTCAAAGTCCAAAAGCTTTTCATCGTCGTCAAGAAAGGCGACGCTCGTGTTTGTTTGGGTTTCCATAATTCAACTCTCCTTTTTAATAGCCCATGCCGGAATATTTTTTTGCTTTGAACTTTTCTTGCTCTTGGTCGGGCATGGCGACAATGTTCTTGGAAAACAATCCCGGGTTGATGTGGCTTTCCCAAGTTGCCTCAACGCCTGGCTTGCTTTTCAGAGCATGCTTTGAAAAGAAGTCCTCGCCGGGCTTAACGCCGCATTTTTCAGTCACGGAATTAAATTTTCCGTTCTGTCCGACAGGAAGCGCCGCGTCGGTGAAAGCGTTAAGCCTTACAAGCTCTTCGAGCCTGTCTTCAAAAAGCATGGCCATAGCGCCAAGCTTTTGAGACAAGGCCTCTGTGTATACAGGAAAAGCCCTCACCGCTCCGACTTCAAGCCCTGCGAATTGCAGTTCCGTCCTAATTTCAAACGCTTCCTTTTTGAAGAACGAAACGTCGTAAAGTTTCACTCCCTTAACGCTGTTTCCGCCGGTAAACACAACAGGAACAAAATCGTCGTTCCAGTTGTTGATGTCGTTCACCTTTTCCGCTACGCTGGAAAGAGCTTGCCCGTTTGAAATTTCTTGGTTTGCGAGCGGAAATTTGTCGTTCAACATAGAATCCTTTTTTCCCAATCGTTCCAAATCGACGACACTTTGCCAGCCGTTTTTGTTCGTATACAAGCTGTATGTTCCGTGGTCAAGGATTATGTGTCCGGCAAAAAGGGATTTGCCTGTCAGTTGGTTTGTGAACATTTTGTTCAATTCGACCGTTGTTTCCATGTCCTCGACGCTCGGCTCCGTTCTTCCGCTTGGGTGGTTGTGGACGGCGCAAATCATGCAGTTTGTTTCCTCCGCGCGCGTCACCAAGTTCTTGAACATGTCCGCGCCGGTAATCGCCAAAGATACGTTGGGCATTTTGCTTGAAACGGCAAGCTGGTCGCGAATTTCGCCTGTGCTTTTGTCAACCAAAACATAGCGCATTGTCTCAAAGCGTTTGTCGCGGTAAATGTCCATAGCGGCTCGCAGCTGCGCCCAGCCTTCGTCGCTGATTTTTCCTTCACTCTGCAAGTCAAGCTTTTGGCCAACAATGTCGAACACTCCCCGCTTGGCGAAGTCGTTGAAGGCCTTATACATTCCGCTTTCCTTTCCGTTGAGAATCGGCAAAACAATTTCGTCGCGCCTCATTTCGGACTTCTTCAACTGGTCAGGCGTGAGCCAGGGGTCGCTCTTTCCGTAGTTGAAGCGCATTGAGTCTGAAACGCTGTATGGATGCATAAATTCTGAATATGCGGCTTCATCATTTCTCAATGTTTTTGCCATGCTATTAGCCATTCTTTTTCCGAAAATGACAGCCGCATGGTTGTAATTGTGGTATTCAGCTTGCTCCATCCAGAACTTTGTCGCGTCGCCAAGCTCCACAACGCCGCGCCTATAGCCGCTCAACACCGCGTCGCCCAATGAAGCGTCAAAAAGACCTTCCTTAACGTTCGGGTCACCGCCGTCAAAATACGTTCCGTTTGACAGATTTGTGGTTTTAGTCCAAAGAATTGGCGTGTCGTTTCTTACATGCTTGTATTCGCCGTTTTCCCACGTTCCTTTCCAATCTCCGGCCACGTAAATTTCATACAAAGCCTTGTCAAATTTTCCTGTGGCCTCGCTGTAAAGATTGAATTCTTTTTCAAAACTTCTTTTTTCCTCGTTGTATTTGAAGCCGATTTTTTCAAGCTTTTCCTTATTTGACATAAGCCGCGCGCGAACGGTGTCAACAGTTTCTTGAACGCCGTATTCAGTTTCTGGCGACTTGACGAACATATCTTCCGTATCGCAACCAAAAAAGAGGCCGCCTTCGTCCGACGCAAGCTCTTTCGCGGCGGACGACATTTCCGGCGTTTTAAGCTCGGCGAGCTGCTCTTTTGTGGGCAAGCCAGAAGCTGTTTTGATTTCAACAGATTCGCTTTGCTCAACCGGCTCTGCCGTCGGATTCTCTTCTTCCGTTGCGACTTTGACAGTTTGTGTTGTTTCGTTCAACGAGTCGATTTCGCCGTCAAGCCACTTTTGATATTTTTCCCAACCGGCGGCTTTGTAAAGGGCGTGCTCTTCTTGCGTGATGTCTCCGGCCTTTAGCATTTCAGAAAGCATGGCCTCGTGGCGGGCGGTTCTCACTTCCCATTCAACTTCCTTCATCGGGCGAAGGTTGTTCAAAATGTCCGCTTCAAGAATTTCGCGCTGCTTTTCAACCGGGTATTCCATGAGCTTTTGCTCCAAGCGCTCCGTTTCAAGCTTTGCCAAGATTTCCGGCAATTTCTTCTCAACGTCCTTGATTTGCTTTTCAAGCTTGTGCTTTTGGTTGTTGAGGCCGTGAACGTATTCCGTTATGTCGTCGTCGGTGACAAGGTTCAAAGCGGCGAGCCTTTCGTCCATGCGGCTTTTTCCGCTTTCATACCTTGCTACGGCTTGCCTGTCGCGCTTGATTTCTTGCTTTAGCCAATCGGGAATTTCGTTTCCGATTTCCTTTTCTTTTTTTGCGATTCCCTCGTGGTATTCAAGCGCGTCTCTCGCGCCGTTAAAGTCAAGCGACATTTGCTGCCGCCTTTCAACGATGTCGTCAAAGTCCTTGATTTTAAGCTCGACGCTTGACAGCTCTGCCTTGATTCCTTTGGTTTCCTCTTTAAGAATGAGGTTCGCCTTTTTGCGAGGGTCTTTGATAAGGTCTAGCTTCAAATCTTCTGGGTTGATGTCCTCGACGTTCAGAGCGTCGCCCTTGTAGCTCCAAAGCTCGCCTATTCTGCTTATCTTCTCGTCGTGCTTTTGGTAAAGAACAGAGTCAATGCTGTCGTTCATGACCGGGTAGACGATGTGGACGTTCCCCTGCAAATTGCCTTGCCGCCAAATGCGGCCTTCCGCTTGGACGGTTTCGCTTGGATTCCAGCCGAGGGAACAGTTATACATCACAAAGCTGTTTCCGTTAAGGTCAATGCCTTCGGCGGTGTTGCGGCCTCCGATGAGTATTTTGAGCTTGCTCTTTTCGTCATTGAAGCTTGCGGTGATTTTCTCTTTCTTTTCGACGGAATTGTTTATTTCGCCGTTGATTATTTCGACGGCTTCTTTTGGGATTCCGTGTTGAACAAGATAGTCTTTGATGATTCCGTGCGAGTCTTTTCCGAGCGGAACATACATGAACTGTCCCTTTTCGGGATTGTTCTTATACATGTCGATAATCGCGTCGCAAACGAATTTAAGCTTGGGCGACGTTTCGACAAGCTCTTGCATTGACGGAAGCTTCACGCCCGGATACATCGCGGGATTGGCCAAAGCCGGCGCGACGCAAGAAAGGCGCATGTTGTTCATTGCGACGATTGTGTCGGCGCTTGTCGATTCCACGCCCAAGGCTCCAGCCATGCGGGCTTCGTCTATTTCGCGCATTTCCTTTTGAAGCTCGCTCATGTCAAGCGGCTTGACGTGGGTGTATTTGTTGGGGCGAATGATTCCCGCTTCCTCGCCGTCAACCTTGTCGATGAATTCCGTCAAGATGCTTTGCAAGGCGGGAAGTTCCTTCCAGTTTTTCATGACTTGCTTCGTGTCGATTTCGCCGCTGGAAGTAACGCCAAGCTCTTGCTTTGTTTGCGCGAATTCTTCAAAGAACGAGCGCAAGCTGTCGATTCCAGATTGCTTCAAACGCTCGCGGCCAATGTATGAAAGCATTGAATAAACTTCCGTAGGGCTGTTTGTGAACGGCGTGGCCGTAAGCATGAACACGTTTCGGTCGTTGTTGTTCCTTTGGACAAGCTGCGTCATCGCGAACATTTTCAAGGCGCGGTTGCTGGGCTTTCCGCTGGGGATTCCGGCGTATTCGTTGGACTGTCCTTTCTTCTTCGGACGCGGAACCACCCAAAGGTTCTTGAAGTTGTGAGCCTCGTCAACCG